>JBILJP010000136.1:0-11645 GCA_044377135.1 Fluviicola sp.
TAGCATCACCTTCCGATTTTTTCACGGCTGCATGAGCGGTTCGTTCGGCAATTTCAACACTCTGTTGTGCTTTTACGATGTCTTTCTGCATGTCGGCGATGGCCGTTTCCTTTTCCATCCCCTGACGTGTTTCCTGCGCTTGTTTTTGCGTTTCATACGTCACCTTTTGCTCTTCGGCTATTTTTCGGTCGGTGAGCGTTTTCATCAGCGATTCCGGCGGAACGATATCTCCAATCAAGGTGTCTACGGCGTTTACGTTGTATTCGTCTAACACTTTCTTGATGTGTTCTTTGGCCGATTCCTGACGTTCTTTACGCGAGCTCAGGAAGGCAATTACATCGCTGTCTTGGGCCGAGTTACGGAAATAGTTACCAATCGTCGGTTCCAATACTTGAGAAACCAGGTTCACCATGTTCCCGAAACGGGCAATCACTTTCGGAGCCTCGTTGGTTGGCACGTGAATGATCTGTGAAACGTCGAGGTTGAACGGGAAACCGTCTTTGGATCGCACGGTAATGGTAGACAAATGTTTGTCTAAGTTGTGCGATTCGCTGCGTGCCGTAGCCCAGTTCAACACCAGGTTGGTGGTTGGCACCAATTCAACTTTCATTACATATTTATTGATCGGGTATTTACCCGGACCAAACGGTTCCAACCAAACACCTTTGTATCCTTTTTCTACGATATTTCCATGTTTGAAATCGGCACCGGTCAAATCGTGTCCGTCTTGTCCGATATACGAAATCACTACGCCCACATATCCGATCGGAATTTCGGTCATCGGTGTTTCTTCTACCTGAACCGCCCATGGATTTAAGTTATACGAACCGGCCAGAATTACCGTCGGTTGCAAACCTCTGTTTCCGCCCAATTCCAAAAACGAATCGAAATTTTGGAAATTGTTGTGGCCCTCTACCACTTTTCCCGCAATTTGTCCGGCATCGATCGGTTGTCCGTCGAGTGTTGTTACAATTCCCACCATACTTTCATGGATACGCACCATTTCGGTGATCGAAATTTGAAACAACATTGTGTTGAGACGGTATGAACCCGCTGTGATGTAATTGGTTTGACGACCACGTTGTCCGTTGTTTTTCAAAAACAAATCCGCATCCTGGAAATTATCGCATTCCACCCGGCGACCCAAGATATTTCCCGTTGGAATTTCAGCACCGTCTTTGGCCATCACCAACCCAATTTTCCCCTCCGGAATAACGGTAAATGACTCCATCGTGATTTCAAACTGCCACACCCATTTCCAGAAATACAATCCCGGAGCTAGTGTTTTGGCTTGAAAACCTGCCTCACCCAATGTGGCGATGATTCGACCGTCGGGCAACTCTTTGTTATCGCCGAATAAGACGAATTTTTTGGTTACCAAACCGATTTTATCTTCGGGAACGATCACCATTCCGAAGAGAAACCGCAAAATGAATTTGTAGAGTACCAAGCAAAGGGCGACTACGAAAATCCACCAATAATTCATAAAAAAATGTTCCATAATTAGTAAAATTAAATCCTGAAAGAATCAATTCCGATAGGAAGCATAGAGTGGAAGGAGGGATTCCATTTAAGCAGCAATCTGAACGGTTACATTCAATACAGTAAATGTATATTTCCCCTGATATTAGAATGGAATTTTAGGATATTTTGACATTTCGACTGGTTTTATAGTAGGCGCGAGACAGGTATACAATAGGCGCGGGATTCGTTGGGTTATATGTATTATCCGCACCCAAATCAGAAAATCAGCAATTTTAGTATCACACAAGTTGAACAAGTGCAACTCTTTGCGCACTTTGCGTCTCTGCGTCTTCGCTGTAGCTTGTGCCATCGCTAAAGCTATTGGCGACATGCGATTAGCGTAAGCATTGCGGTGAAATAATACCAACGCAGAGGCGCGGAGGGCGCAAAGATTATTCTGCTTTGCAGAATGATAAACAATAGAAAAATTACCTCCACTGTGATTCAACTATGAAGTATTGTTAATGGGTGTGGATTGTGATTATATACCGATTCGTCTCACGCCCTTATACCTGTCCATTCATTACAAAATCATTCACTTCCTTGATTTTAATCGATGAAGCTCACAGCTAATTTTATATTTGTAAAGTGTATAGATATGTGATTTTCATTCTTTTCGCCACACTGCTGTTTCAATCGACTGCGCAGCAACCTGCTTATTTCCTGTTTGCGGAAGAGCAATTTGAAGGAATTGATATTTACAGCATGATTCAGGATACGGATCACAATTATTGGTTTGCCACCGATGAAGGAATCTACAAACACGATGGTTACACCTTTTCGAAGGTAGAATGCGATGAAATGAAAGGCGGTTCTGTCTATAATTTTGTCATCAACCAACAAGGAGTTATTTATTGTGTGAACCTGAATCAACAGGTTTTTCAGATCAAGAATGGAAATTGCAGCTTGGTATTCGACATTCCCGATAAGGGAAGCGATATGAATTTGTTGATTAACAATGACAATCAATTGGTTATTTCTACAAGTATCAACAGTTATTTATTGGGGGAAAACAATCAATTGATTCAGTCGACCGATTTTAAAAAGCGTTGTTACCTGGGACATCTGTTTTTGTTGAAAAACGGAAGTGTCATTCAACATGCCAGCAGCTCCGATTCGGTGGTTGTTTTTGCGCATGGCAAGGTGACTCGTAGATGTTTAACGTTAATCAACGATCAAACTTCAATTGATTCGGGCGTTGTTTTGACCTTTTTTCAGTTGAATGGAATTGTGTATGCGCTGGGAAGTAAAAATAAACGGATTTACCGCTTCGATGAACAACTGTTTACGCTGACTTATTTGAAAACTCTGGCGTGGAATCCGCTGAACGAAAGTTTGCGGTATTATTGCCTGGAAGACCGCCTGTGGGTAGGCAGCAATATTTCCGGAATCGCGGCCATTGATGGGCAGTTGAAACCTGTTTTCTCGGGCATGAAATGCTTTAATGATTATTTGATTTCGTCGGTCTACATAGATCACGAGGGAAACTATTTGTTTTCTACGTTCGATCATGGAGTTTTGGTGGTTCCCGACCTCAATGTGTCTGATGTGGAACTGCAATTGGCAACGCAATCCATTACTCGGTTTTCTTCAGCTAACGGCAAACGTTTGTATTTAGGAAACCAAAAGGGACAGATTCTTTCTTACGAAAATGGCGCCTATTCAGTTATTTCGGACAAAGGAGACAAACAAATAGAAACTCTTTTTTATTGGTCGGAACACGCCCAAATTGTCAGTGATGTTCGCGGCTTTTCTGTATTGGATGGCGCTACCAACAAGTTAACCAATTATGCGATCGGTTCGTTGAAAGATGTGGTTCCGCTGAATCGTAACACGCTGTTGCTGGCGTTTAATATAGGTGTATTCCGGATGAATTACCACGAAAAAACCGGCGATGTGAGTTTTAGTAATGCTTTGCTGAAAGAACGAACCTACGCACTTGGAGTGGAAAAAACCACCGGATATGCTTATATCTCTTCCGCTTCCGGATTAAAATACATGGATCCGAACGGAACGATCCGGAATGTGCTCTATCACGGTGAAGTAATCAATGCTACGGATATGTTGGGCGCTGGAGATATAACGTATGTTTCTACGCGCAAACACGGAATCATTTGTTTTTCGAAAGGGAAAGTTCTTCGCCGATTAACACCGAAACGACACGATGAAACGTTGATTGTTTCCAAATTGCAGTTGTACCAAAAGCGCATTTATGCCAACACGCAGATCGGGTTGGTGGTGTTTGATTTGAACGGAAAGATTCTGCACTACATCAACAAATCATCCGGATTATCGAAAAATAGGATCATTGATTTTCACATACACGACGGTGAGTTGTGGGTAACGCATTCACGCGGTGTGCAACGTTTTGATCTCACCGGATTCAATTCCGAAATAGACCCGCCACAGCTTATTTTATCCCGCATTTTGGTCAATGATCAACTTCAGAACGGAAAATCAGGTTTCAAGTTTGATCACAACCAAAAGAAGTTCAGGTTTGTATTTCATGTTCCCACGTTGAAAAACAGAGACAATATTCGCTACCATTACCGTTTGAAGGGATTGAGTACTGAATGGATGATCAATCCGTACACAGATCATGATGTAACCTATTACTCGCTAGCTCCCGGAGATTATGTATTTACCGTAAAAGCTGAAAATAACGGCGTTTTTAGCGCCCCGATCAGTTATGCGTTTTCCGTAGCCGCTCCTTTTTATCAAAAATGGTGGTTCAACGCCGGAATTACCTTGCTCGTTTTGGGAATTGTGATCTTGTTTTTTCGCCGGCAATTGGCTATACAACGCAAAAAGGCGCAACAAATCAATGAATTGAATGCATCCAGACTCACGGCCATTCAATCGCAAATGAATCCTCATTTTATTTTCAACTCCTTGAATTCGATTCAGGATTTGGTCTTGAAAGGCGACATTGACAATTCATACACGTTTATCACCAAATTCTCGAACCTGGTGCGCAGAACGCTCAACTATTCGGATAAAGATTTCATCGAATTTGAGCAGGAAATCAAGCTCATCGAATTGTACCTGGCACTGGAAAAACTGCGATTTAAAGAAGATTTGGTGCTTACAATCGATACCGATGACATTGAAGATATTCTGATTCCTCCAATGTTGATTCAACCGTTTATCGAAAACGCACTTTTGCATGGACTCTTGCACAAAGAAGGGAAGAAAGAATTGTCGATTCGGTTTTACCTGCAAGAATCGTTGATCTGTGAAATAACCGATAATGGAGTAGGAAGGAAGCGCGCCAAAGAAATCAAAGACCGGCAACGATCACAACACGAATCGTTTTCGGTAAATGCCATCAAGCGGCGTTTTGAGATTTTGGGAGAACATTTCGGAAAAGAGTTGGGTTTTAGTTACGAAGATCTTGAAATCAATGGAGTGCCATCGGGAACCAAAGTTATTCTAAAACTACCCACTAAACACAAATATTAGCCGTTGCTGAAAAAAACAGGTTGTTGATGAATTGATTGAATGAAAACCCACAACTAAGATTAAGTTTGTTCTGTGAGAAAAATACGCGCAATACTAGTAGACGATGAAGAGAGTGCAAGAGATGTACTGTCTAATTTGCTTGCACGGTTTTGTCCGGAAGTGGATTTACTGGAGAAATGTACCAATGTAGAATCGGCGGTAAAAGCCATTCACGAGCATCAACCCGATGTGGTGTTTTTGGATATCGAGATGCCCAACTATGCCGGTTATGAAATCGTGCACTTTTTTGATGAGGTTCGGTTTGAAATTATTTTCGTTACGGCGTACGATAGTTATGCGTTGCGGGCATTTGAGATTTCGGCGGTTGATTATTTATTAAAACCGATTGATATTGATCGATTAAAACAATCCGTTTCGAAAGTGCAACAGACCGTTGATCTCAAGCAATTGGCAGATCGTTATTCATTGCTAGGGAAAACGCTTCAAACAAATGAAGTGAAAAGCATTGTTGTTGCCGAGAGAGGATATCAGGAGATTATCCAAATAAGCGATATCGTGGCTATAGAAGCACAGGAATCGTACAGCTATATTCATACTGCTTCGGGGAAGAAATATACCGCTAGCAAGCATCTAAAGCACTATGAACGCATTTTTGAAGATCAACCGATTTTTCTTCGTGTGCACAAATCATGGATCATCAACAAATCCAGAATTATCAATTATTCCAAAACTGAATTGAGCATCAATCTTGAGACCGGTATTTCAGCGAAACTTTCCAAGTATAAGAAGACTGAATTCGAAGAAGCGATTTTGTCTTGATTTTTAAGGTTTCCACTCTTACATCCTTCCCCTTTAGGGCAATTTTCGCCACAGATCATCCTTAGGCTGCCACAGATTGCTCAGATTTCCACAGATGAAAAACGTAATTTAATCTGAAGACAACACGCTAGCGTATAGTCCAATATCTGTGTTCATCTGAGCAATCTGTGGAAAGCTATAACTGTTTTTGTTATTCTGGTTTGAAAAATGGTTATTTGCAAGACATAATCTTTATCAAGTACTTAACTTGAAGATATCGCCCTTTTAGAGTTAAACTACATGACATAAAAAAGGCTCGTCTACCTGAGATAGACGAGCCTAAGATTGGAATTCGATAATTTGTTTATCCGTTCAATGCTTCCGCACCACCTACGATCTCGAGGATTTCGTTGGTAATAGCCGCCTGACGTGCTTTGTTGTAGCTCAACGTTAAGTTACGCTTCAATTCTTTGGCATTGTCGGTTGCTTTGTGCATCGCTGTCATACGCGCTCCGTGCTCGGATGCATTTGAATCTAGCAATGCTTTGAACAATTGTATTTTCAATGATTTCGGGATCAATTCCTCAACGATTTCCTCTTTCGATGGTTCGAAAATGTAATCGGCAGAAGTATTACCTTCAGATACGGTTGGAACGATCGGCAATAACTGTTCTGTTTTCACCAATTGTGAAGCTGCGTTGATAAAGCTGTTGTACACCACTACTACGCGGTCAAACGTTTTATCTACGAAACGATCCATAGCTGCTTGCGCCAGAATAGCTGTATTGCTGAAACTAAGGTCGGCAAAAATGTCGGCTACCTGATCTGTATCTGCACTTGTATAATAAGCATCAGAGCGTTTGAATGCGTCTTTTGCTTTTTTACCCAAGCCCAAAATCTTAACGTTACTGTTTTTGTAGTCGGAAATCATCAACTGGTTTACATGTTTGATGATGTTGTTGTTGAAACCGCCACACAATCCACGATTGGAAGTAATAGCGATGATCAAAACGTTTTCCGTACCACGGTCTTCGGCCAATGCGTTTTCCGATAAATCCAATGAAGCACTTAGGTTTTCTAAGATTTCTTTGAGTTTCCCGGCGTATGGACGCATCTGCGTAACGGCATCTTGCGCTCGTTTTAACTTGGCAGCAGAAACCATTTTCATGGCAGAAGTAATCTGCATGGTGGATCCCACTGAAGTAATTCGATTGCGTATTTCTTTAAGATTTGCCATCTTTTTTAAATTAAGAATTCAGAATAATTGAATTCAGAATTAGTATTTAGTTGTTCGTATTCTTGATTATACTAACCAATAAACGAATTATTTCATCAATAAACTGAAACAATTTCTGATCAACGATTGTGATTTTTGCATCAATCAACTCTAACCAGTATTTCGTTTCATCTGCTTCCTTCAGAGCTATTTTGAGCTTATGCTTAAAATCCACTTTGCTTTCGGCTCGCTGTGCTTCACGAACATTGGCACCAATACTCGTTCCGCTTCTAATTAATTGTGATGCAATTTCAAAATGTCGGTCGTTTTTTAAATGAGAACAGAAATCGACGATCTCGCAGGCAAATTCAAATGTTTTATCAACAATTGCGTTTGGCTTTTTCGTCTCCATCCCTCAACCGACATTCTTAATTCTGCATTCCTAATTCTGAATTAATCAGTATTTATCAGCTAGTTCTTTCGCTACTTTAGACAATACGTCTGTGTCAGCGTCCTCGTATTTACCACCTTTCAAACGCACCAATACATCAGCGTGTTTAGCATCCAGGTAATCCAGGAATTCTTTTTCGAACTCTTTTACACGAGCAACAGGAACTTTTTGAATCAATCCTTTTGTTCCAACGTAGATGATTGCAATCTGCTTTTCTACCGGGAATGGATCTCCTTCGCGTTGTTTCAAGATTTCTACGTTACGAGCACCTTTGTCAAGTACCGATTTTGTAGCAGCATCCAAATCCGAACCGAATTTCGCGAACGCTTCCAGCTCACGGTATTGAGCCTGATCCAATTTAAGTGTACCAGCCACTTTTTTCATGGATTTGATTTGCGCGTTACCTCCTACACGTGATACCGAGATACCTACGTTGATCGCCGGACGGATACCTGCGTTGAACAAGTCACCTTCCAAGAAGATCTGACCGTCTGTAATCGAAATTACGTTGGTCGGGATATAAGCAGAAACGTCACCCGCTTGTGTTTCAATAATTGGCAATGCAGTCAATGAACCACCACCTTTTACTTTTCCTTTCAAAGATTCAGGAAGGTCGTTCATTTGTGCCGCGATCGTATCATCTGCAATTACTTTTGCAGCACGCTCCAACAAACGGGAGTGAAGGTAGAATACGTCACCTGGGTAAGCCTCACGACCCGGAGGACGACGAAGCAACAAAGAAACCTCACGGTAAGCTACCGCTTGTTTCGATAAATCATCAAATACGATCAATGCCGGACGACCAGTATCACGGAAGTACTCACCAACCGCTGCACCTGTCATTGGTGCATAGAACTGCATCGGAGCAGGATCTGACGCGTTGGAAGCAACAACAACCGTATAGGCCATTGCACCTGCATCTTCTAATTTCTTAACGATACCGGCTACAGTTGAACCTTTCTGACCAATGGCTACATAGATACAGAAAACCGGCTCACCGCGGTCGAAAAATTCTTTTTGGTTGATGATCGCATCAATCGCAACAGTTGTTTTACCTGTTTGACGGTCACCAATGATCAACTCACGTTGTCCGCGACCGATCGGAATCATCGCGTCAATTGCTTTGATACCTGTTTGCAACGGTTCGTTTACCGGCTGACGGAAGATAACTCCCGGAGCCTTACGTTCGATTGGCATTTCGAACAACTCACCTGAAATAGGTCCTTTACCGTCAATTGGGTTACCCAATGTGTCGATTACACGTCCTACAAGGCCTTCACCTACGTGAACGGATGCAATACGACCCAAACGTTTAACAGTATCACCTTCTTTTACTTGTGTAGAACGACCTAACAATACCGCTCCAACGTTGTCTTCCTCCAAGTTCAAAGCGATTCCTTGCAAACCACCTTCAAACTCGATCAATTCACCGTATTGAACTCCTGTAAGTCCATATACACGAGCAATACCGTCACCGATTTGGAGTACAGTACCTACTTCTTGCAATTCTGCTTCCGAACGGAAACCAGATAATTGCTCTCTTAAAATTGCAGAAACTTCTGCCGGTTTAACATCTGCCATGTTGTTCTTTTTTTAAAAAGAGGAGTACCTCTGATTATGTTGTTAAACGTTGTTTCAATTGTGCTAATTTCGACGCAACGGATGCATCAATTTGGGTGTCTCCCATCTTCACTATAAACCCACCGATCAACGAAGCGTCGATTTCCTCGGTTACTTCTAACGTACCGGTAGTTGTAGCTTGAACTTTATCCAAGATTTGTTTTTTCACGCCTGCATCCAATGCCGTAGCACTTACGATAGAAACGGAAACAATTCCTTTTTTCTCTTTTACCAATTCGTGAAACGCTTCTGCGATTTCCGGTAAGATACTCTCACGACCGTTTTTAGCAATCAAAGCGATAAACGCCGTTGATACTGTTTCAAACGCTCCGAAAATCTCGTTCAACACAGCAATTTTTTTATCGGCCTTGATGATAGGGCTCGACAACAACAACTGGAAGTCACGGTTTTCGTTGTTAACGGTACTCAAGTAAGTCATATCTCGGCTTACAGACTCAAGCGTGTTGTTCTCGATAGCGAGTTCCAACAAAGCTTGTGCGTAACGGATGGCAACTTTTGAACTTTTCATGCTTACGATTAGTTCAGGTTAATATCTCCGGCCAATTTATCAGCCAATGCTTTTTGCTTACCATCAGAAGAAAGCTCACCGCGAACAATTTTCTCAGCGATTTCAATCGAGAAAGCAGCTACTTGTGTTTTCAATTCGGAAATTGCAGCAGCTTTATCAGCGTTGATTGCTTCACGTGCAGCGGCAACAATTTTGTTTGCTTCCGATTTTGCAGCAGCTTTTGCATCTTCCACCATTTTGGTAGCTGTTTCTTTCGCATCTTTCACAATGGCATCGCGCTCAGCTCTTGCTTCTTTCAACAAGTTTTCGTTTTGCGCTTGCAACGCTTTCATTTCGGTTTTGGTTTTTTCAGCCAATTCCAATGCGTCGGAAATTTTTTGCTCGCGTTCGTTTACCGCTTTCAATACCGGTTTCCAAACGAATTTGGTCAAGATAATCATCAATAAGAAGAATACCAATCCTGTCCAAAAAATCAATCCAATATGTGGTGTAATTAATTCCATAACGTTTTTTTTAATCGTGATAATTTAAGAAACCGTCTGTAACCAACCGTTACAGACGGTTTTCAAAATTATTTATCCAATCCAAGCATACCTACTACTACTCCAAAAAGGGCAACACCCTCGATAAGAGCCGCAGCGATAATCATAGTCGATTGAATTTTACCGTGTGCTTCAGGTTGACGTGCAATTGCATCCATAGCAGAACCACCGATTCTACCAATACCAACTCCTGCGCCTAAAACAGCAAGACCTGCACCAATTGCAGCTATACTTCCCATTCCCATACTACTATATATTAATTAAACGTTTACTACTTAATGGTGCGCTTCTTCTACAGCATTACCGATAAACAATGCGGAAAGCAAAGCAAATAGGTAACCTTGAAGGAACGCTACTAAAATTTCCAATACGGAAATGAACAATGACATCGGAACGGATAAACCACCCCATGCCGCACTTTGGTTAATAAAGATGATAGAGATCAATGCCAATACGATTACGTGACCTGCAGTCATGTTGGCAAACAAACGAATCATCAATGCAAACGGTTTTGTGAAGATACCAATGATTTCAATAGGAATCATAATCGGTAACAATGCGATCGGAACTCCGGGAGGCATGAAAATGTGACCCCAATAGTTTTTGTTGGAAGAGAACAATGTCGCAAGCAATGTGAAGATCGCTAAAATGAACGTAACGCTAATACTTCCTGTTAAGTTAGCTCCACCAGGAATAATCGGAACAATTCCCAACATGTTGTTGATCCAGATAAAGAAGAAAATGGTAGCTAAGTAAGGAATGTACTTTTTGTATTTTTTCTCACCAATGTTTTCCAATGCCAAATCACGGATCATCAAAATCATTGGTTCCATGAATTTTGCCATTCCTTTTGGAGCAACAGCGCCGTTTTTCTTGTAGTAACGCGCTGTTGTGAATAACAACATCATGATGATAATTGCTCCGAAGAACAATGAAAGGGTGTTTTTAGTGATGGAGAAATCCCATGCTTTTTCGTTGGTGCATTCTCCTTTTTCGTTGAATCGAAGACCTCCGTCTTTTACTTTGTAAATGGTTTCTTTAAAAAGACCGTATTTACCGGTTTCATCAACGAAGTAATGTTCGCTTACCGAATCTTTTTCAAAAGCTACCTGAGCTTCCGAATGATAAAACGACTTTGATGAGAATACTTGAAGGCCGTTGTCTACCAAGATAATCGGCAGGTAAACCGAAACTGCATCGTGATGACCGCCCCACAAATGCCATTCGTGTGCATCTGTAACGTGTTCTGTAATCATTTTACCTACATTGAATGCTTCTTCTTCGTGGTTTTCTTTGCCTCCGTTGGCAAAAGCAACCGGAACCGTCAACAGTGCAATCAATGCTAAAAGAAATCGTTTCATGCTGTAAATTAATGACATCGCGTATTAAAACTTTAAGTTTCTCTCCGAAAATTTGGTGCAAAGGTAGTCAATCTTTCAGAATCACCAAGAAAAATTGCAGAAAGGAATGGTTGAATTGTATTTTTTGCGAACACGATCAGAC
>JBILJP010000137.1:0-11584 GCA_044377135.1 Fluviicola sp.
AACGTATATCAATAGGCGGGAAAATTGAAATAAACACTTCCTTATCTTAATCTCCTCAACGGAAGATCTGGACAAAACAAATGGTAATATCTTACCCCTATGGGGTAAAAACGAAATGTAAAATCTTGTTGCTACCATATTTCGTCCCGAAGGGACTCCATGGCTCACCCTGATTTTCTGTATCGCCAGTCCCATAGGGACGAAATATGGTAGAAAAAATCGCGAATGCAATCAATTTTACCCCGTAGGGGTAAGACAAAAACATCCACAAATTCTTAGTGTCGATGGATTTGATTCCGAAAATTCAACGTATCTTCAATAGAAATCGAAACAATTTTATTGATGGCAAATACCTATACCAGTATTCGAATACATTTCGTTTTTGCGGTGAAATTTCGACAAAACCTCATCCACAAATCGTGGAAAGATGAGTTGTTCAAATACATAACCGGCATCATTCACAATCACCAACATCAGGTTTTGGTAATCAACGGTGTAGAAGATCATGTTCATATTTTAGTAGGCCTTCATCCCAATCAATCCATTTCCGAATTAATGAAAGAAGTAAAGAGCAGTTCTTCCAAATGGATCAATGATCAACGTAAAACCACGACCAAATTTTCATGGCAGGAAGGTTTTGGTGTGTTTAGCCATAGTTCCGATAAAATCCCCGCAGTCATCCAATACATTCAGCAGCAGGAAGAACATCATTCGAAAAAATCGTTTACAAATGAATACCAGTTAATGTTGAGTCGTTTCGAAGTAGATTACGATGAGCGATATGTGTTTAAGGAACCGGTTTAAACAATTCGCCGTATAATACTACCGTTCTGTAGTAACGAAGCATGTTAACAAACGCTTTAACACCTTTGCTTCCTACCCGTAAGGTCGAGACAAAATAAATGTTGAATGCTTAACCCTACCTGAGGCGGACAAAACAATTGCTTACTCTTGTGAAATAACCGCTTTTCGGTGTTTTATACCCCAATCAATCATTTTATCCAAAACTTCTGTAATCGCCTTACCTGAAGGAGACAGTTCATATTCAACTGAAACTGGAATGCTGTCATGAACCGTTCGGGTAATCATGCCGTTTATTTCCAATTCTTTCAATTCCTTGCTTAACATTCGTGGTGTTATTTTCGGAATGTTGCGTTGTATTTCTGTGAATCGTTTTTTATCAAACAAAATGGAGCCAATAATGGGCATTTTCCACTTCCCACTTAACACATTGAGCGTGTCATTAATGGCTAGCACATACTGAATCGGGCATTTTTTCGCTTCTTCAAGACTTATATTTCCGTTCATTTTTTAGGAGTTGTTGCTAATTGTATATAAAAAATAGCACTATACTTTTGTATACAACTATATTTTGAGAAGCAAATATAATCTATTTTCGCCTCTCAATATTCATTTAAAAAAATACACACAATGATTTTAGTAACAGGAGCAACGGGACATTTTGGAAAATCAACCATCGATTTTCTTTTGGAAAAAGGAATTCATCCAACCGACATCAGTGCACTGGTAAGAGATGAAGCAAAAGCCGAAGATTTAAAAGCAAAAGGTATCACACTAAAAATTGGTGATTACGACAATTATACTTCATTGGTTGAGGCTTTTAAAGGAGTTGATAAACTATTACTCGTTTCGGGAAGTGAAATCGCTAATCGTAGTAAACAACAAGAAAATGCGGTAAAGGCAGCTACAGAATCTGGTGTAAAGCATATCTTTTACACGAGTTTTGAACGCAAAAACGAAACAGAAACATCGCCCATTCATTTTGTAGCCAATTCGCATATTAGCACAGAAAACGCTATCAAAACAAGTGGAATGACCTACACAATTTTCAGAAACAATCTATATTTAGATATTCTACCGATGTTTTTTGGCGAACAAGTATTAGAAACCGGCGTTTTTCTACCGGCCGGAGAAACCAAAGCAGCATTTACATCAAGACTTGATATGGCAGAAGCAACAGCAAATGCAATCATCGGTACCGGACACGAAAACAAAGAATATGCGTTTAGCAACACGGAAAATGTATCGATTTCAGATGTTACAGCAAGTTTGAGTGAGGTCGTAGGTAAAGAAATCAATTATATAAATCCTACAACCGAAGTTTTCATGGACACGTTAACGAAAGCAGGTGTTCCGAACGAATATATTGGAATGTTTGCAGGATTTTCAGAAGCTATAAAACAAGGTGAATTTTCAATCGATAAAACAGACCTTGAAACGTTACTTGGCAGAAAGCCAACAACTGCAAAAGCATTTTTGCAACAAATCTATTCTTGAAAAAGGAAAACGCCAATTGTTAACAAGTGTTTTTCAACCAAAAACCCCTTCTCGTCTGCCTGAGACGGACAGAAGGGGTTTTTCTTATACTATAAATATCTACTTCCTAATGCTGCACAATCAATCGTTGCGGCTGGCTGTTGCCAATTGTCAACAAATAAACGCCACTGGCCAAGCCTTTCGTTGAAACGCTGTGTGGTCCGGCAGAAAAAACTTGTTGTTGTACCACTTGTCCGTTTACGGTTGTGAGGCGCATGAGTTGATCTTCGGTTCCCTGAAGGGTTACAGTGAGTTGCTCGTTGGCCGGATTCGGGAACATTTCGAATACGGTTGCTTCTGTTGGTGTAATGCCCAATGACGGTTCGCCGTTGAGGATGATTCCTTCGGTTAAGATAGCGTAATCGAACCCTTCGCCCGAAACACCACCTGCAATAGTTACCATAAACGTATCGACTTGCGGAATGTAAGGTACATCGACCAAAATGTAGAACGATCCGTCAGGCACGCCTGTTAGAGCATAATCGCCGTTCACATCTGTCCAGGCAAATGAAACGGTTTGGTGCGTGGTTTGGTCTTTCAACTGAACATACGCGCCTTCAAAAGCCACGGTCATTTTCAAGTACGATGTATCAATGATGATGTTTCCGAAAATGGTCGCATTACCGTCGTAACCGTTTACGGTATCGGCATCGATATCAGCGCTATTGAGGTAACACGGTAAACCAATCAAATCAGCGGTTGACCAAGTTGATCCCGTTTGGAAATACAGCGGAACGGCTCCCGGAAAAACTACCGGATCAGGCGTAAAACGCACATGGTAAACTCCCGATGTTAAGCTGTCGGCCAAATAGGTTCCTGCGGTAACCGGAATGGTTTGTACCGGCGTTGCCAACAAGGTATCTTCCGAGAAGTTAAAGACTTCGATGATTCCTTCGGCTGGCGAACCGTTTACGGTCAATTGTCCGCTGATGTCGTTGTATGATTCTTGTTCGTTTAATAAGATTGCCGAATCGTACACACCGTCGGCGATGTCGGAAATCACCAATTTAATGTGGTAGGTAGAACCGACCTGCGCGTAAAATTCCGCTTGTAAAGGCACTGTGTAACCATCAAAGACAAAATAAGCAGCCGATGGAGCCGACATGTTGTCGATGTAGTATTGCGGATTGACCACCTGATTGATTGAGTTGATCTCAACAGCCGTGTTTGTTCCCGGAACAGTAGCAATGTTGGTTGGCACTCCCCCATTTTCAGAAACCAAAAACATGAAACGGTCGTTGAAACTTGAGTTGGAATATTCAGGGTATTCTTCCGAAGCGAAAATATAGGTAAAACGAATGGTATCACTCACTTGTGGTGTGAAATCGAATTCCACTGAAACGGCATCGTAACTGGATGCGCCCGAACCGTTGAGGTTTCCGTAGTTGATAATGTCCATATCGCCCGGAGCACCAATTTGAGTGCTGGCAAAATTTCCGGAAGCCATGTAGGAATAGTTCAACACACCGGTTGAAAGCATCATACCGC
Source organism: Fluviicola sp. (assembly GCA_044377135.1). GTDB lineage: Bacteria > Bacteroidota > Bacteroidia > Flavobacteriales_D > Crocinitomicaceae > Fluviicola. Next base: position 3,826 of record JBILJP010000137.1, read on the forward strand.
TGTTGAGACCAACGCCTTGTCCGTTATCGAACCGACCAACAGCAAACGGAGCACCGTTGACTTGCACATTGGTGACGCCTTCGCACTGAACGCCAAAAATATTGGCCACCAGCATGTCGACATTATTGGCAATGGAAGAATAAGAAATGACCTGAGCGTGTGTGGTTTGTATTCCGGCAACGAGGGTAAAACCGGCCAGAAAAAACCGTGTTAGTAGAGTAGAACTTTTCATAAGGGTTGCATTTGGTAGAGAGACGGAGGTTCTTCTTAAGAAGTTGCTTTCCAACTGAAAAAGCATAAAATTAACGTGAGATTCTGTGTTAATATCCAAAAGAAGATTAGACGCTAAGCTAGTATATAGTCCAAAATCTGTAAAAATCTGAGTCACTGCGTCAGCCTCAGAATGATCTGTGGCAGATGAATGTTATCAGACGCTATTGTTTCCAGCCAAACGAAACATTGGTGTAACGATTTTCTCATTGGTGTGTTATTCTTCAAAATCCGAAACATGAAACGAAACAAGAAGTGGTTCAGAGCTACGCTATTGGCGGCGCTTTGCGGAGGAATCTATGCGTTTGAAATTGTGCAAAACGCACCTGTAACGATTAGCCTGGAAGAAGCTATTGCCAAAAAAATGGTGACTTGTCGTTTTACATCAAACGGAAATTATTCCGGAGAATCGGTTGTTGTTTCGGTAACCAATCTCACGGGAAATCAGCTTACGTTGACCATTCCCAACGGAACCGTATTCAAACCAAGCGAAGATGAAGATCAGGACTTGATCATTGTGGAACAACAATCCATTGCGCTAAAAGCCAAAGCAACCGGCAATCAGGTACTCGACGGTTATTGCATAGAAGCAAGCGATCATTCGCCAACCACTGACAACGGCATGAAGCTTTCCAAAACCACCAATGAACAACTCAAAGAGTTGGCTGCGTTTGTCGATAAAAAAGGATACGATAGTTATACTTTACAAGATGCCGTATGGGCAGTTTCAGATGGAAATTCAATCAGTAGCATTGGCAATGATAACGAGCAAGGAAAAGCGTTGCGCACCTTTTTGGCAAAACTGACCAATAGAGAAGATCCGTGGTATGCAACCAAACAAGAGCGTGTTGTAACTCCGGAACGACTCATCGAAAACAACCCTATTTCAGTCAACGGAAAGATCCGTGTGGAAAGCGATGGTAACATGAAGATTCACGAAGTGGTGCAGAAAGTTGGTGGTGAAGTAAAAAACACGTCGCCTGAAATGGCATTTTCACGCAAAGGAATGGTGACCTACGAGTTTACCCTAACTGTAAAAGGCTGGGAAAAAGGAAATTATGAAGTAAAGGTGATGAATGGAACTAAATTGGTGCAAACATTTCCGTTTACTATTTGATAAAAAAATCCCGCTGTCCATCTAAGGCAGACAGCGGGATTGAATAATCAAAACTCCATATTAATCGATTAGTAATCTGGTTTGTCCAAGAATTTTACCTCCGGAAAGCACCTGAACCAGGTACATACCAGCTTTCAGTTCATCGCGATTGATGACAACAGAAGTTTCATTGGTAACAACAATCGTTTTTACATCTTTACCACTCAAATCTGTCAATTGAATTCGTTCAGGTGTTTCATTGAGATTGTTGAGTAAAACCGTTGTGGACTCGTTCATTGGATTGGGATACAATTGAAACGATTCGACATTCTGCTCACTAATGGAAGTGGTATTGTCGAAATCCTGATAAGAAGCATAATCGTGGCGTTTAGTGTTGATCAATAAAGCCTCATTCAAATCATATTGCTGATTGATTTCCTGAATCAGGTTATCATTTCCATCGTATGTATACGTATTGGCTTCTTCATAACTTATCTCCCAGGCAGAAGCAGCCACGTACCAATCTTCTCCCTTATCAAGTGTTAATCTGCCTTGAGCATCAAAATTTTGTGTGCCTCTGAAATCATTTATAAACACATTGCCCACATATTTTTGGTCTATCTCCTCGACACTATTATTCACTCCGTAAGTATAGTTGATACGGCTATCAATTTCCCAAGATGACGTGACATCGTTATAGTATGACGTAAGAATGTAAGCTGGCAACGAATTATCGAAATCGCCGTTCCAGTTGTACCATTCAAGATCTGAAAACAGTTGCCATGATACGTACTCTTGTGCGTCTGCATCCCATTCAAACACTTGTGCTTCGATCGGAAAACCATTCACATCATAAGAATAAGTGTAACGCGATGCATTTTGCCATTGAGCGCCATCCCACAATTGCTCTTCCCATGAAAGCGGATTTCCGAATGCGTTGTAGGTAAAATTAAATTCCCGAGAATCGTACCTGTAAGAGCCTGCATCATAATCGTAGACTTGCGAAATCTGTTCGGAAATTTGATTCTGAGCGTTGTAACTATAGGTATTAAGCCCACCGCTAAACAACTCCCACTGCGACGTATTGGCATTGTAATTCGCATTTTCATCCGATAACGTATTGCCTTGAGCATCGTAGCTAAATGTATTTTTTTGCAAAAACACCCATTGGTTCAAGCCAGTATCAAAATATTCAGACAACGATTCGGTGATGCGATAATTTGCATCGTATGTCGAGGTTTCACGATTCGTCAAATTCGTTGCATCTGCGCCCACCGTTTTTAGGGTAATCATTCCCTGACTGTTGTATTGAAAGAAAGTTGAATCGAGAAAATCCCAATTAGAAGCGGTTGCATTCCAATCATAATTGGCTGCTTTGAGTGGTTTGGAAACGAATGTACGATTAGGACCCGAATGATGATGTTGAATAGATTTCGCGATCAATTCCCGAAAAGACACACTTGCATTACTTTGTGCCATTGTTTGCACGGTTGTAAAAACCAATGCACCTGCTAGCATTATTAACTGTTTCATGACTATTTTTACCGCAAGGTAAACTGTTACTTTAAGAAAAACAGCGCAAATCCGGGGCTAGTTTGTAAGATGAATAGTAAACTTTGTAAATGGTTCAAAAGCCATCCTTTTAAGCAAAAAATCCCGCTAATCATACTAAATCAGCGGGATTGAAAGTATAAAACGTCGATTATTAATCAACCAATAATTTTGTCATTGCAAGCACAGTAGAACCTGATTTTACCTGAACAAAGTAAAGACCGGATTTCAACGCATCACGTGATATTTCTGTTGTTGTTCCGTTGATGTTGTTGATTGTTTTCACAACAGTTCCGTTCAAATCTACTAACTGAATCATCGTTACCTTTTCAGTTAACTGATTTGTTGAAATAGTAACCGACTCATGCATTGGATTCGGATAAACAGATAAGCTACCAGTCTCGTTTGAGAAAAGACCTGTGGTATTGTCGAATGTTTGGAAATCAGCATAATCATTACGGATGTTATTCACCAGCATCATTGTAGTTTGATCCCAATACTGGTTGATGCGTTGTGTTAGGTTATCATTCACATCATAGGTATAGTTATTTGCTTCTTGCCAATTTATTTCCCATGCATTTGTTGAGGTATTCCAGCCTTCACCGCCTTGCAGTGTTGTACGACCTTGATAATCATAATTTGTTGTATATCGGATATCATTTACAAACGCTCCGTTTGAATAAACCTCATCGAACTGAACAGAACTATTATACGCCCCGTATGTAGTAGTTGTTTGCCCAAGTGTATCCCAAGCAGAAGTTGTTGTGTTATAAACCCAATTTAATGTATAGGCTACTAATCCGTCGTCCATATTACCTACCCAATTGTACCATTGTACATCTGTATACTTTTGGGATGGAATAAAGGCAGAGGTTGCTGCGTCCCATTCTCTCACTTCTGCTTCTGTTGGGAAACCGTTTGCATCATATGTATAATAATAATTGGCTGTTGGTACCCATTGTGATCCATCCCACTCTTCTTCATTCCAAAATAGTGGATTTCCGAAAGGATTGTAGGTATAATTAATTTCTCTGTAATCATTTACATAAGTAGCCGAGGCAAAATCATAAGACTGTGTAGTACGTCCCAGTAATTGATTTTGTCCGTCATAGGTATTCGTGTATAGATTTCCTGAATTTAATCCCCACGTACCTGAACCTACGTTGTAAGAGAAATATTCATGTGAAGTCATATTTCCTTGTGCATCGTAACCAATGGTTTCTTTACTTTGATTTACCCAAACCGACAATCCTGCATCGTAATTTTGCGTCAGGGATTCCGTTATACGATAATTAGCATCGTAGGTAGTTGTTTGACGGTGAGTTAACGTTGAAGCATTGGATCCGTTTGATTCTTCGGTGATTAAGCCTTGAGAATTGTATGCGAAGAAAGTAGAGTCAATTGCCATCCAGTTAGCACCATTTGAATCCCAGTTATAATTTGCTCCTTTGAGCGGTTTGGATACATCCACACGGCTTGGCCCTTGAGATTGGTGAGGAATTTTCGCCATCAAATCGACAAAAGAAAGCCCATCTTGATTTTGGGCGAACGACTGCAATGCATTGAGGCTTAGAATTCCTACTAAGAATAAAGATTTTTTCATAGGTTAAATTTTTTGTGAAGATAAGGGGATTAGGTGAGATTAAGTTCTAATTCTCCTTCAAATAAACTTCAGATCGATTACCAGCAAATCGCTTGTCATAAATATGAAAAGGTATAATTGATGGATTGTTTTCTGTAGCTAAACCTGTATATTGAAGTAATAAGTTTTCAAAATCACAAATCAAATACCCCCTCTCATTGTAGTAATACTTTCCTGTAATACAGTAGTATTCAAGATGCTTAATGTCATTCTTATCCATTGATCTAAAAGCATCCATGATTTTTTTTGTGAATATAACATCTCCATTACTTAAGAATTCCAGGCAGTTTTGGTAAATAATGCAAAAGAACAACCCCCCTGCATGGAGCTCTGTATTGGCAATTGGGCCGGTTAGATATTTTTTATTGAGTTCTATGTTCATTTTAAATTTTTTCGTTAACAGAATAATACCGTTATCAGTAACTCTCGTTTTTATTCTTTTCTAAAAAGTCTTTCCAATCCCACATGAGTTCGTAAATATCTTTTGTGGGCAGTTCAGCAATTGATTTCCATCCGTCATAGGTATCAATTACACTGGAAATATCTTTGTTACACTCTATTGAGTATACTTCATACCCAAAATCATACTTCTCTAATTCCCCATTAAGCACATTTTCCAATGAGGAGACTATTTCTTCAAGATAGTTCTCATTACATGAGCCTAATTCACTAAGCCCCTCTAATTGACCAGTTATAACGAATTGAGGTGTGCCTATCTCATTTTTAAAAAACTCGTATTCCAACATAATTATCTCTTTTAGGAAAATAAGAGCCTATAGAACCACCTACAGAGTATCCGAAATAGTGATTACTTCGTCAGGTGCCAAGCCCTGTTTTTCATGTGTAACGACCACACATTACCGCAACCAGCGCACTTGCATATATTGGATCTCAACAAATCATCCAATCCTTACTCTCCTTCAATGACCGTTAAAAAAAGACTGTTTTTTCGCAAAAGCACCTACCTTTTTCAAAGTGGCAATATCATTTGATAATGTTGAGTTCAAGTACTTCTTTCCAGATTTTAAGATGAGAAAATATTGATGTGATTGTGACCAATTAATTCAAAAGACTATTTCTATATTCTCTAAACATTGAATAAATTTCTTCTGTAAATTCTTCTCCTAAAAATTCATCAAAGCAATAAATAGAACTTTTTTTCCTAGTAATATTAATTCGATAACACATATTTCCATAAATGCTTTCCAATTCGGATTCTTCAGACAACACTTTTTCTATTTTATTTATTATGATATCTAATGCTTCTATTTCTTCAAAAGAAAAATCATCCCCCAACGCCCCATAGTTAGGGTTATCAATAATAATTTGTTTATCAATTCTATAATTCATAATCTAATTAACTTTTGGAATTGAAACTTCATAGCTTGTTACTCCAGCTTTTACAAATATTCGTGCTGCAATTGATGAAAACCAAGTGAGAAAAAAGAATAATATTTGGAGAAACAGTTTCATCCTAACATTGATTAATTTTATTAATTATGCCTTCTATTAATAAGCTTTCACTGGGATTATTAACCACATAGTCTTTAGTTATTGGATCAATTAAACCAATTAAATCAACAATGCTTATATTAATAGACTTCTCATTAGGAGATGTAAAATCATAAAATGTCAGTGTATCATCATCTTCATATTCAAAGCCAAAATAATCGTACATAATATTAGATTTATTTTGAATTGCTTCTAGCATTTCTTTAAAGCCACTTGCGGGAATAATATTTAGATACCCAACTATTGGTGAAAATCTTGTGTCTATATATTGATAAACTTTATTCAATTCCATATTACCAGCTTATTACAGGATGAAAATTTAAAACTTCTCCAGTAGCAGGATCCTGATAGCCGAGAAATTTCATTCCATTGGAGGCTTCTCCTTTTATTATAGTATTGCTACCTGATTGAAGAACTGTTCTACTTGAGGTAAGACCTTCTTGCATTGCTTCTTTACCTAATTGAATCACTTGTGCATCAGAAATTTTTGCTGGGTCATAAATAGTCTTTTTGAAAACAGTGGTTTTCCATCCACCAGAACCATCTGCTTTTTTAATCTGATAAGACAGCTCTACCAAACCATCTATAGAACCATTAGTTGTTGAAAGTCGATTAATGTCTATAGCATTAGAAGTAAGATAGTTTTCAAAATTTGATAAGTTATGACCTCCAATTACCCCACGTTGTTGTGTAAAACCGACTACATCAGTTAAATGTGTTGCAAAATCTGATTTATAGATAATGTTCTCTGCCCCATTCACAACCCTATTCCCATTCACCCACAACTCCAGCACCTCATCTGCGCCGTTTACAATGCGTTTGATTTCAATGGCGTTTGCACCCGCAATAGCGTTTTTGTTCTCGGCCAGGTAGTCTAGTGCTTGGTATGCTTGTCTGCGAACAGCTTGATTGGTGCTGTTGAGACCTCCTGAACCAAAAAACTGTTCCCAACCGGTGGTTTTGTTTTTGGGAAGTGCTGTTATTACTTCATCTAGTTTGTTGAGTGCTTCTGAAAACGAAACTGCCGCAGGTGGTGCTATCCAACCATCTTTGAGAAAACCGGCAAGGTAATTTTCTGTCAAGGCAAAATCATCTAGCTTGGCATTTAGCCGTACTTTTTTGAGGGCTTTTAATGCTGCTACATCACTTAATAAATCTGTTCTGCCGGCGGCATACAACAAGCGCCAATCTTCTAGTTTTACAGAACCATTGATGAGTTCTTGAAGCAATGATTTGTTTGCTCGCAATGAATTGACAAAAGCGTGTTTGGCGCTTGCATCAGGCAATTGGTTGGCAAGAGCTCCTATCCGCTCACAATCGTTGTGTACCAATAGCTGTGATGAGCCAACCACGTAAGTATGGCTATTAGCTACAGTAAAATTGTAAACAGTAACGGTGGTATCTTCAATAGTTGTATTGGCAAAAACAGTGTCTGCACCGAATGGCGATTGAAGTACCATTCCCACTGTGAGAGCAGCCGCTTTCAACCATTGTTTTTGATGATAAAAGGGGTGTTCGGGTGTTGTAAACAAAGTGTCTTTGCCAATCACCAAACGCTGTAATTTGTTTACTGTTCGTTGAAACACATTGGTTACGGTCCCGGTGGTATTCCGGTTATCGGTTTCAAGGTAAGTGATCACCTGATCGTCTACCCGAATGTCGGATATGGATGTTGTACCTGTAGGAGT
>JBILJP010000138.1:0-11565 GCA_044377135.1 Fluviicola sp.
CCTGAATAAAGATCTGGCTTCTCCGATTGAAAATGAATTGGTTGTTGCGGATGTGACTACAACGGCAACCGATGTTTCTAAACGTGAAGAAATCAACTTGTTGGAACAATCCAAAACCATCCAACAAACCGTTTTACGCATGAATGAATTGTTTTGGGTACCACGACTCAATGCTTTCTTAGACCTCGGTTCGCAAGGTGTTGATTGGGAGGTGAGTTCAAAATCGGCGTATTACATGGTCGGAATTTCCTTGTCTATTCCCATTTTCAACGGAACGCGCAATACCCAAAAAGTAAAACTCTCAGAGTGGAATCTGAAACAAACGGATTTATCGATTCAACAAACCACGCAACAACTCTCGCTTTCGGTACAATTGGCACTCAATGCTCTTTCTACAGCAACCGCTAATTACGAATCGTCACTAAAACAATTGGCTGCCGCACAGGAATATTTTAACCTCATTGAAGATGCACAAAAACAAGGTGTAGCCAGTGAAATTGAATTCATCGATGCGGCCAATCAATTAACACAAGCAGAATTACAAGTTTCCCTTTTACAACAACAAATCAATAGTGCTGTTGCCAACCTCGAACGCGAAACAGCCACATATCCAATCGAAACACTTCAAAAAACGAATTAATATGAAAACAGTTCAACTCTCAATTGCACTGCTTGGTTTGCTACTAGTGGTAGCGTCTTGCGGAAAAAGTGCGCCCGAAAAGGTCATTCCTTCAGCTACGGAAACTATTCCTGTAAAAGTGGTGACGATCGAAAAATCAGCAGCGAATGCTACGATCAATGCTTCCGGACAATTTACGACTGATGACGAAACTTTTTTGTCGTTCCTAACCGGTGGAATCGTTAAACAATTGCTCGTGAAAGAAGGTGACCGTGTGCGCAAAGGTCAATTATTGGCCACGCTCGATTTGACAGCCATCAACGCCATGGTCAATCAAGCGAAAATCGGATTGGAAAAATCGAAACGCGATCTTGAACGTGCTACCAACCTGCAGAAAGACGGTTACGCCACCTTAGAGCAAGTACAAAATGCGCAAACCGCCGTAGATATTGCCGAACAACAACTTTCTTCAGCGCGTTTTAACCTGAAATATTCTGAAATACGTGCCGTTGCCGATGGTTTTATCTTGAAACGTTTTGTGAATCAAGGTCAATTGGTTTCAACCGGAACGCCCGTTTTTCAAACCAACGGTGCAGGTGACGGAAAATGGTACTTAAAAGTAGGGGTGAGTGATCACGAATGGAATAATATCCGGGAAGGCGATGAAGCCTGGATTCAAGCGGAAGCATTTGGCGATCGAAAAGTAAAGGCCATTGTTTCCAGAAGAGCAGAAAGCAGCGATCAGTATACCGGAACGTTTAGCATTGATTTAACAATTACCAAAAAAACTTCGGCGTTGATCGCTTCAGGAATGTTTGGAAAAGCTGAGATCACTCCGCGTGTGCAATCGACCAGCTGGACAATTCCTTACGATGCGTTATTGGATGGTGATGCAGGAGCCGGATTTGTTTTTGTGACCGATGATCGCAAAACCGTGAAAAAAATCCCGGTGCAAGTAGGAGCGGTTCAACAACAATCGGTTGTCATTTCCTCGGGTTTGGAAGCGCACAAATTGTTGATCGTTTCCGGAAGTGCTTATCTGAATGAAACTTCGGCTATCGTCATTAAAAATTAATCAAGGGTTATTTACTCGCATTAACAAACAGTTATGAAGATATCCGAATACGCGGTAAAAAATTACCAGTTTACCCTTGTGATCTTTATTATGGCAATTGCTTTAGGTGTCACCACGCTTTTCGACATGCCACGAAGTGAAGATCCGGTAACGAATAGTCCGATGTTTCCAGTGGTGGTGGTGTATCCAGGTACCAGTCCGTCTGATATGGAAGAATTGGTAGTGAAACCTCTGGAAAAGAAAATCTACAGCCTCGAAAACATCAAACGCATCAAAACCACTATCAAAGACGGGGTTGCGGTGCTTACGGTAGAATACAAATACGGAAGTATTGTCAATGATAAATACCAGGAATTGATTCGCGAAGTCAATGGCATGCGCGATGAATTACCTCCCGAAATTTTGAGCATTGATGTGAAGAAGATTACCCCTTCTGATGTGAATGTCCTTCAAGTGGCTTTGATCAGTGAAAATGCATCCCGACAAACCATGAAACGGAATGCCGAGCAATTACAAGAAGATTTGGAAAAATTGACCGAGTTGAAGAATGTAAAAATTCACGGTTTACCGGAAGAAATTGTTCGGGTAGATCTGCAACTGGATAAAATTGCCCAACTGAATATTCCGCTGAATGCCATTACCGGAACCATTCAAAGTGAAATTGCCAATATCCCCGGGGGAAGTTTGGATGCCGGAACCAAGTCGTTCAACGTTATGACAAGTGGGAATTATGGTTCCGTAGAAGAAATTGCTTCGACCATCGTGTATTCCGTCAACGGAAAATCCATCGCGCTGAAAGACATTGCCAATGTGCAATTGGGTTTTGATGAAGAAAAACACATCACACGACTGAACGGACATCGTTGTGTATTCGTCACTGCCGGACAAAAAGACGGTTTCAATATTTCGGTCACCAAAGAACATTATGAACCGGTTCTGGCCGCGTTTGATAAAACCTTGCCGAGCAATATTGACATGGTACATCACTTCGACCAAGCCAACAACGTTAGTAAGCGTTTAAGCGGTCTCGGTTTCGATTTTATCATCGCGATTTTATTGGTCGCCATTACCTTATTGCCGTTAGGTGGAAGAGCTGCCATTATTGTGATGATTTCCATTCCGTTATCGTTGGCCATTGGTTTGGTATTGTTGAATGTATTAGGATATAACATCAACCAGTTAAGCATTGTGGGATTGGTAGTAGCGTTGGGCTTGCTGGTTGATGATAGCATTGTGGTAGTAGAAAACATTGAACGCTGGCTGCGCGAAGGTCATACCCGAATGGAGGCGACGTTGAAAGCAACCAAACAAATCGGTTTATCGGTAGTCGGTTGTACTGTTACGCTGATCATTGCTTTCTTGCCACTTGTTTTCTTGCCGGAAGCTGCCGGAGAATTTATCCGAAGTTTACCGATGGCGGTAATTTGCAGTGTAATTGCATCGATGGTAGTTTCATTGACCATTATTCCGTTCTTATCAAGCCGATTATTGAAACAACACGAAGGTCAACACGACGGAAATATCTTCTTACGCGGGTTGCAAAAACTCATCAGCGGAAGCTACAGTGTTTTATTGAACAGATCGTTGAAACGTCCGGTGATTACCTTATTGATTTCGGTGGTTATTTTCATCGGTTCGTTGCAGTTATTTCCCGTAATCGGATTCAGTTTGTTTCCTGCTTCTGAAAAACCGCAATTCATGATCAATGTGGTGTCGCCTTTGCAAACCAATCTTTCCGAGACCAATAAAACCAGTAAGTTTGTGGAATCGGAACTGGCTAAAATTCCGGATATCGAGTACTACGCGGCCAATGTTGGGAAAGGAAATCCGCAGGTGTATTACAACGTTATTCAGGAAAACGAACGCACCGATTTTGCTCAGTTTTTTGTGCAACTGAAAGAAGAAACCACAGCTGAGCGCAAACTGGAAGTTACCGAACAATTACGCGCCATTTTTAAAGATTACACCGGTGCGAAAATCGAAGTGAAAAACTTTGAACAAGGTCCGCCAATTGTAGCTCCGGTTGAAGTGCGTTTGTCGGGCGATAACCTGGATACTTTGCGTTCCATGGCGAAAAGGGTAGAGCAATTGCTCAAAAATACCGAAGGAACCATGTACATCGACAATCCGGTGAGCAACCTTAAATCGGATTTCCGTTTGGTGATCAACAAAGACAAAGCGCGCATGTTGGGTATCAATACCGTAGACATCGATCGTACGGTGCGGATGGCTATCGCTGGAATTGACATGGGATCGTTTTCGGATGAAGACAACAACGAACGCTCTATTATTCTCACCACTCCGAAAGGTGAACGTCCTACACTTGCGGCGTTTGATAACTTGTACATCAACAATCAACAGGGGCAACCGGTGTTGTTGAAACAAATTGCGCACCTTGAGTTGGAAAGTTCGCCCTTGTTCATCAATCACCTCAATAAAATCAGAACGGTTTCGGTGAGTGCGTTTGTGCAAAAAGGTTTTCTAGCCGATGATGTGATCAACCAGGTCATTGAAAAAATGGACGCAGATTCATTACCTGCCGGATACAATTATGCGATGGGAGGTGAGTTTGAGTCGCGACAGGAATCGTTTGGTGGATTCAATACCGTTATCATCATCACCGTTTTCTTGTTCATTGCCGTGTTGGTATTACTGTTCAAAACCTTCAAAAGCACCATCATCGTGTTGTCGGTAATTCCGTTGGGAATTGTCGGTGCGGTCATCGCGCTTTGGATGAGCGGAAATTCGCTCTCGTTTGTCGCCATCATCGGACTCATCGCCTTAGCGGGAATTGAGGTCAAAAACTCCATCTTGCTGGTCGATTTCACCAATCAGCTCCGCGAGGAAGGATATGCCTTGGATGATGCCATTCGCGAAGCAGGTGAAGTACGCTTCTTACCGATTGTCCTGACATCTTTAACAGCCATTGGTGGTTTGATTCCGATTGCGATTTCAACCAACCCGCTCATATCACCATTAGCTGTGGTATTGATCGGTGGTTTGATCAGTTCAACTTTGCTTTCGCGCATCGTCACACCGATCATTTACAAGTTGATTCCACCGGCGATCACCGTAAAAGTACCCGAAGAATAAATTACAGTCAACCAATGATATGAAATCCGGTTTGTCAGCTTAATGCTGATGGATCGGATTTTTTGTTTTTTGACTAACCGTTTCTAATCGCGAGACTGCCTCAGGCATGTTTAGAAACACTTATAAGTAGCTGAATACTGGGATTGAGTGTTATTCGATTCAAAACTGACTTCAAAATAAACGCCGCAATTGTTGAGACATCAACTTATCTTACTTATTCAACAATATGACCGATATTAGAAAAAAAAACTATCCGTTCCTAACCGTTAGAAACCGCTTTCCCCCTTAAAACACTCATCTTTACCAAAAATTCTTCCACCACTCACAACATCTTGCTACTTTTAGCACAACAAATACACGCTATGATTCACGTAGAACATCTCTCGAAAACATTTTCCCTGAACGCCAGACAGCGCAAGGAAATGGGAACAACGGCCACTAGTGTTACAGCGGTCGACAATCTTAGTTTTAACTGTCAACCAGGTCGTGTGTCGGCATTGTTGGGACCAAACGGAGCGGGTAAAACCACCACACTCCGCATGCTATCTACTATTTTCACTCCTACTTCGGGGAAAATTGAGATAGACGGCATCAATGCGGTTAAACACCCGGAAGAAGCGCGCCGAAAAATCGGTTTTTTGACAGGTTCCGCCGGATTGTATGCCCGATTGACGCCCAACGAACTGATTACTTATTTCGGAAAGCTCTATGGTATAGAAGAAAGTGTGATTCAACAGCGCAAAGAGAAATTGTACGGTTTGCTTGACATGAACGATTTTCAGAACAAGCGTATCGGGAAGTTGAGTACCGGAATGAAACAAAAGGTTTCAATTTGCCGCACAATGATTCACGATCCGCAAGTGGTGATTTTTGATGAACCGACCAGTGGCTTGGATGTCATTACGGCCGAAAACATCATTCAATTGATCAACGACTGCAAACAAGATGGCAAAACCGTCATTTTCTCAAGTCATATTATGAGCGAAGTAGATTTGCTCTGCGATGATATCAGCATTATCTACAATGGTAAACTGTTGTTCAACGATACAATGGAAGCTTTCCGTGCACAGATGGAAGCTCCGAATCTTACCGCAGAATTCATTCGCATTGTCAACGCTTCTAAAACAACCGCTTTATGATAGGAACTATTTTTAAGAAGGAGTTGAAAGATACACTCCGAGATCGCCGAACAGTAATGATGATGATTGTAATTCCTACACTCATCTTTCCCATTATTATGAATGTATTCATGGGGGTTTCAAACAGTTTTCAGGAAGAAGCTGCCGAGAAAAAAGTGACCATAGGCTTGTGTTCGCAACACACTTCGCGCCTGGAAAAAGAATTATTGGCGCTCCCTGCCATACTCGGCAAAAAAGAGATCATTCCGGTAAAAGATACAATGGCCATGATTGCCGCTTTGCGAACCGACTCGCTGCAAATCGGGTTGTACATTCCGCAAAATGCAGATGAATACCTGGCACGAAAAGAGGCTGTTCCTGTAAAGATTTTCTTCGATGCAACCGAGGTTGGCATGCAGGAACGCGCCGAAGCATACCTCAATTACATCAGTGAAAAACTCAAAAAAGAACGACTCATTGAATTAAAAATCGATGAAAAAACCCTTACCCCAATTGCCTTGGATTACCGCAATATCGCTTCTGATAAAGAAATGATCGGGAAATTCGCTGGTGGAATTCTGCCTTACATTTTTATTGCCTTCGGATTTTTGGGTTGCATGTATCCGGCAATCGATTTGTTTACCGGTGAAAAAGAACGTGGTACTATCGAAACCTTGCTCACAACGCCTGTACCAAGATGGAAAATTCTTGTCGGAAAAATGGGCGTTGTGGTACTTTCGGGGTTAACCGCCTCCACCTTCTCATTGCTAGGACTCTTCTTTTCTATCGAAGTCATGGATTTGATCAAAGACAAGGAGCTACTGGCTGTTATTCACGGCATTCTTACACCAAGTTTTATTGCTTTGTTGTATTGTTTATTGTTCCCATTAACCGTTTTCTTTGCCGGAATTATGATTCCGATTGCCGTACGAGCGAAAAGTTTCAAAGAAGCACAAAGCGTTATTTCTCCGTTGAACATTGTGATTGTTCTACCGGCCATGATCGGCTTCTTTCCTGGAGTGGAACTCAACTATGTCACATCGCTCATTCCGGTAGTGAACATTGTGTTAGCGACGAAAGAACTGATTGCCGGCACGCTTGAATGGCATTTGATTGCGATAGCATTCGGTACGATGTGCCTGTTGGCTACGTTGATGGTGATGGTTTCTTATCGAAAGTTTGGAAGCGAACAAAACGTGGTCAATTAAGTATTCTGTAACGACAATCAATTACTGTGGATTTCGCTGAGCAATTACTCCGGGCGGTTAGTGCCGAAAAGAAAGAACTGAACGACGCTTTCGAAAAACAGCAAAGTCTTTCGCAGGCTGAACAGCGGAAATTGGGGATTCTGTTATTTCCCGTATCGATTCTTTCGCAGGAAACCGCGGGAAGTTTTACGATCATAGGATTTCAGACTTCCTACGCGATCAATGAATCGTATTTCAGAAAAGGTTGTTCCGTTCGCTGTGTGCAAGGAAATTGGTCGGGCGAAGGGCGATTACAGGAACTGGATTACAACCACGGTACCTTTTCGCTTTCGGCAGATGATATTCCCAACCTGCGCGACGAACCGGTCACCATTCAGTTTGTGCCCGATGACAAAACCATGCGCTGTATGGAACTCGGATGCAAACTGATGCATGAGCACCCGCAAGTGGAAGCATTTTTGGCGTTTCTTGATCAACAAAATCCTTCAGAAGCCACTGCTTTTGATCATGAGAAATTGAATAATACGCAACAATTGGCGGTCGGAAAACTTCTCGGTTCCGATCCGGTGGTGTTGATTCAAGGTCCTCCGGGAACCGGAAAAACCCTCACGCTTTCCATAGGCATTCAGCAATTGATTGCCCGTGGTAAAAAGATCATCATCAGCGCTCCGAGCAATGCCGCGGTAGATAATTTGTGTCATTTATTGCTCGATTTGAACATCCCGATCTTGCGTTTGGGCAACGAAGAAAAAATGAGTGATCGCGTTTCGGCGTTTACCATCGATGGTTATTTGGAAAACGGTTCTGACAAAAAATTGCTGGATCACTTAAAATCGTCGCTGCGGAAAGCTGAGAACACTGCCAATAAACACATCCGTAATTACACCAAAGAAGCTGCCGACGAAAAACGGGATGCCCGAAAAGAAAGTATTTCGCTCAGAAAAGAAATCAGAAAAGTGGGCCAGGATGCCAAAAAGCAGTTATTAGAAAGCATTCCCGTGATTGCCGGAACGCCGGTTGGTTTGTTCAATGAGCTTCCCAAAACGTTCTTAACCGACATAGTGATCATGGACGAAGCCGGACAATGTTTGGAACCCTTGGCGTGGTTAGTTGCCAGTTTCGGAAAACGTTTGGTGCTATGTGGAGATCCGCAACAGTTGCCGCCAACTGTATTTTCACAACAAGCCAAACAACTTGGTTTGGAACAATCGTTGCTGGAACGCGCCATGAATTCCTTTCCTTCTACCCTACTGAACACACAATACCGAATGGCTCCGGCAATTGTGGCCAGCATCAATCCGTTTTTCTATGACAACCGTCTTGAGACCTTTCATCTTGATCGCACGGGAGAAATCCGTTTTGTGGACATGGCCGGCTTTGGCGAAGGCGAGCAACAAGATGAAGCATCGGGCAGTATTTACAATCCGGATGAAGTAACTACTGTGAAACGGCTCACAGAAATCCTTTCGATATCACCAACAGGCACCATTATTTTATCGCCTTACAACGCGCAATTAGGGTTGCTCAAAATAGCGTTACCAACCTACACTATTTCTACCATCGATTCGGTTCAGGGTCGTGAAGAAAACACCATTATCATCAGCCTTACCCGCAGCAATAGCGATCAGATAATTGGTTTCTTAAAAGACTACCGCCGAACCAACGTAGCGATCTCTCGTGCGCGCTTTCAGTGCATTATCGTAGGCGACAGCGCAACTTTGGGGAATGACAACTTCTACAAAGATTTGTTGGATTTTATTGAAGAAAATGGGGTTTATCAGAGCGCTTGGGAATATGTGGAGTGAGAAAGTGAAAAAAAATCCTGATCAAAATAATCGTTAACCATGCATTACAATCAAGCCACCTATAATCATTGAAATGATCACACAAACTTCGAGGCCAATTAACCAAACAGATGCCAATACGCAAAAATTGGGATCATCTTTAGAAACAAAGATTTGATGCTTACTACCAATGCGCCGGGGAAGCGGAAATGTTAAATGAGTATATTGGACAAACGATTCATACTTCTTATCCAATAGTTCATAGCTCATTTTAGGCACATAAAAACTCCGTCCTATTGGTGGTCTGAAAAATACAATTGTTGCTTGAATTTTTTCTCCATTCTTTCTTAAAACAAAGTAATTGGATACATGCTTAATCGTGTAATGTGCGAAAATCCCAATTGGTAAAAAAATCATTATTTCGGGAAAGGTTCTCATCGATTATCTTTTATTCAGTGAAATCTACTGCTCAATCTTCTTCAAATACGCGTACTTTTTCATGTAGTATTTGTCTACCACACGCGCAACAGAATGATCTGCAATGGCGTATTCGATTAGGACGGTGTCGCCGGAATTAAAGTCTAAATAATTACCTGATTCTCTAAACCCAACTATTTTACCATCTACCGAAAATCGAAAAACACCATATGCTGGAACACTCACTGCTCCTTCACTGATTCTAATAATCACGGCAGGAGTATTACGTACTCCTTTTTCAAGCAGTATTTTATTGTAATCATTTTGCCACCATCTAACTAAAAAAACCACCACAAACAAGGAAGAAACAACCCACAATAATTTATATTTATTCTTTTCGGCAATCATCTAATGATTATAAATCAAACTTTTATGTTGCTCAAAAGTAAATGAATAGACGTTGTTACCAAGGTCTTCATATTCAAATTTACTTTCGTCATTTAGCTGATCATATTTTTCGCATTTGGTAATTGACCCTTTAGAAAAATAAACATATCCCTTTACCATTTCTTTATAAAGTCCTATTCTATCTACAGAGAAAATAAATGAAACTCCCATGTTTTTTGATCCGTGAATTTCCAAATCAGGCTTTTCTACTATCATTTTCTTTAGTGATTTTATATCTTGATCAGATAAACCATTGAGTTGATTAAAACAATAATTTAAGGTATACTTTTCAAGATTAATAATATCATCATCTCCTGATTTATTCAAAATTCTCATTGCATGAAGCACGATATTGACCTCATCACGATTTGCGGTTTCTGTAGTGGTATTCAAAAAAGAAAATATCACTGTAATCAATACCACGAGTGTGATTAATACTAATATAAGTACTTTATATTTCATTCAATGATTATCTAAGATCTCTTCCTTATTCCACACTATACCTATCCAAAAACACCTGAGTTGAGTCGAAACGTTTGGTATCATCTACCGAGTTCGACAGTATTTTCATGTTCGTCAGATCTATCATCTTTCCATCAGGATTTGCAACATTTTTCATTAGCATCACGGTGTGATTGGAATCATAACCTTGATTTTTTTCACCAAAAAAAAGAAAATAACCATTATAAATAAGCACTGGTAAGATCATTATAATGATTAATAAAAAACGTTTTCATTGTTTTCAATTTAATTAGACAATCTTGGATCATTTATTCGATTTACTGACTTAAAAAAAGTGGAATATTCAATTCTAACACAAGACAATTTCAATAAACTGTCATACGAAATAGAATTATTTATATAGTCAACATTCGTAGAACCAAAATACTTGTTTCCATCTAAATTAAACCGATAGTTAACATATGTATTTCCTTTCATCCCTTCATTAATGCTATCAACTCTACCACAAACAAAACGTGATTTAACATAAATCCACTCAAATTCAGAAGCAAATGAAAAAAGTAATATAAGTATGATTAAAAAAAAATATCCAACTCTCTTATTTTTCATCTGGGAATAAATCTTTGTTCGTATTATTAGCCTTCATTTCTAAAGTAGAAAAGTTGCAACAAGGACAAGGGTGTTTATCAAAAGCATTCATTCCTTTTACTCTTTAATTCAAGCAAAACTAAACTTAATTTTTCATCACGCTCGTCAACCAATTACTCATTGACACATACTTCTTTCCCCATCTGTTTCTTTAGATAAATCCCCCAGGAAAGCCAGCACCAAACCGTCACCACGCAGGCAATGGTAAAAACAAAATCATTAAGCAATAATCTCTTTCCGTTTGGTAAAGCGAAAAATGCAAGCATCACAACTGTGGAAGTAAACAGGTTGATCGGATGCTTCATCCGGTTGGTAAATTGTGTGAAGTAAGTTGCAATGCTCAGGAAAAACAAAACGGCAATCAATAACGCCGGAGCAATGATGATAGTGAATTGGATGGCTAGATTGGCAGGATCAGTTTTCGGGGAATAAAACCACATCAAACCGAAAAGTGTAATGGAACTGCCAATTGTTGCAATGAGGGTTATCATGGTGTTGATTGAATCACGTTACCATAAAGATAACCCTTTCCTGATTTCCACGAATAAATCAGCCTATTAGGAATTAAAAAAGCCACAAACTTCTACCAACGTTACATTACTCTCTCCGCTATGAGGTGAAGATGGATCATTCAGGATTCAAAACTGTCAGGTCATCTTTCACCGATTGGTTTCCGTTTGTGGCCCTTTACTAG
>JBILJP010000488.1:0-3290 GCA_044377135.1 Fluviicola sp.
GGAAATGTGGGAGCGTTTTTCCTACTACGGAATGCGTGCGATCTTCACACTTTTCATGGTCAACGCGTTGGTTTTTGACAAATCTCTTTCTTCAACAATCTATGGTAACTATACCGGTTTGGTGTATTTGACTCCATTGATTGGTGGTTATGTTGCCGATAGATATTGGGGTAATAGACGTTCGATCTTTGTTGGGGGAATCATGATGGCCATTGGTCAATTTTTCATGTTCCTGGCCGGAACGTTCTACACCGAAGTTGGTTTGGCTACCATGTTGATGTTTACCGGTTTAGGGTTCTTGATTTTCGGAAATGGATTCTTCAAACCGAATATCTCAACGATGGTTGGTCAATTGTATCCTGAAGGAGACAAACGAGTGGATTCTGCGTTTACCATCTTTTACATGGGAATCAACCTTGGAGCTTTCATCGCGCCGTTGGTTTGTGGTGGATTAGGTGAAGTTTACGATAAAGGTGGTTTGATTGTTCCTGCTGCATTTAAATGGGGATTCCTGGCGGCTTGTATCGGAATGATCATCAGTATTATTTCGTTTGAGTTATTGAAAAACAAATACATTGTTTCTCCAACAGGTGAAGCAATCGGAACAAAACCAAAGAAAGTTGTTCATACAGAGGAAAATCCTAAAAAGAAGATCAGCTTGCAACAGATCATGGTTTGGGCATTGATTTCATTCTTGTTGTTTGTTTTATTCAAAGGATTTGTTGGACTTGACTTAATCGGTGCTTTCATCTATACAGCTTGTATCGTTGCTCCGGCATCTATTATAACAGATAAGAGTTTAACCAAAGTTGAAAAGCAGAAAATTTGGGTAATCTTTATCATTGCCTTCTTTGTGATCTTCTTCTGGTCTGCTTTCGAGCAAGCCGGAGCTTCGTTGACATTCTTTGCTCAAGAGCAAACAGATCGTCATTTGTTCGGTGCAGAAATTCCTGCTTCTTTCTTCCAAAGTATTAATGCAGTAGCGATCGTGATTTTCGCTCCGATTTTCGCAATTATCTGGACAAAACTCGGAAAGAAAAACCGTGAACCGGCTTCACCGATCAAACAAGCGTTAGGATTATTCTTATTGGCCGTTGGATACTTGATCATCGCATTAGGTGTGAAAGATTTGGATCCAAGTGTGAAAGTGAGTTTGTTTTGGTTGGTAACATTGTACACCGTACACACATTCGGTGAATTGTGTTTGTCACCAATTGGTTTGTCAATGGTTGTGAAATTGGCTCCGGTTCGTTTTGCATCTTTATTGATGGGAGTTTGGTTCTTGAGTACTGCAACAGCTAATAAATTTGCGGGCGATTTGAGTTCATTGTATCCGGAAGAAGTGAAAATGGAAGAATCAGCGATTGCATCTAAGTTCCAGTTTCATTCTACAGATGCTACACAAGATAAGGTTGTTGAAATTGATAGCAATTATGTAGTAGCATTGGCTGCCAGTCATCCAAATTCAATTGCAACTTTGAGTTTAGAATCAGATGATGATCCGAAACCGAAAGATCCAACCTTTATTGAAGGATTGAAATTGAATTTATTCGGAGCGAAAGAGCCGAAAACAGATTCATTGTTAGCATTAACTCCGGTGAAAGCTTCAAAATTTGAGGTGTCAGAATTCCAATTGAAACAAATTGTTGGTTCAGATCCGAAGTTTGCTTACGCGAAATTCTACAGTGAAGATGGCGGTAAGTTATACATCTTGAAAAATACGGTTGGTAAAAAAGGTGAGAAAGATTCGAATGTGATCGAAGTTTGGAACCTGAAACCAGAAAAACCAAGCTTCTTGGGAATGAAGATTGAGAATCTATATAACTTCTTCATGATCTTTGTATTCATGGCCGGTGGTGCTTCAGTTGTGTTGTTCTTGCTTTCAAGAAAACTCCTCAAAATGATGCACGGTATCAGATAACAAAAACGTTCTTATATTTGAGTCCCGTTCAGCCTTAGGCTTAGCGGGACTTTTTATTTTATGACTATGGCAGAAAAACAACGCAAACACCCAAAAGGATTACCTTTTTTGTTTCTTTCCGAAATGTGGGAACGATTCGGTTATTATTTAATGATCGGAATTTTTACGCTTTATCTGAAAGACGGTACGCAAGGATTCGAAATGTCAGAAGCCGAATCGGCTAGTTTGTACGGAACCTTCATTGCATTGGTCTTTTTCACACCTTTTATCGGAGGATTATTGGCCGACCGTGTATTCGGGTATCGCCCACCGATCATTTTCGGAGGAATAGTGATGGGAGTTGGTTATTGCCTCATGGGAATTCATTCCTACACCATGTTATATACCGGAATGGTGCTCGTGATTCTGGGGAATGGTTTGTTTAAGCCCAATATTTCCACTTTACTAGGGAATTTGTATAACAACCCTCAATATTCCAGTCAAAAAGACGAAGGTTACAATATCTTCTACATGGGAATCAACATCGGAGCCTTTGTGTGCAATATTGTTTCAGCCTTCCTTATTAATAAGTACGGATATTCGGTGGCGTTCATCGGTGCCGGAGTCGGAATGTTTGTTGGAGTAGGTGTTTTCTTGTTGGGAAATAAGCATTATGTCGAAGGTGATGTGCGAAAGCAAGCAGCTCCGGGTGAAAAACCGTGGTGGATTGATTTGGGGATAGTTGTCATACCGGCAGTACTTTTCGCATTCATCGGTTATTTCATCAATGGCGTTCCTTCCGAAACCAACACGCATTCGTTCCTGGTGAAAGATGATGTGACCGATGCGTTCCTGTTTGCTTGTATTCCCGTGATTTTCTTTTTCGGGTATGTGTTATACAGTTCTCCGAAATCCGAACGACGCGTGGTAAGCGCTATTTTGGTAGTATGTTTGGCAGTAATGCCGTTTTGGGCAATCTTCAAACAAAACGGAACCGTATTAAATACGTGGGCCAATAATTATACGGATCGCGAAGTTCCTGCTTCCATGAAAGATGGATTAAAAGCAATGTACCTAGCAGATACGATTGAATATGTAAAGGCGGAAAAGCCATCGCCGGTGCTTGATCGACATTTTCGCAAAGTCGGGGATAAAGAAGCCATTCAGTATCCGAGCTATTACAAGAATTACAAAAATGTCGAAACATTGAAACCAGGTCATGAGGTAGTGGTGTTCAATACGAATATTTTTCAGTCCGTGAATCCGTTTTGGGTGATCGTGTTGACACCATTAATTGTAGGTTTCTTCCGGTTTTTGCGTTACCGAAAAATGGAGCCTTCCATTCCAATCAAGTTTGTAATCGGATTATTCATCACCGGATTATCTTGCC
>JBILJP010000139.1:0-11540 GCA_044377135.1 Fluviicola sp.
TTCGGGTAACAACAGTTTTAAAAGCGCTATATCTGCCACAAATCAGTTTTAGGATTCAAAGATCCTATTTTTAATCCTGATTTTGCTCCACAGGTTTTTGTCTTGATCCCCAAAACGACAACAAGGCATTCTTGACCTCTGAATTTCAAAAGCTGTTTTGAAATCACAAGTTCTTAATCTGTATCAGCAGGAATTCATTCAGGAAACCCTGAACGAATGATTCCTGATAAACACTACTTCCGAGAGCAAACCAAACAAGCCCAAATCTCCCGCATCGAACAAAAAACAAAGCCTTCAATCAATGTCCCATAATCTGCTGGGCAAATGGAACGGGGAGCTGAATCAGATTGACTAGCAGAATAGGAAAACTCTGAGAGCCACAAAAATTGATCTTAAATCAAAAGGAAAATGTTGATCGTGAATATTTCGTTCTGCAATCAAACAAATTCATCAAGCTAATACGACTTAGAAATTAATGCAACAACGCAAAGCCTTCGAAAGACCCTATTCAAAGTCGTTGACGAATATTCGAACAGTTTTGTTGTGGAATAATGTAGAATGTACCTAGGAAGCATAAGCCACTGACATCCTGTTTTTAGCAAATAAAAAATGCCTTGAATGATCTCCTGTAAACAATGTTTTCGCTTGCGCGAGTTTGTATTCTAAAATTTGTTGGATAACTCGCCATTGGGTAACTGAAAGGAAAACACTGCTCATGCAACTTTTTTTATTTGATACACAAGCACATAGCAACTGTATTAAGCCATTCAGTTGCCCTTTTATCATTTTCAACATTCGATTTTTAAACAGGCTCTGAGTTTACAACTGTCAGCCCCACTATTGCCAATAAGATGTTGTAAGCTCGTGCTTTTTAGCAAACTATCTATCAATGGTATCGTCTAATTTTGTTAATCCTACCAAGGTCCATCTTGTTTTACTTGATAAAAGCGTTTACCATCAAATCGATAGAGTCCTTCTCCAGTACCCCACCACATATTTTCTGATTTGTCTTGAAATATACTTTGAACGCAACAAGTAAAACCGTCTTCGGATGTAAACACTGTAAACGCATTTGACAAAGGAGCCGAAGGGTCAAATCTCGTGGTACTGCCTCGGGCTGTAATCCAAATTATACCCGACTTTTCGATACTTATGCCCCAAAATTCAGTTCCACCTAAGCCGTCTTTTGGCGTGTATTCCGTTAACGTTTTTCCATCATATTTACAAATGCCATTTTTCATAGTAAACCACATATTACCAGCGCAATCCTGTGCTATACCCCCAGCATAGTTTTCGCTTAATCCTTCCTTTTCTGCAATATTGATAATTGTATTGCCATCATAGCGAAAAACACCGTTATTAGAGGAAGCAAACCAAATGTTTCCACTTTTGTCTTCCATGATGCCAGCAATATTGATTGGCGGAAGTTGTTGAAATAATGAAAAACTTTGACCGCCTTTGCTATCAGCAGATGGGTCATATTGGTAAACGCCACCGTGCGTACCTACCCAAATAGTACCCGATTTGTCAACAAGGATACTTTTTCGACTTATATCTATATGGTTCAGTCCATCTTTTTGATTATAATTTTTAAAGGCTTTCCCATCATATTTATAAACACCTTGATCAGTCCCAAACCAAAGATTACCACTTTTATCTTCATTAATAGAAAAAACAGAGTTGCAATTAAACCCATCAGAATTGGAAAAATAGGTCAACGTTTTTATATCATACCTCACTACGCCTTCGCCTAACGTACCAAACCATAAATTCCCCTTCGAATCCTCAAAAATACTTCGTATATATTGACTGACTAGGGTAGTGTCAAAATCAGCAGCTAAACCAACTGCCTTAAAGTTTCTTATTACTGTTGGATTTGGTTTGATAGTATTTTGGTCATTAAGTGTGTGTGTTTGTTCTTTTACGCCGCAAGAGATAAGAATTGTCAAAAAGCTTAAGAGTATTATTTTGTTTAATGTCATAATTAATATCTGTTATTGTTTGTAATGTCTTTCTTAGCATGACGAACAACATTGGACTTGCTACAAAAAGTAAGACCCTAAGTTAAGCTACATTTTTCAAAATAACCTGTTTTTCAAATTCCAAAATAATCATGTTCCGCAAAGCTGAGTGCCTTCGGTTCTTGTTACACCCTGTTTCCATCCATTCAGAGGTGAAAAGAGCGGCGATTTCTTGATTGATGTAGTTATTACTATACACTAGTTCGGTTTTTAGGGATCTAAAGAAACGCTCGCCCAGGCAACAATGGAAATTAATGCGACCGAATCCTAGAGTATATCATACAATTGATCTATGCTTCTTTGGGTAACTTTTATTGCGGAATGACATAGAATGTGCATACTTAGAGCCTGTTTAAATTTCATCCTTCAATTTGCTTATACGCCTTTTTGGCTGCAAATTCGTTCAGTTTTTTTACCATAGTCGTCTACTATGGCTCCAAAACCTGCCTTTTTCGCTTAAAAATGCATTATAATCATTCTTAAAAACGAATTTTAAACAGGCTCTTAATTTTCTTTTATTAATTTTTCTAGGTTAATATAGAAGAAAAGTGACTTTATTTGTCACTTGAACCTTAGATTATTCATCATAATTGATTTACAAAAAATATGGAAATTGGTATCGATACCTTCGTCGTTTGTGGTGCGTCAGGGCACTTGGAAAAAGACGAGTATGCCATTGAAAATTTACTTGAGCGAATTGTGTCTGCAGACGAATTTGGATTAGATGTATATGGAATTGGAGAACATCATCAAGCCGACATGTTGGATTCTGCACCAGCCATACTTCTTGCTGCAGCTGCGGCTCGAACTAAACAAATACGTCTAACCAGTGCAGTCACGGGAATAGGTACGTCTGATCCAGTAAGGGTTTTTCAACAATTTGCAACCTTAGATTTGATTTCGAAAGGAAGAGCTGAGATAGTTGCAGGCAGAGGAGCTTCATTGGATGCATTCTCTTTATTCGGAGTAAATAAGCAAGATTCAGCGGAAATTTTTGCTGAAAATTTGGATCTACTTCTTAAAATTCGAGAAAACAAACCCCTTACTTGGTCGGGGAAATTTCGTTCATCATTGGACAATTTAACTGTTTATCCAAGACCTGTACAGCACAAACTACCAATCTGGCATGCTGCACTGAGAACACCAGCATCGTTTATTCGCGCAGGTGAATTAGGATTGCCATTAATGATTGCTGTGATAGACGGAGAAATACAACAGTTGGTTCCCTTAGTTGATCTTTATAGAGAAGCAGGTCTTGATGCTGGATTTTCTATCGATGAATTAAAGGTTGGATTTCATTCCATGGGATATTTAGCCGATACAACTGAACAAGCCACTGATGAGTTTTATCCAGGCTGGACGCAAGCTATGACCAAATTTCATGGTGCAGCAAAATCAAAATCTCGATTTGAAATTGATTTAAAATCAAACGGGAGCACCTTATTGGTTGGGAACCCGGAAGAAGTTGCGGAGAAAATCATACGATTATCGAATCAACTTGGAGGAATTTCGCGATTTTGTTTTCAGATGGATTATTCGGGTTTGCCACATGAAAAATTAATGAATTCGATTAAGCTTATTGGTACTGAACTAATGCCGAGAATTAAGCAATCACTTCCTTAAATCCAGGTCTTTTCAACTTAAGAAAAGCTCGGTTTAGGTGGTCGTTACAGAGTTCTTTACTACCCCCTTTTGTACAATGTCATTTAGTTAAGCTCATCGTGCTCTTTTGTAATTTGTACGTGTTTGATATTTACCATTTGTTCTGTTGGTAGTTTTGGTTCTTTGAAAACACCTTTCAGGCCTTATAGGTTCAAGGTTTTTCCTAAATTCAATTTCCAGTATTCTAAGAATTTGTTGTGGATTTTGCTGAATAAAGAGCTGAACAATCCGATGTTTAAGATGCGCCCAGCATATGTTTCGATTGATTTTGTAGTCATATTTCCTTCTGTATTGATTTCATTCAGATGTTGCTGGCATTGTTTTTAGATCAGGCTTTGCAGGTTTGAGACAATCAAACAGGCATTATAATCTTGTTCTATACTGATGACTTTGTGCCCGCTAAACTGTTCCATTTGCAATTGATTTTTCTGCTTCCCAAATGTAGTTTCTATTCGCCATCTCAGACCATATAACTCATAGAGATCAGCTATTGTGTATTTTTGTTCATCTAAGAGATTGGTTATAAGCACTTCGTCTTCACCCGTTGAAAGCTTGATTTTCACTAACCTTACTTTGATTCGTGTTGTTTTTGTTATAATATAACCGTGGTTCTTTAAAGTGTCTATTGCCTTACTGGTTGCGCGCAACTCAATAAGTTTACTCTGCTCGTTCTGTTTTAGAAATGGCATAACCTCAGCATTTTGGTTCTTCCTGCAACGCATAACAAAATGCTGCGGGTCTTCCTGACTCATCATGATATACATGAGCGAAAAAGAAGTGAAACCGCGGTCAAAAAGAGTCAAGCTGTTTTTGCGTAAATGACGGATATTATTCCTTATAATTTCTGTCTCTGAACACCGAATCGATACTTCCCCAAACTGTCAAATCGTTTAGTACGTCATGTACCTGAACGATTCTTGCCATAGGAGAGGCTCCAAACTGGTTTTCTTGGATGCCAAAATGATCAAGAATTTCCTGCTGGTTTATCAAATAAGCGGTTGATCCGTCTACTGCTTGAAGTATAAATCCATTCCAAGTTTTGACCCTATTCCCATACTAATGGTAAAACCGATCTGCCAAAAACCGATTCCAGAAAGCAAAAAATCGTGATTTCAATTTAACCCGTTGTAAACTAAAGGCTCCTTTGGTACAGCTCGTTATTCCACTATCCAGGTGATCAAAAAAATTCTTTATCTCAATGCTAAGGCTTCGCTTGGCGAGGAGACATAGAATATGGTGAAATATTTGCGCATTCCTCTGGAGGCTGGGAAAGCCGTGTCTTCTGATTTAATCTCATTTATCATTTTGGAGGACGCGATGTTTTGCGTATGCAAGAACGACAAACGGGATTAGATGAAGAAAATAGACGAACAGGACAATAAGGTTTTCCTCATTTTAACATTCTGAATACGCGTAGATAACTTTTGCATAATCGCGCTATTTTTAATTCTGATCATCACCGATCCAAGCGGCAACTATTTGGTTGATCTCAACAACGGTTTCCTCAACATTTGTATTTACAAAGTAGTGTCCAGCATTTTTAATTACCGTGTAACTGGTTTTTTCCGACAGGATACTCCATCCACTTAGGTCTCTTTCAAACTGAATCGTCATGGGGTCTGAATCGCCATAAATTGCATGAATCGGAGTCTTCAGTTTTGCTTGTCCATTTCTTCTTTTTGTTTGAAGATCGATCATTATTTGCTCCGAAACGATTGCATCATGCCGCAAATTATTCACGATTCTTCTTCGCGTTTTATCATTTACATCGCCCACATGAAAACCAAGGGCAAGAATAATATCATTCCAAATTTGATCATCTGTATGTCGCGACCAACCTCCCTTATTCTCTGGAACATAATCATAATTCTCAAGGAAGGTTTGAGCACATTGAAACAATCCTAAAACAGGAAACTTCGCAGCTTCCAACCGATGGGTCAAAGAAAGGGCTAAACTCGTTCCTGCGCTATGGCCCAGAACAATTATTTCACCACTAATCTTCTCCTTGATTTCTTCCATCAACTTTTCTTCGATCCACTGATGATCCTGATAATTCGCCTCATCTTTTAATGAATGCCAAGGCATTGAAACGATATGAGCATTATAATTCAATGAAAGTGATTCAGCCAATTTTCGATAAGCAATGTCAGTTGCACCTGCATATGGAATCAGCAATATATTCAATGCTTCGTTCAATTCACTTTTGAACGTTTCAATGAGTTCACTATTTTCCTTCTCATCTATTACCGCCAGACATTTACGAATGGTTCTTTCTTGATAAATGGTTTTTAGCGGAACATGAAGATCATTCATTCTTGAAACTTGAATGGCCTTTATAGAATTTCCTCCTAGTTCAAAGAAGTCATCATCAATTCCTATTTCCGTCTGATTTAAAACTGTTTGCCAAGCTTCCACCCAATGGATCTCAGCTGCTGTTCTTGGGGCAGCATAATTAGTTCTTTTCACCTCTTCCATTTCCAGAGGATTGGGCAAGCCCTTTTTATCCAATTTACCATTTGCGGTTGTTGGAAATGCTTCCAACTGAACAAAATGTGCGGGAATCATATAATCTGGCAGCGACATTCCTAACTTAGCACGGATGTTCGCTGTATCAATTGTTTGATTACAAACAATATAAGCGACAAGCTGTTCCACTTCATTGTTAACTTGTTTTTTCAACACCACCGCACGTTCGATGGTCTGTTCCTTTAAGAGTGTTGCCTCTATTTCTCCTAACTCAATTCGATATCCTCTAATCTTTACTTGATCATCCTGTCTACCAACGAACTCGATTCGACCATCTGCCAGCCATCTCCCTAAGTCACCCGTTTTATACATTCGACTGCCAGGCATAAAGGGATTGGTTACAAAACATTCTGCTGTTAATTCTGGTTGATTCAAATATCCTTTGGCCAATCCGACACCCCCAATACAAATTTCCCCAACGGCTCCAATCGGCTGCAATTCATTCGACTTCCCGAGTATATAAACACTTCGGTTTTGGATAGGTTTTCCAATAATGGTGCGTGAATCGTGATTTTTAATTTCGGCATAAGTAGTACATACGGTAGATTCAGTTGGTCCGTACGAATCATAAATTTGAAATTTCCCCAAATAATTGGACACGAAAGAAGTCGTAAATTTATCTCCACCACTAATCAATAATCGCAACCCAGTTAAGTCACTATTCAGATCATTTAGTTCTTTCAACATTAGCGGTGTTGCACTCAGTATCGTTGCCTTCTTTTTTTGAACCAATTCTTCGATTTCTTGAATATCCTTTCCTCCATTTTCACTCATCAAAATGGTACTTCCCGAAATCAATGCCGGATACATTTCTTCCACATGGGTATCGAATGAAATAGAAGATTGTTGAATTACACGGTCTGAGGAGTTCAATCCAAAGACCGTTTTAAAGGTCACAGCATAATCCATCAATGACTCATGCGTAATCATAACACCTTTTGGTCTTCCAGTGGTTCCTGAGGTATAAATAACATAAGCGAGATCACTTTCTCTAATCATAATAGGACGTGACTCTTGCAGATAATTGTTTTTCTGAATTTTGAAGTTAAAGAGCTCATTTTCATCGATTACAAGTTTACAACGACTATCCTCAATCATAAAGTCAATTCGATCCTGAGGGTACGTTGGGTCAATCGGCACATAAGCGGCTCCTGTTTTGAGAATCCCTATCATAACGATTAGCATCCATTCACTCCTTTCTAGTTTAACTCCTATTAGATCATCCGAAGTGATCTTAAACTTTTGAATTAAATAATTCGAGAGTTGATTCGAAACAACATCTAAATCGCTGTAGGTCAACTCCATTTCACCAACAATTATCGCCTGATACGATGGTGTTTTGGATACTTGTTCTTTAAATAAACTAAGTAGGTTTTGACCTGACAAATACTTCTGCTGCGGATAATTAAACTGGTAAAGTAATTTATCCCTTTCTTGTGCATTCAAGTAATCAAGGTCATCTATTTTTTCTTTTGGACTATCCAACAAATTAGTCAACAACTGTTTAAAGTGCGTGATCAAATCCTTGATCATATCACGTTCATAGACGTCCAAATTGTAAACGACATCAACCAATAGTCCGTCGCTGAATTCAGTAAATGTTATGTCGAGATCAAACTTTGCAATCGCTTTTCCTGAATCTTTGATTAGACTAGATTGTTCCGACTTGAGCGGTTCATTTTCATTTAGCCCTTCCAAATTTTGTAGGGATATCATAGTATCGAATACCGCACTTCTGCTCGTATCTATTCGAAGGTTGATGTCCTCAACTAAACGATCAAACGGATACATTTGATTGGAATAATTCTCTAAGGTATTTTGCTTTAAGCGTTGATAAAAAACATCGAAACTATCCGTTGGATGAATGCTATTTCTAAGTGCTAAAGTATTGACATAAAAACCTATTTGGGTTTCTAAATCAGGATGCTCTCTTCCCGCGACAGGTGTACCCACAATAATATCTTCTTGCGCTGTATATCGATACATCAGAACATTCCATGCTCCAAGTAATCCCATAAAAAGAGAACCTCCCTTCTCCTGAATGTAATGTTTTAATTTATTCGTTACATTTTGATCAATTTGTGCAGAAAGAGTATGACCGTTGTAGGTTTTAACCCGTGGACGTTTCTTTACTCTCGGTAAATCTATAATTGGTAATTCACCACTCAATTTCTCAAGCCAATATGATCGATGTAGCTGGAAGTTTTCTTCCTTATACTGGTTCAATTGCCAAACAGAATAGTCTTTATACTGAATACGGAGTGGTGCTAAATTTGGAGTCTCATTACTTTGATAAGCGTTATAGAATGCAACGATATCTTTTGATAAGACCTCCATCGACCAACCGTCACTGATGATGTGGTGCATGTTATAGTAGAAAACATAACCTGAGTCTTCCAATTGAAGTAAGGCTGCTCTTAACAGCGGGCCCTTTTCCAAATCAAATGCTTGGTAAGCATCCTGAGTCATGAACGAATCTAAACTCCCTGTCTTGTCTGATCGGTAATCGTAATAATCGATTTCAAAATTTAGTTCATTCGCTTTTAAAACCCATTGTTTAATATCTCCTGATTCATCTTCTTTAAAGATCGTTCGTAAAATTTCATGACGACCAATGGTTGCATAAACCGCTTTTTTGAAGTTTTCTATGTTTATCTCTTCGTTGAGGTAAATACTGCCTGGCATGTTGTAGGCAACCGAACCTTCCTCAAATTGACTCAACACCCATAGTCGTCTCTGAGCATCCGAAATGGGATAGTTACGTTGTTCGCTTACAGATGCAATTTGAACAAATTCAGTTGATTTAGAACTCTCGATGAGCGTTCCATGCGAACGAATCGTTGTGTGAAGAAAAAGTTCTTTCAATGACAGCTTAACTGAAAGTGCTCTCTGGTATTCGTTGATTAACCTAACCGCCTTTAAACTGTGACCGCCCAAAAAGAAAAAATCATCTTCTACTCCGATTTTCTCTCGCTGCAACACCACCTCCCAAATGGTGACTAACTGTTTTTCCAAATCTGTGCGTGGAGCGACATATTCTACACCACTTTCAAGACCCAGTCCTTCTGGAGATGGAAGGGATTTCCGATCCACCTTACCATTCGAATTCAAAGGCAATAAAGGCAACTGAACATAATAGCTCGGAAGCATGTAATCGGGTAACTGTTCCTTTAAAAATTCACGAAGATTCGTTGAATTCTGTTCTACTTCGGAAACAACATACGCCACCAATTCTTTTTCACCTCTATCATTTGGTTTTGCTAAAACGACTGCTTGATCAATTTCTGGAGAGCTCATTAAAGCGTATTCAATCTCTCCAAGTTCAATGCGATACCCTCTGATCTTTACCTGATCATCCTTGCGACCTAAAAACTCCATGTTTCCATCAGCTAGCCATCTGCCCAAATCGCCTGTTTTGTAGAGCCGTTCACCTTCAATAAACGGATGAGTGATAAATTTTTCATCCGTTAAGTCTGGCCGATTCAAATATCCGCGAGCTAAACCATCACCCCCTAGACAAATTTCTCCTACTACCCCAATTGGAACAAGTCTTTCCATTTCGTCTAAGAGATAAACGTGTGAATTGGAAATCGGAACTCCAATTGGAATCTTATCTGAGCTATTGGGAATTTCCTTCACTATATAACACGTCGAAATAGTCGCGTTTTCAGTCGGACCGTAGGCATTTACAATGACCAATTCAGGGTATGTTTTCTTTAATAAAGCTGTATGTATTGATGACATTTTATCTCCACCAATCACAATCGTTTTTAAGCTGTCAAAAACGTCGATGTTGAATTCAATCAATTGATTTGCCCACCCTGTTGCAAATAGAGCAATGTTAATTCCGTTATCGATTATTTCTTGCTTCAATAATTTGGGGTCTAAAAGAACCTTGGAATCACATAAAGTCAAGCTACCTCCATTTAACAACGCCCCCCAAAATTCAAATGTCGTTGAATCAAAACCAATGGCTCCAACTTGTAAAAAATGATCTTGAGATGAAAATGAATGGTAGTTGGTGTTTTTTACTAAACGAGTTACGGATCGTTGTTCAATCATCACTCCTTTTGGTTTTCCTGTCGAACCAGAAGTATACAAGATATAAGCTAGGTTGCGCCCATCAACCTTCGCACGTATGTTTTCTTTTGAACAATTAGCTCGGCTAGCGTTAAACTTAGCCAATTCATTAAAGTCAATACACACTTTGCAGCGAGTATCATTTTCGATGTAATCAATTCTTTCCTGCGGATAGCTCGGATCGATTGGAACATACGCTCCTCCTGATTTTAAAACAGCCAAGTTTGAAATAATTAACCAATCGCTCCGATCCAATTTCACGCCAATCAAATCATCTGGTTCAATTGCATAATTATCCAGTAAATAGTTCCCAAATTGATTGGAAATCTCGTTCAACGCTTGGTAAGACAGTGAAACTTCGCCGAACCGAATCGCAGTATTATTTGGCGTCGATAGTACCTGTTTTTCAAATAATTCGGCCAACGAACTATGTTTAGGGTAATCTACGCAAGTATCGTTAAAAACAGATATCAGAGTGTTTTCTTCATCTTTAGATAAATAGTCAATGTATCCGATTTTTTCCTTGGGAGTTTCAAGAACTTGAGTGAGAAGCTGTCTATAGTGCGTCATCAATTCTTCAGCTAAAGCTCGGTCGTAGATGTCTGTATTATAGTTAAGTTGAAAGGATAAATAGCTCCCAACTTCTTTAAATGTCACCTCTATATCAAAATTTATCTTATTGGTACTGATTTGTTTTATCGTTACAAATTCACTAGGATTCAGCTCTTCTATCTCTTGGCTTCCATTAACATTCTGCAATGTTAACATTATATCGAAAATGGGGTTTCTACTGGTGTCTCGTTGCAAATTCAAATCTTCAACCAAACGATCAAAAGGATACATTTGATGTTGATAACTCTTTAGTGTATTGTTCTTTACTTTTCCAAAAAACGAATTAAAACTCTCATGTGGATCAATATCATTTCTTAGGGCAAGTGTATTAACATAAAATCCAATTTGATCTTCCAAATCGTGGTGTTCACGCCCAGATACCGGAGTACCAATTACGATATTCTTGTGGGTTGTATACCGAAACATTAAAATATTCCAGACCGCCAACAATCCCATAAACAAACTTCCTCCATTTTCAAGGGTGTATGTTTTTAAACCTAATGTTGTTTCCTTGCTGAGATAGGTAACCAATGCTTCTCCATTTGTGGTTTTCAACTTGGGTCTCATCTTACCACCGGGTAAATCCAGAGCATTTATTTCTCCAGACAAATAACTTTTCCAATACGTTCTATGCCGATT
>JBILJP010000489.1:0-3279 GCA_044377135.1 Fluviicola sp.
GTAACTGTATTGTTGAATGGGCGTGATGGCATTTTCAAGCAGTACTTTTTTCCAACCTGAAACGGTCGGTTTGGTCCAGTCAGCATAAATGCGCTTGAAAGTCGGGGTTCCGTACTTGGCAATTTCTTCAAACATTTCCTTCACATTGGCGTAAGGCACGTTGTCTGCATCAATGAGTACCGCTAATTTTAATTCTTTTATTGATTCCATGTTACCCAAAGGTACGCTTTTAAATTGAGGTTCAAAGTGTTGGAATTACGGATCATTTTATAGGCTGTTTTATGACAAAACCCAATGTTTTCGGGGCAATAAGTGTTTCTAACGGTTAGAAACGGCTAATTAATTATCTGAGAATAGCGGTTTATTGTTCACCAAGCGGCAAGTAACTGACTTTAAAATTCTTTCAAAATCTCACCTCTTCTCGATATAGGCATACTCATCGTAAATCCATAATCATCTGAAGTTATATCGACTTTCTGAATCCCGCCAAGAGCAAGGTTGTAAGTGTTTCTAACGGTTAGAAACGGTTAGCGTTTTATTAAAAACATAATACCCGTAAAGTCAAAAGCAATTTGTTCAATCTAATTAAGTAGATTGTTTATCGGAAGTAAGTCTTGACAAAAACAACTAGAAACATCAAAGAATCCCAATGTTTTCAGTGCAATAAGTGTTTCTAACCATGCCTGAGGCAGGCAGGCGGTTAGAAACGGATAACCAACTAAATCTTTCCATTGTTTATGGCACGATCCGTGTTAAATGATCGTCCAAAAAATCGAAGTGGTATGAAACCATTCCCTCACCTTGATGTTGTTTTCATGAAAGAAGTTTTCAAACACTAACCTGCTTTTGTTATTTTTGTCGCAATGAGTTCACATAAACGAGTATACGGTCTTTTGACACGACTTTCACCACTGATTATGCTGTTATTAGTAGCAGTGTTGATGGTGCAATGTAAAGTAACACGGTATGTGCCCGAAGGAAAATACTTACTCAAAAACAATAAGCTAACCATTTCTGGTGATGAAATAAACACCGATGAAGCAAAAGAAATTATCCGCCAACAACCTAATCTCAGTACCATCGGTATCAAATTCCGTTTGGCAGCTTATAATTTGATTCGTCCTGAAAAAGCAGAAAAATCCCGACTGAGAAGACTACATCACATCAATAGAAAAAACGCAAAGAAGAAAAAGAGAGAGAATAAAATCAACGACCGTAAAATAGCCAAAGCCACTGCAAAGGGAGATAGCACCTATTTCAAACGAACAATTCAGCTTAGAGATACCGTAACTCCGCGATTGACCATCCGCGAACGCATTAAATACAAATTCGGTGAAGCACCAATAATCGTTGATTCCTTTTTATTCGAAAAATCACAAGAGCAACTCAAATTGTTCCTCAACAAAAAAGGATATTTCTACAATACGGTAACAGCTGTAATGGATACCTTGAAAGACGGACGAAAACAAAAAATAAAAGCGCGGTATACCGTTGCAACCGGCGAACGTTACTTCATTGATTCTCTGGTGGTTTTTTCCGATAATTCAGCGGTAAAGGCATCTTTCACCGGGCGTTTTTTGCGAAAAACCAACGATAAATTCGGTTTCAACGAACACTTTTATGCTTTCTTGAAAAAAGGCACTCCTTTTCGAATTCCGTTTGACGAAGATCAGCTGGATGCCTACCGAAATGTGATTGCAAAAGCGATGAAAGACGATGCGTTTTACGGATTTAGCCCGCAGCACGTTCGTTACAGAGCCGATACTACCCGTGCCACTATGAGCATTACCCTCAAGATTATTTTCACGGATAGAACAGTAAAATCACCTATATATAAAGACAGTCTAATTCAGGTAAAACACCAATCGACCATTGTATCAAACGTGTTTTTTCACATCTGTGATACAACCCTATTCAAAGGAAATTTCAAACAGTACTACGAAAAAGAGTTTGATGCGGTACTCAACAACAAAATTGGCTTTTTACCTACGGTTGATACCTTAAATTACGCTGTACTTTACCGAGCGGTCGAAAATTATATCGATGGAAACGATAAAGAACGAACATTCTACAAAAGTGCTGTCGAAAAGACATTGTTCGGAAAACCGAAAGATTCGCTTGAATTAAACCCGCTTCGTATGGCTACATTTCTGTACAATGGTGAAATGTTTGTAAAGCCCGGACTACTGGAAGCACAGAATTACCTTGAATATACGAATCCGTACAAAGAATATTATTTTGACCGAACATATAACAGACTCTTGCAACTGGGCTTATTTTCCGTGATCAAACCGGAGATTATAGAAGTTCCCGGTAGCGGTGAAATAGAAGTACATTATTACCTTGTTCCGGCAAAAAAACAGACCTATAGTTTTGAACCGAGAGCAACAAACTCCAATGGATTCTTAGGAGTCTCTGCATCTTTGAATTATTCTAACAAAAATCTTTTTCGATCTGGTTGGCTCACAACCGTAAGTTTGAGTGGTGGTTTTGAATCTCAACCTCCGGTATTCGACGAAACCATCGATGGTCAAAAAGTTCAAAAATCAGGGCGTAGTTTCAACACCTTTGAAATTGGTCCGACACTCAAATTTGACTTACCTGGTTTCTTTCCGATCAACATTGCGAAATTGCCCAAACGAGCACGTCCGAGAACCGTACTTTCAACGGCCTTTAACTATCAAAGACGACCTGATTTCACAAGAGGTGTGTTTCAGTTGAACTTCCTTTGGAAATTGTATGTCGGAAAAACGCAAATCATTTCGGCAGGTGTTCCATTTGTTTCGGTAATCAAATACGTTGGCCTTACAAAAACCGCATCGTTTGAAGAACGCATCAATAAACTCAACGACTTGTTTTTGCGAAATGCTTACAGCGATCAGCTAATCTGGGAAGATTTTAAGTTGGTTTATGATTACGACAACCGCGATAGCGACCGTGAAAAAAAGAAAACCGATAAATTGCGTGTGACCTTTAATGCCACTTTTAATACTGCCGGAAATACACTTTCTCTAGGAAGAAGTAATCAGAAAGTCGATACAACCGGGCGAAGAAATGCATTTGGTGTTGCCTATTCACAATTTGCCTTGTTTGATACCAAGTTAATAGCTTATTACAATTTTTCGCGCCAGCGTATATTGGCAGTAAGGACTTTAGCCGGATTGGGTGTTCCTTATGGTAACACACCTACTTCGTTGCCGTATGATTATTCCTTCTTTGCCGGTGGAGCCAATGATAACAGAGGGTTCGTAGCAAGAGCACTTGGTCCTGGTTCGTATC
>JBILJP010000490.1:0-3271 GCA_044377135.1 Fluviicola sp.
CTCCGTTTTTACAAGCTGCGGGAAGCATTACGTATACCGTGACAGGAACCTCAGCGCAGGGATGCATGGCCTCTGATCAGGTAACAGTTGTAGCGAATCCGGTTCCGGTAGCGATTGCAGGAAACGATCTTACCATTTGTGCGGGTGAACAAATAACCTTAACCGGATCGGGCGCTCAAAGTTACAATTGGGATCAAGGCGTGATTAATGGAACCCCTTTTTCGCCAGCGGTTAGTACCACATATACCTTAACAGCTACCGATGCCAATGGTTGCAGTAGTACAGATCAAGTTTCTGTCACCGTAAATCCAACTCCCGTTGTTTCAGCAGGAAGCGACCAGTTGACGTGTTTAGGAAATACGGTTACGCTTTCCGGATCTGGAGCCACCACTTATCTTTGGGACAATGGAATCACAAACGGAGTGCCTTTTACACCGGTTTTGGGGACCACCACTTACACGCTTACCGGTACAACAGCAGCCGGTTGTTCAGCTACCGATCAAGTCATCGTAACAGTTACTACAGGCATTCCGGTGACATTTACTGCAGATTTAACCAATGGCTGTGCTCCGTTAACTGTTCAGCTGACCAACACAACGTCTGGTGCAACCAATTGTACCTGGAATATCAGTGACGGAAGTATGTTTACGGGTTGCGGAAGCATTTCAACTACCTTTACCCAGGCTGGATGTTATGATGTTACCCTAACTACTTCCGTTGGTGGCTGTACCTCTACGGTTACGTTAGCTGATCTGATATGCGTGGATGCAAATCCGCAGGCTTCTTTTATCATCTCAAACGATGAGTTATCGGAATTAAACATGCTTGCAGAATTTATAAACACGTCAGTTGGTGCGTCGACTTATCTTTGGGATTTCGGTGATTCAACCACTTCGACAACTGAAAACCCGCAACACGATTATACAGGCAATCCGATTGCCAATTATACGGTTATGTTGATTGCAACTTCCGATTTGGGATGTGTTGACACGGCATATCAGACCATTCAACTAACAGAAGAACTTATATTTTACGTTCCCAATGCGTTTACGCCAGATGGTGATGAATACAATAACCTCTTCAAACCGGTCTTCTATTCAGGGTTCGATCCGTATGATTTTTCACTCCTTGTATTTAATCGTTGGGGTGAAGTTATTTTCGAATCAAACGATGCAACCATTGGGTGGGACGGAAGCTACGGCGCGAATGATCCCAACAATGGCATAGCGCAAAATGGCACCTATACCTGGAAAATAGAGTTTAAAAGTTCTGTAACAGACGAACGTAAAATTGTACTCGGACACGTGAATTTGCTCCGTTAATCAATCGTATTTGTTCGGGCTAATTAGTGAGCATCTAGCCAATTATCGGCCAATTCCATTTCCACTTCCATCGGAACGGCTAGTTGAATGGCACCTTCCATGGCGGTTTTTACCAGCTTTTTCATGACTTCCTCTTCACCTTTGAGCACATCAAAGACCAACTCATCATGTACCTGTAAGATCATTTTTGATTGAACCTTGGCTTCGGTCATGGCTTTATCAACCGCCACCATGGCCAGTTTCACGATATCGGCAGCGGAACCTTGAATGGGTGCATTAATGGCATTTCGCTCGGCAAAACCACGCACCACTGCGTTGGCCGAATTGATATCCGGTAAATAACGACGACGTTGCATGATCGTTTCTACGTAACCGTTTTCACGGGCATTTTTCACCGCATTGTCCATATACCCTTTGATGGTGGAATACTGTGCAAAATAGCTGTCAATGATTTGTTTAGCTTCCGTACGACTGATTCCCAGGTTTTGGGATAAACCGAATGCCGATTGACCGTAAATGATTCCGAAGTTGACCGCTTTGGCCGCACTACGTTGGTCTTTGGTCACTTCTTCCAAGGCAGTATGAAATACTTTTGAAGCTGTTGCTTTGTGAATATCCACACCGTCTTTGAATGCCTGAATCATGGATGTATCGTCACTCAAAGCCGCAATGACACGCAATTCAATTTGGGAATAATCGGCCGACATCAGTTGATGATTTTTGTCACGCGCGATGAAAGCCCGGCGAATTTCCTTACCACGATCGGTACGAATCGGAATGTTTTGCAAGTTCGGATTGTTGGAACTCAAACGACCGGTTGCGGTAACCGTTTGCATAAAACTGGTGTGCACACGCCCATCTACCCGATCCAACATGGTTGGCAGCGGATCTACATACGTTGATTTCAGCTTGCGCATCTGGCGGTAATCGAGGATCATTCCGATAATCGGGTGATCGTTTTTATGTTGTTGCAAGATATCTTCCGAAGTAGCGTATTGCCCTGTCTTCGTCTTTTTCGCTTTTGATGAAATCTTCATGTGATCAAACAACACTTCGCCTAGCTGCTTGGGTGAATCGAGGTTAAAATCCATTCCAGCCTCGGCTTTGATGCTTTTTTCCAATTCACCGGTTTCACTTTCCAATTGTTGGGAATAGTTTTTCAGGTGATCTACATCAATGGCCACACCTTCGTTTTCCATTTTCGCCAAAACGGTAACCAACGGCATTTCAATGGTATGGAACAAATGACGCAAGTGATCTTTCTCGATTTGCGGAGCGAACAATTGTTTCAACTGAAAGGTAATATCGGCGTCTTCGCAAGCGTAATCTACAATTTCTTCCGGAGCCAAATCGCCCATATTTCCCTGGTTCTTGCCTTTTTTACCGATCAAGGTTTCAATACTCACCGGTTGGTATTGCAGGTAATATTGCGCCAGAAAATCCATCCCTTGCTTGGCTTCCGGTTGAATGAGGTAATGCGCCACCATGGTATCGAACAGCGGACCATCTAAATGCAGGTCGTAACGCATCAACACTTTCATGTCGTATTTCAGGTTGTGCGCAATTTTCTCAATGGTTTTAGATTGGAAAAACGGTGCAAACTCGTGAATGATCTTTTTAGCGCTTTCGAAATCTTTCGGAAACGAAACATAATAAGCTTCGCGTTCTTTAAAGCAGAAAGAAGCTCCTACCAAGTCGGCGTGCATAGCTTCGATATCTGTTGTTTCGGTATCAAAACACACCGAAGTTTGCTCCATCAGTTTTGCCAATAATTCGGCTCGTTCTTCGGGCAGCGAAACATGGTGATAACTCGGTTTTTCGGTAACAATGGTTTTATAACCTGCGGTTGGCGAAGCTTGTTGCACTTCAACCAAACTTTGAGTACCGAAGAGATCCAACTGACCGTTTTCACCGGTTGAAGAAGTCACCACAATTTCTTCTCCGATCAC
>JBILJP010000491.1:0-3255 GCA_044377135.1 Fluviicola sp.
AGGCGAAAAAGATGCGGTATATCAACGAATGGCTCAACAAGCGTTCACCTTGTTCATTTTCAAAGGGCAATTGCACCGAAGAGGTAAACTCCTGCACCATGTAATCGGCTTTGCGTTCGGCGAAAAGTTGTTCTACCAGCGTGCGATTGGGCTGCACGTAAACGCCTTTTGTATCATAATCTTTGAGCGGTTTTAATACCATTTCCTCAGGTTGATAAGCAACGAGCAGTTCATCTACCGAATCAAAATCGTTGAACATGTTGGCGCGCAGTACAAAGTCTGTCCACAACCCGGCATTTGGCTGATGGCGCTGTGAGTCGAGGTAATGCAATAATTCTTTGGTGCCGAACATACCGCCGGTTGGATTGGGAAAAAACAAGTCAGAATGTTGTTCCCAAAGCGCATTCAACGGTTGAAAATCGGATTGATTTCCTTCCCACACAAATGGAATCACGAGGTTAATGAATGCTCCGAATTCGTAATCATTCCAGCTACAACCCGCTGATGTAACGTTTACTTCGCGTGCCGGGACAACGGTTGTATTCAACCCCAAACGATTTAACTCATCCGAAAAATAACGGTAATGTGCCTGGTGTTTTTCGCTGGCGGGTAAGTGACTTACCAAAATCGCGATCGGAACTTCGGTTGGCAGTGCTTCCCGAATGGTTGCAAGCAATGATTCCAACGCATTTAGGTTAGTGTAACCCGTGTATTCATCGCCGAACAATTGTTGAGTAGCCTCTCCCAAGGATTGTATCAACCCAATTTTTCCGGGAAGGTTGATGTTCATCTCAATGAGTTTGGCGCCTTCAGAAGTCACTAGAAAATCGGCACAACCCGTAAAATCGGTCAATTTCATCGGATGCGGTTTCAACGACCATTGCTCTTGTTTCAAACAGTAATTCCAGTAGTCTTCACCGTCTAATAAATCCAACATGGCAGGAACGGCTTTGTTGAGTCGTTGAAACAGTCCGGATGGCACAAGTAACGGATTAGTTGTAAACAAGTATCCACTGCATCCACTCTCGCGAACAAGTTGATCGTAAAATAAATCCGTTCTTAATTTGGTTGCGATCATACTGTTTGTAATTGTGCTTTCAATTGCGTCGCCAACTCTTTTCGATTGACTTTTCCGAGCTCATTCGCCGGGAATTGATCAACCAATGCTACAACCACCGGAATTTTAAATGCTTCCAAACGCTTGGCGCAATGCTCCCGAACAGCAGTTTGAAGATCTTCCGGAATGGCAGATGAGTTTGACATAATTGCCGCTCCAACAACCTGGAATTTTGCTTCGTCGGTGATTCCGCATACTGTAACGCGTTCCACCCACGGTAACTCGTTTATCACATTTTCTACTTCCGAAGGCTGACATTTCATACCGTCAACACTGATTTGATCGTTGATCCGGCCAATTACCTTTACATAACCGTCTTGGTCCATAACGCCCCAATCGCCCGAGTGAATCCATCCGTCGGTATCGATCACTTTAGCCGTTTCTTCCGGATTGTTCCAGTAGCCAAGCATCACATTCGGACCTTTCATGCAGATTTCACCCAAACCGTTTTCATCCGGATTATCAATTTTCAATTCCACATTCACGGTACGTTTTCCGGTGAAATCCAGGCGATGTCGGTTTTCATTGTAATGGATGTAGGCACATCTGCTCGCTTCGGTCATTCCGTAGTACATATAAATCTGCGTGCTCGGCAGGAGGTCCAATAACTCCTGCGTGAGCG
Organism: Fluviicola sp.; assembly: GCA_044377135.1. Lineage (GTDB taxonomy): Bacteria > Bacteroidota > Bacteroidia > Flavobacteriales_D > Crocinitomicaceae > Fluviicola. Next base: position 1,740 of record JBILJP010000491.1, read on the forward strand.
ATGCTTCCATGGGTGTACAATTCACTACCATGTAGCGCAGATAACGTCCGCAACAAATAAGGGCTTCACGATGGAGATTTACCATGTCGCGCAACATTGCAGGCGAAGCTAAAAAGCCGGTGGTGCTTTTTTGTTGAATAAGCGTTGTCAAATGTTCCAGATCGTAGCGCCGATTGGTCAAAACCGCCTGACCGCCCACCATGATCAGTGCATGAATGTGACCTAGCCCAAAGGTAAAAGCCAATGGTAAACTGATGAGTTCACGGTCTTCGGCTGTCATTTGGGTAAAATCCAAAATGCTTTCGGCCGTGGCAATTGTGTTTTTATGGGTAGTCATCACCGCTTTCGGAGCACCGGTAGTTCCGCTGGTAAACATCATGTACGCAACTTCATTCGTTCCGCGAACAGGCGCATTGTTTCCTGATAAACTTCGGAAAGGCAATTCCTGAAAATCGCAATCGTTTAGCGGTTCCGGATAGTTGTCCGTAATGCAATACGTTGCTGTGGTAATCGCCGCAATTTGTTGAATACTTCCTTTCGGGCGATTGATGCTTAGATGTACCGGAATAGCTCCGATGTAACCGGCGGCAAAATAACTGATCAAATGATCGATTCCATGTTCAAGCAGCAATAATACACGGTCGTTTGGTTGCACGCCTTGTTTTTGCAAACCGGTTGCAGTTTCCAATACACGCTGAAACAAAGCGCCATAAGTAAGCGTTTGGTTGGCATCCATTACAAATACCTTGTCTGGAATGGCTATGCTCTGACGTTCCAGATGATCGATAATACGCTGCGCTGTCATGTTACATGATTTTTTGATCCAATGCCTCAAATACAGTGGCTAATTTTTGCAAATATGTTTCAAAGGTATTTTGTGCCAACGCATAATCGATGGTTGTATTGGCTGCTTTAACGTAGTAATTCAACGAGTCGATAACAACCGTGAAGTGATTCAATTCGGTTTCGTCTTCGATGTGTGCAAAAATGTAAGTGGTTGCTTTTGTTTTCTGTTGCGGTGTGAAATCGTAATGCTCATCGATCAATCGATTAAAGGCATTAATAGCGATGGAATATTCAGCGTGATTGTAGATTTCCGAGAACATATTGGTGAACAATCCTGTTTGAATATCCGGCGCAACAACCATGTTTCGGTAAACGTATGTTTTAAACGCTTTTGCTTCGGGCATAGAAAACGCCTGTAGCATCCAACTATCATCAGAAACGAACGATTCGGCTAGGTTGTGATACAATTCGGTATGTGTACCTCCGTCGAAATCCAAGCCCAAATCTTCGTAACTTGTTTCGGCATTTTTAGCGGCGGCCATTAACAATAAGTGCTGTTGTTCCTGATTGTTTGATTCAAGTCCGAGGCGTTGCATACGGCATGATAATCCGTAAATGGCCAACATTTTTAAATGTGTTTCTTTCCAAGCGTTGAAGATGAGTTTGAATGAAGTTTCGGTCCAGTTTTGTGATCCGATTTTTTCAAAAACGCTTTCAATGGTGCGCAATG
>JBILJP010000140.1:0-11430 GCA_044377135.1 Fluviicola sp.
CCTGGGTACATGTTGCCAGCTTACATTGTTCAATTAGAAAAATTTCCGTTGACACCCAATGGTAAGATCGATAAAGAATCGCTTCCAAAACTGGATAAGAAGCAGAATCTTTCTGTAAATGAATATGTGGCGCCTAGTAATGGCCTGGAAGAGAGGTTGGTGGATATTTGGAAAGAAATCTTACAGCAAGAATTAATCGGGGTAAATGATGATTTTTTCTTACTGAGAGGGCATAGTCTAAAAGCTGTGAGACTGAATAATGAATATTACAGAGCGTTTTCAATTAGCTTAACATTAGAAGAATTATTTCGAAACAAAACCGTTCGCGAACATGCGGATTTAATTCAAAATAAAAAGAGAAAAACCTTTGCTTCGATTAGTAAAGTTCCAGATCAAGCGAACTACCCTATTTCCGATGCACAAAAAAGACTCTGGATACTAAGTCGAATGGAGGAAGCCTCGGTAGCTTATAATATGCCAGGCAAACTTGACCTCCAAGGCCCACAAAATCTCGAACTACTTCAAAAGTCATTCGAAAGTTTGATGGGAAGACATGAAATTTTAAGAACAGTTTTCATTGAGAATGGTAGTGGAGAAATTCGTCAACAGGTTCTTGAAATTGAGGAAATCGGATTTAAAATAGTGCATCAAAACGTTGAGAATGTAGAAGACCAGGACAATGTTATCCAAGAAATGATTGCCGAGGATGTCTACAAAGTATTTGATTTAGAAAAAGGCCCCTTGTTCCGCGCCATATTATTTCGTCGGCATGAGGATAGTTATACGCTCTATTTCAATATGCATCATATCATTAGTGATGGCTGGTCAATAGGGGTGATGTCTCAAGAGATCTTTGAGTTTTACAATGCGCTTCGAGAAAATAGAAAAGTAGATTTACAACCTTTATCGATTCAGTATAGAGATTATTCGAATTGGCAATTAGAGCAAAGACAGGATGGTGTATTTTCCACATCCAAGAAATACTGGCTTGAACAATTATCGGGAGGTCTTCCGCAAATCAACCTACCATCTGATAGACAACGGCCAAACTTAAAATCGTATAATGGTGAAAGCCTGACAACTTTTTTAAGCAGAGAAACCACTGGCAGGCTAAAAGCTTATGCTCAAAAAAATAACGGATCGTTATTTATAGGGTTGTTAGCATCATTTAAGGCTTTATTGTATCGATATACTGGTCAACGAGATCTGATTATAGGAACCGCAGTGGCTGGGAGAGGGCATGTTGAATTGGAAAATCAAATCGGTTTCTATGTCAATACCTTGGCAATAAGAAGTCAGGTTAATCCTGAAGAAAGTTTCGATCGTTTTTTTCAGTTGGTGAAAGAAACCACGTTGAAGAGTTATGATCATCAGATGTATCCGTTTGATATACTTGTAGAGGAACTGAATGTTCAACGTGATAAAAGTAGAAGTCCAGTGTTTGATATAATGTTGATTCTACAAAATAATGGAGAAAACAAATCGGAGATTCAATTAACAGGCACTGGCGTTGATGAAATAAAGGTTCAAAAAGAGGTAAAAGCCAAATTTGACATTACCATTACACTGGAAGAAGTAGGAGATTACTTATCCATGGAATTCAACTATAACACCGATGTCTATGAGAGGGAAATGGTTGAGCGATTAATAAGACATTATAAGCAATTACTTAGTGTCATAATTAATAATCCAAAAGAAAAATTGAACCGGGTATCGTATTTATCTGCAGAGGAACAGCACCAGCTATTGATCGATTTTAGTTCTTCAGAGGTAAATAGTCAGACGGAAGAAACCTTAATTGAGTTATTTGAACGACAAGTTTCTGAAACGCCAAAAAAGATTGCGATCATATATGGACAGGAGCAATTGTCGTATCAAGAATTAAATTCAAAAGCGAATCGCATAGCGATCCATCTGAGAAATGAGTATCGCATTCAACCAAACGATATCGTAGGTATTCAATTGAATCGTGGGGCAGATTATGTTGTGGCATTATTGGCGGTTTTGAAATCTTCAGGTTGTTGTGCTCCATTAAACCCTGATTTTCCCGAAGAGCGATTGATCGAGCTTCAAGCCGAATGCAAACTGGTTATCAATAGTGATTTTCTCGCCTCGTTTGAAGGGCTTAATAGTGATTCCACGACCCCAAACCTGGAGAAAATTAACGATAGACAGGATCTTTCATACATCCTGTTTACATCAGGTTCCACGGGAGGAAGTAAAGGTTGTATGCTCGAAGATAGAGGAGTGGTGAACCATTTGATAAGTAAAATCCGACTGTTAAACCTGAATTCGGAAAGCATGATTATTCATGCGTCAAAAATGTATTTTGTTGGTGGAATTTGGCAATTATGGGCGCCTTTAATTGTAGGAGGAAAAGTCTTTATTCCTGAAATCCATGAAATTCAGGATATCTCGGTGTTAATTGAGTTTTCAAAAAAATACAATTCGAAAGTTTTAGAGGTGATTCCATCACAAATAGCCAATCTTTTCGCAATCAATGAAAATGTTGACTTTCAAGGAATCGAACAGTTGATTTTGACTGGGGAGCAATTAAAGGCGGATCTCATTCATAAAGTATTTGAATCAAATAAACAGGTTGAAATCATTAACACGTATGGACAAACCGAATGTTCCGATGTAACAACTATGTATCGAATTTCAAAGGAAGACAATTGGAATCATAAATTTGTCGGAACCCCAATACAAAACATATCCATTTACATTCTGGATGAAGCGGGACTTCCTTGTCCGGTTGGTGTTATTGGAGAAATTTGTACTGCTGGTGTCGGTGTTTCTCGCGGGTACTTGAATAACGAGAAATTGACAAATGAACGTTTCATCAGTAACCCATTTAAACCGAATGAGAAAATGTTTAAAACGGGAGACTTGGGAAGATGGTCTTCAAATGGCGAGATCGAGTTTATCGGTAGAAAGGATTATCAAGTTAAAATAAGAGGATATCGCATTGAGCTAGGTGAAATAGAACATGCTTTATTGAACCATGAAAACGTGAATCAGGCTGCTGTAGTAGCGAAAATAAACGACCATGGAGAAAATGAATTGGTAGCATATCTTACCGCGACAACTAAACAAAGCACAAATGATCTGATTGAATATTTAAAAAGTTATGTGCCAGATTATATGATTCCGGCATATTTTATTCAATTGAAAGAGTTTCCATTGATGTCGAACGGGAAGATCGATAGAAACGCACTGCCGGATCCAAGGTTATTGGGAATTAAAAGTGGAGTAGAATATGTTCCTCCTTCGTTACCACTGGAAAAAGAGCTTGTTAAAATTTGGGAAGCTATTTTGGAACGCGACCAAATTGGAATGAAGGACGATTTTTTCGCTCTGGGAGGACATAGCCTTAAAGCCGTTCGCCTAATCAATGAATATCAAAAGAACTTAGATGTTAAGCTTTCAATCAAGGATCTTTTTACGCGAACAAGGGTATCGGATCATGTCGAATTAATTCAATCAATCAATAAAACTGCATTTATTCAAATTGAACCTGTACATATTCAATCTGAGTACGCAGTTTCTGATGCGCAAAGAAGGCTTTGGTTATTAAGTCAATTCGAAGATGGATTATTGGCATATAACATGCCTGGAAGTGCTAAGTTAAAAGGAAAGTATAGCCTTGATTTGCTTCAACAAGCGTTCAACATATTAATCGAGAGGCATGAAATTTTAAGAACTGTTTTCACGAAAAATGAATCGGGAGACGTAGTTCAAATCGTAAAAATGCCATCAGAAGCTCAGGTTGAAGTTGATTTTAAAGATTTTAGAGGAGAACTGAATATCCAAAGAACGACAAGATACATTAGTGAAGATTCCTATTTGTCCTTTGACTTGGAGAAAGGTCCCTTATTGAGAGCTACTTTAATTCAAACAAATGATGACGAGTACGTACTTTATTTCAATATGCACCATATTATCGGTGATGAGTGGTCATTAGAGCTCATGTCCAAAGAGGTATTCAATTATTTGAAAACACTAGGTACTGGGAAAGAAACGCAATTCGAAAGATTACGAATCAATTATAAAGACTATTCGAATTGGCAATTAGCTCAAGTTGAAGGACAGGAGTTTAAAGAACACAAAGCATATTGGTTGGAAAAGTTATCGGGCAATTTACCTTTGATCGATTTACCAACGAATAAAAGAAGACCATTGGTAAAAACATACAATGGAGCATCACTGAAAACACATATAGATAAAACAACTTTATCGAAGTTGAAAAAATATACTCAGCAAAATGGTGGAAGTGATTTTATGGCGCTTCTGGCAGTCTGGAATGTGCTGGTTTTTAGATACACAGATCAAAACGATGTAATAGTTGGAACACCTGTTTCCGGAAGAGATCATGCCGACTTAGAGGAGCAAATAGGATTTTACGTAGGGACGCTCGTTTTGCGCAATCAAATTAATCCATTAGAGAGTTTTGACGCTTACTACAATTCACTAAAAATAAACACCCTAAAAAGCTACGAACATCAGGCCTATCCATTTGATCGATTGGTAGATGAATTGGATCTGAAACGTGATATAAGTAGAAGCCCGGTATTCGATGTGTCAATCACGTACCATACGGCTTCGTTGAATGTTGAACAATTTGGGCAGTCTGTGATAGGTACAGATGCAATTATCGACGGAGGTGAAGTAAAGTCTAAAAATGACATTGAGTTACATTTTAAAGAAGAGATGGACGGTTTGTCATTTCATCTCATTTACAATACAGATGTCTATGGGAAGAGCATGCTCACCCAATTAATGTGTCACTTTAAACAACTCTTGAATGCGCTATTTGATCGACCAACGCAACCACTATCGATCGTTAAGTTCTTATCAAAGCATGAAGAAGAACTGCTATTAAACACATTTAATAATACGAATTCGGCTCAACCGAAAAACAGCACCCTTGTCAGTTTATTCGAGGAGCAAGCAATTAAAAAACCAAATGACGTTGCCCTTGTTTTTGAAGGTAGAAAATTTACCTATACCGAAATAAATAAGCTTTCAAACCAGTTAGCTAATTGCTTGAACGAAACCTATGCTTTTGAAAAGGATGATCGTGTCGGGATTCAATTGGGTAGAAGTGAGTGGATGATCATCGCCATTTTGGGAGTTTTAAAAACTGGTGCAGCCTACGTTCCCATTGACGCGGAATATCCATTGACACGTAAAGAACACATGATCAAGGATAGTGGGATGAAACTGCTTATCACGGAGTCTGCTTTCATGTACGATATCGATTTCTGGGAGGGAAATTTGTTTGCTTTAGATGTTGAGTTCGATGTGGAAAACTACAGTATCGAAAAACCCCTTACGAGCCCAACACCTGAAAGTTTGGCGTATGTAATTTACACTTCTGGTTCAACCGGCAAGCCCAAAGGAGTAATGGTTGAGAATAGAACAATTGTCAATACGATCTTGTCACAACTCGAAGTTTTACAGATTGATTCACATACAAAAGGACTGGAGTTTTCTTCTTTTTCTTTCGACGCGTCAATTTATGAAACCTTTATCATTTTAATTGGTGGTGGGCAGCTGTTTATTGCAAATGAAATGGATCGGAAAAATCCTGAATTGTTAGGCAATTATTTGATCGAAAATGAAATCGATATTGCAACTCTTTCTCCTTCTATACTTGGAAAAATGGGAGTTGACAATGTGAAGGGGCTCAAAACCCTTATTACTGCTGGTGAAGTAGCTCATTATGAAATGGCTACTCAATTTATCAAATTCGGATCCTATTTTAATGCCTATGGACCCACAGAAGCGAGTATTTGTAGTACCATTTATAAATTAGAAAGTCCGCAAATTGAATTATCAACAATACCAATCGGTAAACCAATTGCAAATACCAAAGTTTACATATTGAATGATTGGGGAAGCCCACAACCAATTGGGGTAGTTGGTGAAATTTGCGTCGGAGGTTCTGGGGTAGCACGTGGCTATTTGAATCATGATGGGTTGACCTCAGAAAAATTCGTGGAAAATCCGTTTATCGAATCCGATCGACTTTATAAAACGGGAGACCTAGGTCGATGGCTGCCTGATGGTAATCTTGAATTTGTTGGACGAAAAGACGATCAAGTAAAAATTAGAGGATATCGTGTTGAATTAGGAGAAATTGAACAAGCCTTATTGAGCATCGATGCAATTAAAGAAATAGCTGTTGTTGTCACTAAAAATGATGATGGGGTAAACGAATTGGTGGCCTATTTAACTGCCGAATCCGAACAGAACGTAGTGGATTTAAGAGCGCGTTTAACGAAAATAGTACCCCACTTCATGATTCCAGAGGTCTTTGTGCAATTGGATGAGTTACCATTAACAACAAGCGGGAAAATAGATAGAGATGCACTAACTTCTTCCGATGGAATTCGACTTCAAACGGGAGAAGTATATCTTGCTCCAAGAACGGAAATTGAAGAAAAGCTTGCATCAACGTGGGAGGACGTACTTCAACATGATCAAATTGGCATAAACGATGACTTTTTTGCCTTGGGCGGTCACAGTTTAAAGGCAATGCGTTTAATAAACGACTATCAAAAAGATTTTGGAGTAAAATTATCCATTCAAGACATCTTCGGCTATCCTACCATTACAGCTCTTGCCAAGTTGATTGAGAATGCGAAGCAAGAGCAATTTGTTGGTATAAAACCTGTATCCAAACAAGATCATTATGCGGTTTCCGATGCTCAAAGAAGGATCTGGGTATTGTCTCAATTCGGTAATGGTTCAGTGGCTTACAACATGCCTGGTCACATCGTTTTGGAGCAAGACGCCGACTTGAATTTGTTTCAGCAATCGTTTGATATGATGATTGAACGTCATGAAATTCTACGAACAGTTTTCAAATTAGACGACAACGGGGAATTAAGGCAATGGGTCCTAAATCCGAATGAGCTTGATTTTACTATTTGTTTCGAGGATTATAGCGATCGTGAAGAAAAGGAGCAAATAGCAGAAAGCTATATTGCAAAAGATGCACTGGAACCTTTTAATCTTGAAAAAGGCCCACTGTTTAGAGCCACCTTATTGCAACTGGGTGATGAGCGGTATATCTTTTACTGCAATATGCACCATATTATTGGCGATGGTTGGTCAATGGAGGTGTTGGCCAAGGAGGTTCTTGATTTTTATGCAGCGTTTAAATCAAACCAATCCATTGATCTGGAACCATTAACGGTTCAATATAAAGACTATGCGGCATGGCAATTAAATCAATTGAAAACCCAAGAATCTCAGAGTAAAAGAGAATATTGGTTAGAGCAGTTGTCGGGAGAATTACCGCTTATCGATTTACCAGCGGAAACGAGACGTCCAAAAATGAAAACGCATAGTGGAAGGGCGTTTTTAACATGTATTGATAGTGAAACAACAACCTTGTTAAAAGATTTCTCAACCAGAAATGGGGGATCACTTTTCATGGGGCTATTGGCTTCATGGAATGTCTTAATGTGGAGATATACTGGACAAAAAGACATCATCATCGGCACGCCCGTTGCTGGAAGAGAACATTCCGATTTGGAGAATCAACTTGGTGTCTACATTAACATATTGGCATTGCGAAATCGAATTGATCCAACTACAAGTTTCAATCAGTTTTTCAATCAAGTGAAGGAAAAGGCATTGGAAGGTTTTCAGAACCAGGCGTATCCATTCGACCGACTAGTAGAAGAATTGAATATTCGAAGAGATTCAAGTAGAGATGCTGTATTCGATGTCATGTTGAAAGTGCAAAATGTTGGAAAATTTCAAGAGCCAATCCCCGAAAACGGAATGGAAGAGATAATCCAGCTCGGTGATCATCCAGCAAAGTTTGATTTGGATCTTACCTTTCAGGAAGTCGGCGATCAGTTGGTACTTCACGTCATCTTTAATACGGATGTTTACAGCAGTGAACTGATTGAACGATTGATTGAACACTACAAGCAATTGTTGGTAGCTTTGCTTAATAGTTCAGGGTTTAGACTGAAGGATATTCACTACTTGTCTGATAATGAAAAGGAAGAATTACTGGTAACCAATAACAACACCTTAGCACCTTATCCCCAAAATAAAACCGTAATAGAGCTTTTTGAGGAACAAGTGAAAAATACACCCCTTTCACAAGCGCTTGTATGTCAAGAAATCTCTTTAACCTATGAAGAACTTAATGCTTCAGCCAATCGTATGGCGCATTATTTATCCAATAACTACAACATTCAACCTGATGATTTAGTAGGAGTTCAACTGAAAAGGGATGAATGGTTGATAATAACTTTGCTGGGTATTCTAAAGGCTGGGGGAGCCTATGTACCATTGGCAATAGATTACCCAAAGGAACGAATTTCATTTATTCAAAAAGACACCAATTACAAAGTATGTATTGATGCTAGTGAATTGGAGAAATTCCACGTTGACGAATTGAATCTCTCTGCTAGAGATAGTGACTCAAGCGCGAAACCTGAAAATTTGGCATATGTAATTTATACGTCCGGATCAACTGGAACGCCAAAAGGAGTAATGGTTGAGCACCGCGCACTGAATTCGTTTATTAACGGATTTGATCTTGGAATGACAAATCGAATCGCTGGTTCAACAGATCTCACGTTTGATATTTCAGGATTAGAAATTTGGGGCGCGCTCTGTTTTGGAAAAACACTTGTACTATTGTCAAATGAAGAGCTGATTGATCCGTACAAATTTATAAATGCCATTGAGCACAATGAGGTTGACGTATTACAATTAACGCCATCACGATTATCTCAACTTTATGCCGTGAACAGCCATTTACCAAAATGTCTTTCATTGGTTATTGTTGGAGGTGAACCGTTGAGTGAAGGGTTAAGTGAGAAACTGAAAAGTGGTGTCTTTAAGTCAGTGAACGCTTATGGTCCTACGGAAACAACAATTTGGAGCACGGCCCTTAAAATAAATCAAGTGGAAGCTTTGAGTATTGGAACTCCACTACCGAATGAGCAGATCTACATTTTAGATGAAAATCATCAGCTACAACCAACAGGGGTCGTTGGGGAAATTTGTATTGGAGGAGATGGAGTAGCTAGAGGCTATCTGAATCAGAAAAAATTGACGGATGAAAAATTCATAAAAAATCCATTTTTTGAAGAGGGGCGAATCTATAAAACTGGTGATCTCGGAAGATGGACTTCGGATGGGAATATTCAATTCTTAGGAAGAGGTGATGATCAAGTCAAAATTAGAGGTCACCGTATCGAATTGGGAGAAATTGAAAGCGTTTTAGAAGAGCTTGAGTCTATTGAACAAGCGATTGTTTTGCTAGAGGAAAATGGCGAATTAGAGAAAAAACTGGTGGCTTACATCAAGGCTCAAAATAAACAAAATGTCAGCAATTTGAGAAATCGACTAAGAGAGTATTTACCTGAATACATGTTGCCTGATCACTATGTTCAAATGGATAGTTTCCCGTTAACACAAAGTGGGAAGATTAACAGAAGAGCATTAACTGAAATTGAAGGAAATAAGCTTGCGATCAATGAAACATATCGAGCAGCTGAAAATGAGTTAGAAAAAAAATTGGTAGCAATTTGGGAAAATGTGCTAAACCATGAAAAAATTGGGATTACAGATAACTTCTTCGATTTGGGTGGGAATAGTTTAAAGGCTATAAGCGTGATTTTTTCAGTGCAAAAGGAATTGAAATTTACAATCGATATCGAGAAAATTTTTGCTAATCCAACGATTCAAAACATTGCGCTCGAAATAGAGAACGCTCGTTGGCTGCGTGACAGTAAGGATAAAAAAGAAGTGCAAAAATTTATTATATAAAAATGAGTGGGGCTGCAGAATTAGTGAGGGACCTAAGGCAGAAAGGAATTGGTCTTGATGTGCATGGTGATAACCTTGAGGTATCTGTGTTTACTGAAAATGTGGAACCGGAGGTTTTCGATTTAATTCGAGCGAACAAGCTTGACTTAATTGCATACATCCAATCGCTAAACTTAGATTTCGTCCACAAGCAGATTCCAATTGTGGAATTAAGTGAATCGTATCCCGTTTCAGATGCCCAACGAAGACTTTGGATCTTAAGTCAATTTGAGGGAGGATCCGAATCTTATAATATGCCAGATCATCTAACGCTAAATGGTAAATACAATTCAGAGATACTCCAAAAAGCGATAATCGCTACCATTGATCGTCATGAAATTCTGAGAACCAATTTTAAAGAAGATGTTGCGGGAGAACTTAGACAATGGATTTCAACCATAGATAACGTTGACTTTCAGATAGATTACCAGGATTATCGAAACGAACCCAACCCAAAGGCTTCTATTGAATCATATATTCGGGAGGATTCTTACAAGGCCTTTGATTTAGAAAAGGACTTATTGCTTCGGGTAGCTTTGTTACAATTCGCTGAAGAAGAATTTGTGTTTTATTTCAATATCCACCATATCATTTGTGACGGCTGGTCGATTGAGGTATTGTCGCATGATGTCTTTGCCTTTTACCAAGCGTTTGAGCAGAATTCATCTCCTGAGTTAGGCGAATTGAGGATTCAGTACAAGGATTACGCAATTTGGCAACAACAGCAATTAAATCAAGATGTATTTATCGCGCACAAAGAGTATTGGGGGAACAAACTTTCGGGAAATTTATCACCGCTCAATCTTCCGTTTAGCAAACCCCGACCTAAATATAAAACCCATAACGGTCAAGCCTTAGAGCGATATTTTGATAAGTCCACAGCGCAAAAATTAAAAGCTTATTCGAAAGAGCAAGGTGGAACTCTTTTCATGACTTTACTAGCAGCATGGAAGATTTTAATGAGTCGTTACACTGGACAGAAGCAAATCATTACTGGTACTCCTATGGCGGGCAGAGAACAGGTCGATCTAAAGAACCAAATCGGCTTTTATGCCAATACCATTGCTATTAAAAGTGAAATTTTCGCAGATGATGATTTTAATTCGTTCTTTCAGCGTTTGCAGAAAAATACCCTAGAAGATTTTAGCCATCAATCATATCCGTTTGATCGTCTGGTAGATGACCTAAATCTTCAAAGAGACACAAGTAGAAATGCCATTTTTGATGTAATTTTTTCAGTGCGTGAAACTGGGAATAGATGGGAAAATAACGCATCCTTAGAAAATGGAATAAATAAAACCGCAAACATCGAAGCGCCAATTTCTCGATTTGATATAGACGTTACATTTGAAGAAGTAGGAGAGTATGTGAGAATGAAGGTCATATTTAACCCAGACATTTATTCAATAAGCATCCTCACGGAGGTGATGGAGAATTACCAACGATTACTTAATGCCGCTTTAGTAAATCCAACACAAAAAACAGGCAGTCTCGAATATGTGTCGGATCTGGAAAAAGAAAAAATTATTCATTCGTTTAATACTACTTGGACTTCATACGATAAAGAAATAACAATTGTCGATT
>JBILJP010000141.1:0-11428 GCA_044377135.1 Fluviicola sp.
CTGTTTGCCCTTAATGCTGAACTTTTCTTTTTTGTTTATCGGACACTAGTGAATTAGATTCGTAAAATTCAGCGTTCAATGAAGGCGTTTTTTAACCTACGAAAAAGAAGTGATCTGCTGTAAATGCTGCTCGGTTTGGTATTTATTGAAGTTGTCCCACGTTGGTGGAGCACTCATTTTTTCACCGCACATGGAATCCAGACAGAAATTGGAGTCTTTGTACCGGTCATGCAAAACAGCCAGAATTTTAAAGAAAAATTCGTCCAGCAACGAGATCGCTTCAAATTCAGATTTGAGGGTTGCGTAATTGCTGTCTGAAGGATTCAATAGCTGCATCAGATCCAATACTTCCTTCTTTTCGTCAGCGGTGATTTCAGCTTGGTAACCGTGCTTTAAGGTTTTAAACACAATGTTATTCCAGGCAATGCTATCGTGCCCCCAACTCACATCGGGTAGATGTAAAGAGTGTTCGCAAACAAGCAAAATGGCATAGAGCACGTCTTTTAAATACCGCGCCGGAAACTCGTCAAAGCTTCTGAATTCGAACCCGCTCTGGTACATTTTTTCCTGATTAAAATCAAGACCTACTTCCGAAAGCAATTCATAGTCCATATCTGCTTCAATCTGATCGCGCCACCAAATAGCGTCTTGTTGTTCAAATTGCAGCAACTTTCTGAAATCTTCTACTTTGTAGGTTAAAATCTTTCCTTTCACCATCGATTTGTGATAGGTTCCAACACCAATGTAGCGCGACATGGCATTTCTCATCGAACCCAACGAAAAGTTTTTGTTTAACCCATATTTCTTGCTAATCACGCCCATGATATCCGGACTGCCCAGCGTGGCAATAAAGAACGGTTCAAACCACTGCAACAAATAAATGGCATTGGCATGCGTGTTTTCAAATGCCGCATAATCCACAATTCGGCTATGCTTGGCCAACGTTGGCAAGGTGATGTGAAAATGATAGGTACCGTTATTGAACAACACCAGGTTTTCCTGATTGGACATGAACATATTGAGTCCGATGTTATAATCAGGGAACTTTAGTTTTTCTTTAAAAACCGCCGATTCATTGATCTTATCGAGAAAGAGCTGTTTGGTTGTCTTGAGCTCATCGCACGCTTCTGAGATGGTTCTGTTTTCAAAGTATTTTGTGACAAATTCAATGGAATCGCCATCAAAATTTACCGGACCGAACGGGTTGTTTTTTTGCGTCACCAAACTTCGGATATTGTAAGGTTGATCTGCTAAAAAAAGTTCCAAAATAGATTGGCCGAGATACGCCGGATTTTCTACCGGTTCAGGAATCGTTTCTGCCGCGTTTTCGGTTGCCGGTTGTTCAACCAGAATCGTTTTATGCTCGTAGTTCGTGTCGAGTTTTTCAAGCGAATGACTGTTGATCATTCGGCTTACATTGTAGTGTTCGTTGGTGTGAAAAGCTGTTTCTAAAACAGGCACTAAACTTTCCGGTTGATAGCATTTTCTATAATCAATGCTGTAGCGATCGCACCCTATTTTATCCTGTATAAATGCACCTGTTACCGGCAATGAATGTTCAAATTGCATGTAGGTTTCGTTTTCCAAACCAATGCCCCAGTAGTATTTTTTTGTCTGGTTTTCTTCCATTTATACCGGTTTTCTTTTTTAAGGTTTTGAGTGATCTATTTGTGTTGAAATCGGTGAATCGATGTGCTTGTGTGCTGTCAAAAAACCGATTGCTTTTTCTCTAAGAGATTGCGCGTTCGTTTCAATAAATTGCACCGGTATAAAACGACGTTTAGTTGGCTTAAAGACCGCTTTTTCAACGGTACAAACGTACTTCGTTTTTATGGGATAAACAAGTGCACGATTCGTGTAGCATTGTTCACTTAGCAACGGGTTGAAACGCATAATTTCAATCATGGTAATAAAAGACATGAGAAGAATAACGTTCATGGTTCCACCAATCTTTTCGGGCTTTTGAAAAGTAGTTGTAGTTCAATTTACCGGCTTGCGATTGCAACGGATAAATGAGCTTTCCGTCTTCCCGGTAGGCCTTTTTGTTTTTTGTTTCGGGAACCACCGGAACAATATGCCCTGAGAGTCCTTTTATTTTTCGCTTGGCACAAATGATCCCGATTCCACCATTGGCGTTTACTGCATCCTGAACTTCTTCCACAGTAAACATCCGCTTCCAACCAAAGCTTGCTCCCCATTCTAAAAACCAATCGTGGATGGCGCTTGAATAAATATGATCTACCGTTTCGCCGTAAATAGCCTCAACCTCTTCTCCGGCCAACACTTTCTGGAGCGCCTCATCTGTCCACCAAATGGTTGGAAGATAGACTTTCGAGAAATAACAATAATCGAAGGAATACACATTGCAATAGGTGTCTTCAACCGTGCGCTGATAACGAAGACTCGACACAACATTTAGCTTCTCGATGAGTTTGGCAATGCTTTCCTTTTTTGTGGTCGGATTGGTCAGATCTCTATACGGAATATCCGGATCATTCATCGGTGTGAACTTCATCACCTGAGAATCTAACCGCGATTCCGGATCAGACACTAATTGGGCGCTTTTGATCCGCGAATCCGGAATGGGATTGTCTACAAGTACCGCAGTTTCTGTTAATACAGTATCTTTCTTCATGTTGGCTCATTTGAATGATTGGGCTACTGCAAGCTGATTCCTGGGCAGCATAACCACAATCGTTAACAAAAAAATCTTCAGAATAGTTGAGATCACCCGAATGTTTTTGAAACAACTTCATTGGACTTTCTATTTCAACAACATTCTTCTTTAAAGAATTTAAAAATAGCTAAAATTATACGAATGTCTGTTTAAATGCCTGCTTCTTTGAAAGCTCTTTTTGAACAATGGGTTGCGATGGGTTTGCTGCAACTTGGAAAAATTGATTGATTTGAAGTTGAAAAAAGGCACGTAATATTGCAAAATTACATGGCAAATCAGAGCACGTAATTTTGCAATATTACGTGGGGTTAAAATTCTTGATTTCACAATATATCTTTGCTTATTGGTTTACATTCTGCAATTACTTTAAACTAAAAAAATATCTATTTTATTCTTATTTTTGGTTTATCCTGAATGAATTCTATTTTTCAAAATATAAACTAGGTATCAACCACTATTTAGACTTATGACAGAAAAAACCATTGAACACATCATTTATAGACTTAAGAAGTCTAAATTAGAAACAGGAAAAGGTGCCATTGTTTTATTGGGAGCGGGATGCTCAATTACTGCCGGTATTCCTTCAGCAGGGAAATTGGTTTTAGAAATTTTGGAATCATCAAAAGACAATCCGGATATAAAACGAATTTGCAACCAAGAACCAAGTTATGCGAATTTAATGGAGTGCTTAAATGCCAGAGAACGGAATGCCATTTTCAAAAGATATGTTGACCAAGCAAGTATAAATGCCAGCCATATTTATTTAGCTCAGTTAATGAAAGAAGGTTTCGTGGATTATATCGTAACAGTAAATTTTGACAACTTAGCTCAGCGCGCCTTAGCTCTTTATAATATTTTCCCACCAGTCTATGATATTTCCATACTTCGTGATATAACTACAACCTCTTTAGAAACCCAATCAATTATACACTTACATGGACACTATAATGGATTGTGGCAACTTAATACAAGAGAAGAAATGCAAAAAGTTAACATAGATGGCGTTGCTAAAAGCATTTTTGACAGAATCACACATGATAGGCCTTGGATTGTAATAGGCTATAGTGGTGATGACTTTATTTTCGATGAATTAATTAAATATAAACGCTTCGATAATGATCTGTTTTGGGTTGGATATAAAGATAATGATCCTTCTGACAACGTTTGTTCTAAATTATTAAATCAGCCAAATTGCGGCGCCTCCCTCATCAGGGGTCATGATTCAGATGCTTTTTTTCTAAGTCTTAGTACAAAGCTTTGTGATGGGCACCCAAAAATTTTCAAGTCTCCTTTTAGCTTTCTTTCCGACTTGTATAAAAACATCGTTGACATTGAAGATGATGATAAATACAAGAGGGTAAAAAAACGATTTGAAGACTCAAAAAAACATGTCTTGGATGCAATTCAACGTTATGAAATTGGGGTAGAAGAAAAAGAGCAAATGACAACATTGGAAATACACCTTTCTAATCTCAAACAAGGATTAATTGATTGTATTGTTAGTGATAATTATGATTCATTAGAAGCTATCGAAAGAGAAATTCATAGTAGTGAAAATTCCAAACAATTATCATTTTCAAATGCTGAGTCTGAATTAACTTCATTACTTAATGATTGTTATTTTAATTGGGGAAATAACCTTTATAATTCAACCAATTTGAAGACAAGTAAAGAAAAGGAAAAATTACTTATCGAGTCTTGTCAAAAGTACGAGCTAGCCATTAAGTATAAAGCGGAAGATTACGAAGCATATGATAATTGGGGAATTGCATTGAGAGATTTATCTGATTTGAGAACAGAAAAAGAAAAAGAAAAATTACTTATCGAGTCTTGTCAAAAATACAAGTCAGCCATTAATTATAAAAAGGATGATTATAGGGCATATGATAATTGGGGCGTCACGCTTCTCAGTATAGCTAAATTGAAAACCGGTGAGGAAAAAGAAAAATTACTTATCGAGTCTTGTCAAAAATACGAGTTAGCCACTAATTATAAAAAGGACGATAGTAATGCTTATGCTAATTGGGCAAGTGGTCTGATAATATTAGCCCAGCTTAAAACTGGAAATGAAAAACAGATGTACTTGAAGCTTGCCTTAGAAAAAAGTAAACTCTGTAAAGATTTAGGCGGAAATGGCTATAATTTAGCCTGTTGTTATGCCCTTTTAAAGCAAAAAGGCTATGCTTTTATTAATCTGAAAGAAAGTCTCGAAAAACGAGAGATCACTCTCTCACATGTGCAACAAGATACTGATTGGGATGATTTGCGAACCGAACCCGAATATTTGGAATTAATCGCTCTGTTCGGAGATTAAATTCTCCCCAGCAAATCTGCCTGAATCGCTTTGCCATTCTGCATCTCCATACACTTAAAATGCTTTTTCGGACATTCTTTGTACCCGATTTTGGAACACGGCCTACAGGAAAGATTGTTCACCTCGTGAATGGAATACAACGATTGGTCTTGCGGAGCATACGGATACATGCCCAACGCCGGAACGGTATTTCCCCAAACACTCACAATCGGAATGCGAAACGCCGATGCAATGTGCATCAATCCTGTATCGCCGGTAAGTATTGCGCTGGCCTGACTCACCACAAATGCCGACTGGCGTAAGGTGATTTTTCCGCAGAAATCAACCACTTGTTGCGAAGGAAGCGCTTGTTTGAGTTGATTGGCGCGTTCGGTATCTGTTGGTCCGCCCAATAACACAATCGGTAATTCAACGCCTGAAAGTACCTCGGCCATCAAATGAAGAGGCATCTGTTTTGTGGCAAATTGCGCGCCCATGGCAACGGCAACAAATTGCTGCGATCGCAGG
Organism: Fluviicola sp.; assembly: GCA_044377135.1. Taxonomy (GTDB): domain Bacteria; phylum Bacteroidota; class Bacteroidia; order Flavobacteriales_D; family Crocinitomicaceae; genus Fluviicola. The sequence continues at coordinate 5,499 of JBILJP010000141.1, forward strand.
TTATTGTCGGATAACGGAACTTCGTCGGAAGGAGCTAAAAACAGTTCGCAGGGCAAGCCGTCGTTTTTCACCCCGATGTGTTTCACCGCTTCAAAATACCGATCTACCACGTGCACATCCGGCATGCGATTGATCTTAAAAACGGTGAGTAAAAACTTCTCGATATTGCGTTTCGGAAAGGCGTACGATTTCACACCGAGCGCTCGTTTCAGTCGCAAGGTTCGCACATTTCGGTGCAAATCGATCACCACATCGTAGTGTTCGGCTTTTAATTCCGGCATCTTTTCACTCACCGACGAATCGATGGTAATGATTTTAGTAATGTGCGGATTGCCTTCCAAAACGGGAAGAAACGCTTTTTTAGTGATGTAATGAATTTCGGCATCGGGCAACTGCAAGGCCATGCAACGCACAACTGGCGTGGTTAACACCACATCGCCGATAGAACTGAAACGCACCACCAAAATTTTCATGCAACAAAAGTAGCCGAAAGTTTGATTGAAGGATAAGATCGGAGCTTCCCTTCGTTAAAAGACAAGCTCCGAAACACTTATTAATAGCTTAACGAATGGATTTTTTCTTCTTCTCTACATCACCAATTTTGGTGGTTTGAATAGTAATTTCTTCGCCTTTCTTTGAAAGAGCGCTTTCGTTGTCCTTGATTTTTTGTTCGGCTTCTTCAATGCGTTTTTTGTAATCCTCAATGTCTTTTTTCGAGCTTTCGATCGATTTTTCCAGATCGGATTTATCCTTTTCCATTTCCTTCAGGATTTTCGCCTCGGCTGCCAACTCATTTTCTACTCCGGTAGTTGCGGTTTTGGTAGCAAACTTTTTCGCGCGTTCCTGAATGACTTTGTATTGTGCTCCATGCTGACGACTATCCATGTAAGCACCGCCCAAATCAACAGCAAAAGCTACTTTAATCACATCGCCGTTCTCAATGATTTTAGCGTAGCCGTCAAACGGTTTGCTTCCCATAGCCTTCATAGAGGCCTGAATGGCAGTGTGCTCACCTTTTGAACTATTGTGTTTCCCACCCCAATCTTTCATTTCCGATTTCAGTTCTTTTTCCACCACCTCTTTGTTGGCATATGGAATGGTTACCACAATGGCGTTATGGCTTCCGTTTGAAAAGCTCACCGACTCTTCGGATGTTTTTACTTCTTGAGCAAAGGAGAATGTTGCTGTTAATAAGGTCGCTGCAAGTAATAGTTGTTTCATGTTCTCGTTTTTTGGAATCCCAATTTACAAATTATCTGCCAGAATTGAGAGCGCCGCCATTTTTTCGGGTGAATTGAAATGAAACCTGAAAAACAAACTGTGTTTCTCATCCCCCAATGTGAATGAGAAGTGCTAAAAAGGATTCCCACGAATGCACGAATTTTAGCTCGCCTAACGGACTCGCTTAATTAAATGATTCATCGTACAAGTCTTTTGTAAACTAAATTTGAAGATCTGAAATTAACGAGTAGCCCTAAATGTAAGTCAGACACGTGCAAATAGTTGATTGTTTGCTCAATATGTTCGTTTAACAAAGCAGAAACCGTTTTAATCTCTAATATGATTTTATCGCTGACTAAAAAGTCAGCATAGAATTTATGTGGCAATACAATATCTTTGTAGTGAACTTGAAATTCCCTTTCTCTGTCAAAGAGAATGCCTCGCATTTTAAATTCATATTCAAGTGCATCTTTATATACTATTTCAGAAAAGCCGGAACCTAATTCTCGATGTACTTCCATACACAGCCCTATGATTTCATAGGCTTCTTCTTGGTAAATTATTGTTTTCATTCTATTTAAGTTAGGGAAAAATATCATTTCCATACAAACGAATGATTCCATTTTATGTGTCAAATTGACAAATAGCGAGTCCGTTAGGCGAGCTAAAATTCGTGCATTCGTGGGAAAGAAAATTGTATTTTTGATAGTGGCAAGCGACTGCGCGCCAAATCTATGTGTCTGTCTGAAGCTAAAAATCGCTCATTCACGGGAAAACAGCATATCGGCTGACTGATATTGTACCATCAAATACCGCCCAAACTAAAATTAACCCTAATTTTATGCCATGCAATTTTCGGCGGTTATCGGGCAAGAAGATCTCAAACACCATTTGCTTCACGAAGTACAGGGTGGCAAGATCAGTCATGCGCAGTTGTTTCTGGGAAAACCCGGTTACGGTTCGTTGCCGTTGGCATTGGCTTTTGTGCAATACCTGTTCTGCGAAAACAAATCGGAAACCGATAGTTGCGGTGAATGTCCGCAGTGCCGAAAAGTAAGCGAATTGCAGCACCCCGATTTGCATTTTTCCTTCCCTACCGTGTTGGCGATTGCCAAAAAATCGGACGCCTTTATCACTGATTGGCGAAAACAAATCAAGGAAAATCCGTATTTCAACCTGCACGATTGGACCAAACGCATCGACTCGTCGGAACGCAAACCCATCATTGGTGTGGATGAAAGTTTGGAGATCATCAAAAAACTCAACCTCAAATCGTTTGAAGGCGGTTACAAAGTAATGGTGATTTGGATGGCAGAAGAGATGAATGCCGATTGCGCCAACAAGCTCCTCAAAATCCTGGAAGAACCAACTCCGAAAACACTCTTTATACTCCTTGCAGAAGCACAAGACAAAATGCTCACCACCATTCTTTCGCGTACGCAAATTGTGCGGGTGACAATGTTGCCAACCGATACCGTTCAAGTGGCATTGGAACAACGTGGTATCACCAAAGCAACAGCAGCCAGTATTGCCGGAAGAAGCGATGGCGATTTCCTGGAGGCACAGCATTTATTGGGCGACACCGAAGAAAGCGATTACAACCGCGAATTGTTCATTCAACTCATGCGAGTGTGTTTCAAAAAAGATGTAAACGGTATGCTGGCCTGGACAGATGCTATTGCCACGCAAACCCGCGAAGGTCAAAAACTGTTTTTGAAATATGCGCTGCACATGGTGCGCCAAAGCTTGCTGAAGAATTATACCCAGGAAATGCTTACCAAAGTTTCTACGGAAGAAGCTGATTTCCTCAAAAATTTCGCGCGATTTATCACCAACAACAACGCAATGGATTTTATGCAGCTGTTCAATGATGCTCATTATCATTTAGAACGCAACGCACATGCCAAGCTCTTGTTCACGCAGTTGTGTTTCCAGGTAATGCGATTTATTCATAGAGCTTAATCGATCGTTGAGTTTGATCTTAACTATTGTTAAAGGCTGAAAGCTACCCTTAAAATATTTATCAGCCATCGTTGGTTTTAGTTGAAATAACCAAAATTCGGTTACTTTCAAAACAGCCTCATTTGCGAAAATTGAACAGAATTCTTGATCTAAATTCAAATTTGAACAAAGGTTATTAGTTATATTCGTATTATGATGAAAACGTGTATAACATATTTAACTATCTTATTTTTATTGAGCGTCTATTCTGAATGTTATAGCCAGTCAACAGGTTATTTACTTATTCAAAAAATTAATAAAGACAGTGAGTGGAATCTGCCAAACTACTTTGATAGAATAGATGAAGCCGTCTCTTCCGATTGCAAAAAAAGCGACAAAGCAACATTACTTTTACTCAAAGCAAAATATTATAGTGCTGTTCAACAGTATGATAAGGCATTGAAAGCCATTAAACAATCTGAACGTTTGCTTGATCATTCGTACGCAAGTGATAGTGTTCGAGCGCTGATACACTTACGGAAATCAGGTTATTACGCACAAATGAATAATTTTTCCTATGCTTTTCAAGAATGGGTAAAATGCAATAATTATTATACGGCACAAAAAAACTACGATGGAATATCCTATACACAACAGGTGTTGGCATTGTTCTTTATTCAATTGAATCAAAAGAAATATGCCAAAAAAGCACTTGATAGAGCAAAAAGATATGCAATAATTAATAAAAATAAAACGGTTTTAAGTGCTTTGTATAGTTGTTATTCCAATTATTGGGGTACTAACGGAAATCTTGATTCTAGTTTATATTATTTTCAATTAAGTGAACAATTTGAATCGTTTAAAGAACACAATTTCACAAAAGATTACAGTAAAGCCGTGATTTACCTCAACAAAGGAGATCTCGCAAATGCAAGACTTTATTTTCAGGAATGCATCAACAAAGCTGAAAAAGTACATTGTAACGGTTACATAGGGGTGGCTACTTATGGCCTTGCGATCACTTATTTAGACGAAGATCTTGATAAGTCTTTTCTACTAATGAAAAAAGCCTTTAGTCTTATAGAAGACAATAATCCGGATTTGGGCATCATGATCTGTGATTGCATCTTGAATAGTTTTAAGGGTCAACAGTACGCTGATTTATTACCTTTTTTTGAAAAAAGAAATCTGCAACTTAAAAAAGAAAGAGAAAAGATTGATGAGGCGCAAGTAGGCCAACTACTATTAATGACTAGTTCGTCTAACGAATCATTAATGCGTACTCAGAATGAACTAGTAGTGAGAAAAGAACATGAATATGAGCAAAAACTATTTATACGGATCACGCTTATATTAGGATTTAGTCTTTGCATTATTTTAGGAATTATAATACACTATTACCGTAAGGGAGTTAAATCACAACGAAAATTGAATACGGAGTATGAAAATCAAAAGCAGTTATTTACCCATTCATTGCTCACAATAACCAGGCATAATGCTACTGCCGAAAACCTATCCAAAAAACTGAAAGGAATGGCTTTGCAGCAAACTAGTAAAAAACTCAGTGATGACTTATATGCTTTATCCAAGAGCGTTGATGAAAATGCCCTTGGTGCGAAAAGCAAAGAGTTGAAAGACCTCGACTACATGATTCGATCCATCAACGATGGTTTCGTTAAGCGATTGTGTTCAACGTTTGAAAATTTAACTGCTAGTGAAATAACACTGGCAATTTACTTGCGCATGAATTTTACGACCAAACAGATTGCAGAACTGAAAGGAACCAGTGAAAACAGTATTGATGTGGCGCGATCAAGATTGAGATCTAAAATCGGAATTAAAGGAGAAAATACAGATCTTAGCACCTATTTGAATAAGATTTAACCAATTGTTTAACAAAAACTTACAATTCAACGAAAGAATAAGTAAGGATTTTCATTCTGAGTTTAAGAAAACGATAAGGTGGTTTCTAACCCCAAAAGTTAAGCTGAATTTACTTTCGTAACGAAAGATTACGTTTAACTCTGCTTATGAAACTACTTTTTTTCTATTTCTGTATTGTGACAGGAAGTGCACTTGGGCAATCATTCCCTTTAGCAAGCTCTCTTACAAGTGGTGTAGGAACTGTTGGAAGTCCTGATCCTGTCTGGCAAATTTCATCTATTCAAGCTTCAATCCCGTCAAATACGCTTGCATTGACCTATACCAATGCAATGATTGCCAATCCCTGTACACCATTTGGAGGTGCTTTCAGTTGGGTATATCCATCGCAATTATCACTTCCATTCTCTAATGGTCATTGGATATTAAATCCGAGTATTGGTTGTACATCATATACCGGTTATATGGTTTACAGGCTTCCGCTTAATTTGCCATCAGACTGCAATGGCTATAGTCTATCTGCTCCTGGTACCTACTCTATTGTTTTGTCTGTCTACATGGACAATAAACTGGCAGATGTCCGCATAAATAACATAAGTGAAGGGCTTAATTTAACTGCCGGAAACTATACGCTTGGAAATAATTTACAAATAACATTAGATGGCCCATGGCTTCCGGGAGTGAATTACATTGATTTGATTTTAACCAACAATTCCGGAGTAGGTGGAATTTTTGTTGGCGGGATGATGTCAGGATGCAATACTGCCTTACCCGTTGAGTTATCAAACTTTGACGTAAGAAATTCAGATGATAACGTTATCGTTTCATGGGAAACTCAATCAGAAAAAGATAATGATTACTTTTTAATTGAAAAATCTTTGGATACG
>JBILJP010000492.1:0-3247 GCA_044377135.1 Fluviicola sp.
TGTCATTTACGCATCTTCAGGTCTCCATCACGCTTTTTCAGGTGCTTGTTGGGCTTGCGTCATGTGTCATTTATCGATCTTCGCGTGTCATTTACGCATCTTCAGGTCTCCATCACGCTTTTTCAGGTGCTTGTTGGGCTTGCGTCATGTGTCATTTATCAATCTTCATGTGTCATTTACGCATCTTCAGGTCTCCATCACGCTTTTTCAGGTGCTTGTTGGGCTTACGTCAAGTGTCATTTTGGTTTCTTCACGCGTCATTCACGCATCTTCAGGTCTCCACCACGCTTTTTCAGGTGCTTGTTGGGCTTTCTTCAATTGTATGTAATACTTTTTAAAGTCTCTGTCAGCTTTTTTGATGTTGTATTTCGTAAGGATAAATACCGTTTTTTAATGTTAGATTATTGTTTCGAATAAACACAAGTTGTTTGATGTTGACTGAAGAAAGAAAATGGGTGTTTTGTTGTTTTAGATCTCATGGCTTTGGTTTGATGATGGGAATCTGTTTTAAATAAGACAATCCAAATGGCATTAAGTAACAATCGTAAGAGAACAAGGTGCGTTAAGCGTAACCGATGCCCTGTTTGAGCCCAGTCATCGGGTTGTTTGCAAAACAATCCGTTAATGACGTTTAGCGAGTTGGGTTGAGGTAGCATAACAAGCCGTAGTTCTCAAGATTGGGACTTACAGCCTTGATTTTTTGCCTACTTTTTTATCAAGAAAAAAGTAGGAGAAGAAATGGATCAATAAAACATCAACTGTTTCGTCTTTCGAAACCTTCTTCCAGCTTTTTCGTTTGATCGATCAACTATTAAAAAAAGACTATGGAACCAAACATTCACATCAATTTTGTAGCCATTGCCATAGCTGTGGTGGCCAACTTCTTCCTCGGTTTTCTTTGGTACACACCGCTTTTCGGAAAAGTATGGGCCAAAGAAATGGGGTTTACAATGGATAATAGACCACCAACATCCGTTTTCGTGAAAAGCATGATCATCATGGTAATCGGAAACTTCCTGATGGCATGGGTACTGGCGCACAACATTGCAGTCTGGAATCCGGTAACCTGGAACCAACCCGCCTCAGAAATGATGACTCCGGCATTGATGGCTACCATGTCTGCTGTATTTACCTGGCTCGGCTTTTACGTTCCCGTTGACCTCAACACCGTTTCCTGGGAAATGAAATCATGGAAATTATTCCTGATCAATACATCGTATCACTTGGTGTCGTTGTTGGTGGTGTCGTTTATCTTGGTGTTTATGGGGTGATGGAGGATATTGATGAAATGGAAGGTCGGTTCACGTAAGGTGGGGCGGCCTTTTTTTTGGGGGGGGTATTGGTATAGGATAAAGTGAAATTTCTAGTGATATTTTTAGATTAAATTTCACTCTCTTGGGATTATTACTTAGTATTAACCTAATTCTTAAGCTATTCAATTGTGATAAATGTTTATACAACCTTATAATGGGTGAAAATGAAAGAAGGATGGTTGTTTATGGATAAAATTTTAACAATTGAGGAAATAATTAAACTACTCGATTTGAGTAGTAAAAAAATTGAAATAAAGACAAATGAACTTTATCAAAATAAAAAATCAGATTCAATTTTAAGTTTATCTAAACTCTATAAAGACAATGAATATCCATTTCATAATGATGGTATTCAATATCAATTTCCTCCTAAATTTATAATTCTTCAAAATAAAACAGATAATTCTTATAAAACTAAAACACTATTAATTGATGGTTTAGAATTAGCAAAAGTTAATTCATATTTGTTCTATAACTCTATTTTCACAATTAATGGAAATAATGGTTTTAAAGAGAAAACAACAATTATTAATACTAGTAAACTGCTGGGCGAAAAGATTGTTAGATTTAATCCAGTCATTATGCATTCAAATATGTTACATAAAAAAGAACTAATCGAAGAATGCATAAGAAATTATAAGGAGATTATTGAAATAAATTGGAGACCCAATTCTACGTTGATTGTTAATAATTGGAGGTTTCTGCACAGCAGAACTAAAAATATGGATTTAGATATAAAGCGTGAACTAATAAGAACTGAAATATACAATCATGAGTAAAGCTTTCGACTACAATAATTTATACACAAAAGCACAGGAATACATAGAAAGAGCAAATGATTCAGAGAGAGATTCTTCGCTTTATCCTTTCTGGCTATCATTATCTTTGGAATTCTTAATAAGGAGTTCATTAGCTAAAATACATCCGGCTCTTTTAGCAGAAACTCCAAATTCAAATGATTATAAGAGTTTATTATATTCATTTGGTTATGAGGTTACAAATCAACCAAAATCAATTCAGATTTCGACTGCAGTTAATAGACTCGGAGATATTATTGAAGAATTTACTACGAATCTTCGCGCCAGAGTGATACTTATAATCAACGAGAGGAATACAGAATTACATTCGGGACTTTCTGGATTTGAAGAATTTCCGGTTAGTCTTTGGATCTCCGATTATTACAGGATTTGCGATATTCTTTTAAAGTTTCAAGATAAAACTCTAAAAGAGTATTTTGGAGAAGATGAGGGAGTTTTGGCAGAGAAAATGATTGAGGAAAGTGATGGAAAATTAAAGAAAATTGTCGTTGATAAAATAAAAGCCTATAAACAAGTTTATGAAGATTTAACTTTGGAGGAAAAAGCCAATAGAAAAGAAAATTCTGATAAGCAATTAAGAGTGTTTAATTATCATACAAAAAAGGTTGATTGTCCGTGTTGTAATAATGAGGCTTTATTAACTGGAGAACAAGTTTCTGTTTCATCAACTAAGTTGAATGGTAATGATTTATATGAAGAGATTCGATATATTCCAAATAAACTTGCTTGTTTTAATTGTGGATTAAAACTAGATACCTATAATGAATTAAAAGTAGTCGATTTAGGTCATGTTTTCACAATAGATATTTATGTTGATCCAGTTGAATATCACGGTATTGATCCTGAAGAGTATGTTAATGTTGATGAGCTAGTTGAAAGGAAAATGAGAGAAATTAACTACGGAATGGAATATATGGATGAATAAACTTCATGAGTATCATTAAGTTTTGTCTTCGATTCATCAAAAAAAATGATGTTTGTCAGGATAGAGTCACGGGAGTGTTCAACGAACTGTGTCATTGTTCCATTCTATCACCAAAGTATTGATTTAATTCGTTTCGTATAATATTCCAGGAAAAGATTTGTCCTTCCCATTTTGTTTGTGCGTTGATGATG
>JBILJP010000493.1:0-3238 GCA_044377135.1 Fluviicola sp.
TGATGTCGCTGGAAGTAGCCCGTTTGGATAAATTGGTGCATCAGGTCTTGGTAAACGGTCAGTTGGAATTGAAAAAGAACTTCCTGAACCGCGAACGAACGGATGTGATTGCTTTGATAGAACAGGTGATTCGCAGTCAGCAATGGAAAATCGATGAAACCAATGCTAAAGTCATTTTTCTGAAACCTGATACACAGATCTTCTTGCAACTTGATCCGGTTCACGTGCAAGGTGTGATTGGAAATCTACTCGAAAACGCCTTGAACTACGCGGTTCCGAATCCGGTAATTGAAGTGCGGATTCAGCAACTGTCAAACAGCATTCAGATTGAAGTAGCAGATAATGGCCCGGGAATAGATGAAGCTTATTTCGACCAATTGTTTACGCAATTCTTCAGAGTTCCAACCGGAAATACGCACAACGTAAAAGGTTACGGACTTGGGTTGAGTTATTGCAAACAGATTATGCGGCAACACGATGGCGATATTCGGGTTTCCAATTTACCCACAGGTGGATGCCTCTTTCAACTTACTTTTCCAACCGACCGACTATGAAACACAAGATTCTGTATGTAGAAGACGAGCCGTTTTTGTCGAAAGTAGTGAAAGAAACGCTCGAGCATCAAGGGTTTGAGGTGCAGTTAGTGAAAGACGGCGCGTTGGTAGTGCAAGCATTCGATCGGTTTGAACCCGATATTTGCGTATTAGACGTGATGCTTCCAAATATCGATGGGTTTGCATTGGGCAGAATTATCAAGGTTCGTAAACCCGAAATTCCGATCATTTTCCTGACAGCCAAGTCATTTACCGAAGATGTCTTGACCGGATTTGAAGTAGGCGCCACCGACTATGTGCGAAAACCATTTAGTATAGAGGAATTAATCGTGCGCATTCAAAACCAGTTGCGTTTGAGGATGAACACTCCGGTTCAACCGGCAGTTGCACAACCTATTCAGCTGGGTTCATACATCTTTTCACCCGATCGCCTAGAATTGAAATATGGTGAAGAGCACATCAAACTTTCGTATCGTGAAACACAAGTACTTTCATTATTGACCACCAATCTCAACCAGCCAACCGATCGAAAAGAGCTGTTACTGGCTGTTTGGGGCGATGATTCGTTTTTTAATTCACGAACCCTGGATGTTTACATTCGGAAATTGCGAACGTATTTACAAAACGATCCGAAGATTGAGATTATTACCTTGAAAGGGAAAGGATATGTGTTTCATGCAGGATAGAAGCAAGCTTTAGTTGTTTTCTACTTTTTTCCAAAGCCAAAAAAGTAGAGCAAAAAGGCTTTTAGTGCCATTCTAAGTCACTCGTAAAAAATGACTTTTTCTGTAACGAAAAAATGAACCACAAAGATTAATAAACGACCAACACATTCTTCGCTTCGGTGAAAAAGCGCATGGCTTCCCAGCCACCTTCGCGACCAACACCTGATGCTTTTACTCCTCCGAAAGGTGTACGCAAATCGCGCACAAGCCAGCAATTGAGCCAAACAATTCCGGCCTGAACGTTGTCGGCAACGCGATGTGCACGTTTGAGGTCGGAGGTCCAAACGGTAGCGCTGAGTCCGTAAACCGTAGAGTTGGCCATCATCAAGGCTTCTTCCTCTGTATCAAACGGTGTGATGGTTACTACCGGTCCGAAGATTTCTTCCTGGTTGGTACGGCAATCATACGCCAAACCTTCAATTACTGTTGGAGCGATGTAAAACCCTTTATCGTAAGGAGCTTCCAGCAGCACTCGGTTTCCGCCGGTTAAAACGGTTCCGCCCTCTTCTTTTGCCAATTGAATGTAACTCAACACTTTTTCCATGTGCGGTTCAGAAACCACAGCGCCCATTTTGGCGTTCGGATCAGTTGGATGAGAAACCGTTAGTTTAGCAACGCGGTCTACAAAAGCCGTTTTGAATTTATCGTAAATAGCCCGTTCCACAAAAATGCGCGATCCGCAGAGACAAATTTGTCCCTGGTTGGCAAACGATGAACGCACGGTCGTTTTGATCATTTCATCAAAATCGCAATCGGCGAAGATGATATTTGGGTTTTTACCACCCAATTCCAACGACAATTTCTTGAACATCGGGGCGGCGGTGCGGGCAATGTATTCTCCGGTTTTGGTTCCGCCGGTAAAGGAAATAGCTTTGATTTTTGGGTGTTTTACAATGGCATCACCTGCATATTGTCCCGTTCCGTGAATGATATTCAACACACCCGCCGGCATCCCTGATTCTTTGATCACTTCGCCCAGCAAATATGCCGTATACGGCGTAATTTCGGAAGGTTTGGCAATCACACAATTTCCTGAAGCAAGTGCCGGAGCAATTTTCCAGGAGAATAAATACAAGGGCAGGTTCCATGGCGAAATACAGCCCACAATTCCGATTGGTTTGCGGGTAGTGTAGTTTACGCCTACACCTTCCATGTAATGCGACTCGGAGGCAACGTGTTCAGCAGCGGTAGCAAAGAAATGAAAGTTTGAAACCGCCCGTGGAATATCAACATGCGAAGCCAAACTCACCGGTTTTCCATTGTCGCGCGATTCGGCCGCAACAAATTCGTCCATGCGTTTTTCAATCCCCAAGCTGATGCGCATCAAAATAGCTCCACGCTCTTCACCGGTCATTCCCGACCAAATCGGAAAGGCTTTTTCAGCAGCGGCAACAGCAGTAGCTACATCCGCTTCGGTAGAATCAGGAATGAGGCAATAGACTTCACCCGTAGCCGGTTCTACATTATCGATGTAATTTCCAGCTTGCGGATCACAATATTCGCCGTTGATAAAGTTTTGAATGCGTTTCATTGTTGCGTATTTCGATGCATACAAAGATACATTATTCGTTATTTCCGTTTGCAAAAAGGCGAAATTGTTGGGATTCACCTTATTCTTCCATTTTTTTGGTCATTTTACGCTAACATTCCGTTAATAGCACATCGGTACTTTCGTTCGGTGAAATACCTCTTTTTAGTAATTATTGGTTTGTCGACGGTAACACATGCCGGCGCAAAGAGCTCAATCAATGCAGATTCGCTATTAAAAAAAGCTGAAGCACTGCACTATACGCAACCCAACAGATCGTTGAGTTTGACAAAAAAAGCCATGCAACAATATAGGTTGGCGGGCAATTCTGCAGGTATTGCAAACAGCAAGTTTCTATTAGGACGAATGTTTTACATCAGCGGTGCGTTTTCTCAAAGCATTCGTTACCAGCAGGAAGCTCTCAAACTGTA
>JBILJP010000142.1:0-11327 GCA_044377135.1 Fluviicola sp.
AAATACCGTAATTGGCACAGGCTTCGCGGTCAACTTTCACGTTGATTTCGCGTTCTTCACCACCAACCATAGATACTTGCGCGGCACCTTCCATCTTGGCGATCATGGGCGAAATGTCATCTTTTACGAGCGAATACAACTCTGTTGGCGACATATTTGCCGTAACGGCGATGTTCATGATCGGTGCTTCGTCGAAGGAGAATTTACCCAATGATGGAGATGAAATTTCCTCGGGCAATGTACCAAGCATCGCGTTGATTTTTCGCTGTGCCTCCTGAAGGGCTTTGTCGGGATCGGCGTCGTTTTTGAGCTGTAAAACGATCGTTGAAACGCCTTCCATGGAAGTAGATTGTATTTTATCGAGGCCTTCGAGACCCGATAGGGCATCTTCCATCTTTTTGGTCACCGAGTTTTCTACTTCGGCCGGAGAAGCCCCCGGATAAGCGGTAGTTACGGTAACAACCGGGATGGAAAATTTGGGCATCAACTCGTAATTCAGCTTCGAATAGGTGAGAATTCCGAGAAACCCGAGCACCGAAAAGATCACCACGATCAATGACGGCCTCTTAATGGCTAATTCTGTAATAGACATAATCTTATGTTTCAGAAATGTTATTGAATAATGCTGATTTTTGAGCCGTTGCTGAGGTTCAATTGTCCGCTGCGAACTACTTTCATTGAAGGTGTAAGTCCTGAAACGATTTCCAATTTGTCGTCGTCGATAGATCCGATGCGGATACTTACCAATTTCGCGGTATTTCCTTCAATCACGTATACTTTCGGGTTTTTGACACTTCCAACCAAACACTTAATCGGAATGGTGAGTGCTTCTTTTGTACCGCCGAATTCAAATTTCACCTTGCCCGACATACCCGATTTCAATGGTGTTTTGGAAGGATTGACAAACTTGATTTCCGTATCGAATTTTTTGGATCCGTCGGCCTCAGGAGCAATGGATGCTACTGTTCCAGGAATGGTTTCGTTTTTATACAAATCCGGAACGATGCTTACTTTCTGACCGTTGCGAACGCGCACCACTTGCACGTCGAGCAATTTCACGCTTAATTTCAGTGTTTTGATATCGATGATTTTGGCAATTGGCGTGCCCGGAGCAAGGAAACTTCCTTTTTCAATGGATACATTGGAAACATATCCTGAAATTGGAGCGACTATGTTGGTCAAGCGCAATTGTCGCTGCAAGGATTGTACATTTGATTCTGCCGATTTCACCTGCATTTTCATGTCTTCTACTTGCTGTTTGTTTACAGCACCACTTTTCACCATTGCTTCGTATTTATCGAGGTCGCTTTTGGCTTTTTCCAGGGTTGCTTTGGCCAAACGCAAGTCAATTTGTACTTGTTCGTTATCGATCACGGCAATGGTTTTTCCTTGTGAAACGTAATCGCCGTTTTCTACGTTGAGCGATCGCACACGACCCGAAATTTCGGATACGAAATCCAGTTGGTGATCGGGGATGAAGTTACCATTGATGTCAAAATCCTGTGTAATGGTTTCCGTTGTGGGTTGAATCACCGATACCGGGAAAACTGTTGTTTTTTGATTGGTAATGTTGGCATCTGCCTCCATTTTTTCTTTGTTACTGCCCAGCTTTGCCAAGATGAGTACAAAGATTACAACTACTATTAAAATAGGAAGTATGATGCGTCTGAAGATTCCTTTTCTTTTTTCCATGTTTGTGTTATTTGTTCAGTGAAGTGAAAGTTCCTGTTGTTTTGATCAAGTCCAGTTCGGCAAGTTTTACCTGAACAAGAGCCTGGAGGTAATTGGTTTGTGATTCTTTGAGGGCGGTTTCGGCGTTTACCAATTCGGTCAGCGTCACCACGCCGCCGGTGTATTGGGCTTGTGTTACTTCGTAAATTTTACGTGATAACTCGATGTTGCGTTGTTGTTTGTCAAGCGCCGATTGGTTGATCTGCAACTTGGAAAGCGCATTGGTGCGTTGCATTTTTAAACCTTCCAGCAAATACTGTTCACTCAATTCACTTTCTTTCAATTGGAAGGTCATTTGTTTTACGCGCGAGTTTTTCGCTAAACCATCAAAAATCGGAACGCTGAGATTTAAGCCCACATACGAATTCGGGAACCAATCAGCATCTTTCCCGAAAATGCGTAAATCGTTTTGCTGAATTTGAATTCCCGAATGGAAGGCCAATGAAAGCGTAGGAAGATAACCCGCCTTGATTTGTTTCAATTGCATGGAATACAAATCCTGTTGTGCCTGCAACAACGACAAATCCGTTTGATTTAACGCTTCCGGATCGGTGAGTTTGGTCACATTTGCCTCGCTATCGATGAGTGGTAATGCAAGTTGTGTATCCAAGGGCATTCCCATGTAGTATTTCAGCATCATTACCTGTTGCTGATACGCCTGATTGCTGTTGTCGAAATCGGTTTGCAAGTTGGTGCGGTTCACTGTCAAACGATCCAAATCGATTTGTTTCGCGAAACCGTTTTCAAACTGAATGGTTGTTAATCGAAGTAAGGTATCTACCTGTGCCATATTGGAAGCAATAATGGCTTGTTGGGTAAACGAAACCTGAGCGGCGTAAAACGCACTTGCAATATCGTAAATGACCTGCTCTTCGGTCTTTTTCGCATTAATCGCTGAAATTTTGCTGCTTTTCTCCGTGATCTTCATACCGTAAATCAGCGATTGATTGTACAGCACCTGGTGCGCGTCGATTCCGGCTGTTACATTGTATTTTGTACCGAATTGTACGGCCACTTTTGTTCCCGGTTGTCCGAAAATTTCACCCGGAATAATGGAGGTTTGCAACTGCAGGTTGTCGGTTAAAGAAGCCGAGCCGTCAACTTGCGGAAGGTAACCTGCACGCGTTTCATTGCGCTGTTCATTGGTGCGGGAAACTGCTAGCTGTGTTTGTTGAATTTGTGCGTTGTTGGTGAGCCCGTATTGTATGCATTGCCGCAAATCCATGGTAGATTGTGCAGATACCTGTTGGTATGTGAGCAATACGAGCAACCCGACGAAGTGTAATTGTTTCATGAATCGTGTTATTGGTATGTTCATATTTGGTTGTTTTGTTGATGCCATTGCGAGAAAAGACTTGGTAATTCATTGTGCAGGTATTCCATAAATGCGATGAAATTGCCCAATTGGTTATTGAATTTCACCGTTTCAGGTGTACGTTGTGCATGAATTTCCTTGAAAAGATTGGTGATTTTGAACATTTTTTGCATTTCAAGCGCCATATTCTCTTCCCAATTGTGAATATTACTGCTGAAGTAGCGTTTGCGATCGCCAAGCTTGGTTCGAAACGTAATTTGTTGTGCCATTAGTAGGTTGTTGATGGCATTACTGGTGGCGCTTTTACTGATCATTAACGTAGCTCGTAATTGATCGAAGGTCAATTCCAATTCATCGCACACAATCAACAATGTCATAATGCGCGATTCTGTAGGCGGCATTCCAGTTTGCTCGAAAAGCACGCTTGTGCGTTCTATGAGGTCTTGCTGCACTTCTGTTAATTGAATGGATTGCATATTGTTGTTTTTAGCATGCGAAAGTATGTGGTTTTTTTGGTTCTGAAATAAAAGAACCAACTAATTCACTTTTTTTGGCATTTGAGACAAAGCTAGGATGATGGTGAGGAGTACACAACCGAAAATCGGTCAACTGTGGGTGGCGGTAGATGAATCGTATGAATAGCGGAGTAGAGCTACGAAAGTATGATGGTTTAAGGCTTCCCACGAATTCACGAATTCTTTTGTACGCCTCTTATCTGTGAAAATCGGTGTCATCTGTGGCTAAATCAAACCAATGTTTCAATGACTAATTTGTGGTCATCCTAAAACAAAAAGCACCGGCTGAAAATTCAACCGATGCTCTTCGACAATATAACCAACCCACTCGAAAAGAGGATTTAATGACTGCGATTTACTGAGGCCTTCCCTGGAGAGAAAGTGTGTGAAATGTATTATTCAGTTTGTTGTTAATGACATGTGTCGATACGTTGTAAAAGAGGAAGACCCCAGCATCATATATGCGCAGCTAATTAACGTGAATTACATTTTTGGCAAAACCACTTTGTCAATTACGTGAATGATACCGTTTGACTGATACACATCGTATGTAGTGATGTTTGCTGTAGAACCGTTTTCATCTGTGATCGTGATGTTGTGATCTCCATTCATTTTAGCAACCAATTTTCCACCGCTTACGGTAGTCATTGTAGCCATACCTTTTCCTTTTTTGATCGCAGCACTAATGGTGTTAAAATCCATTTTACCTGCTACCACGTGATACGTCAAAACAGTTGTCAATGTAGCTTTGTTTTCCGGTTTCAATAAGGTTTCAACCGTTCCTTCCGGTAAATTTTCAAAAGCATCGTTTACAGGGGCGAAAACCGTGAAAGGTCCTTTGCTTTGAAGTGTCTCTACCAATCCTGCTGCTTTAACCGCTGCTACCAAGGTTGTATGATCTGCAGAATTCACTGCGTTTTCAACGATGTTTTTTGCTGGGTACATTTGTTGACCACCTACCATTGTTGTTTCTTGTGCAGAAGCTGTAAAAGACATTACTAAACTTGCTACTACTAATCCTACTGTTAAAATGTGCTTTTTCATAATCGTTTGTTTGCGTTATTGATTTTGAATAAGCTACGGGTGTTTTAAAGGTTTGGATTTTTCAGGTGCATATTTTTTTGTCATTCGTGTTAAGCGGAGTTGTAAATAATTGATAACCATCTGGTTGCTCGGATTATTGGACTTGATTGTTTTTTCTGCCACGAATCATCCTGAGGCTGACACGTAAACGAATAACAATCCAACTACAATTTCTAACGAATCAGACCTTGTCTGTATCACAAATTATAGATTTGAGTAGTAGCCCATTCGTGGAAACAAAAAAGATATCGATGGCTACAGATAAGCGCTTAATGAATCAGCAATAACCCGACGGTGAAATAGATAAACAAGCCCAAAACGTCGTTGAGGGTAGTGATGAACGGACCGCTGGCGAGCGCCGGGTCTATTTTATATCGGTTCAAGACCAAAGGAATCATTGTCCCAAAAATGGCTGCAAACACGATAACGGTAAATAAAGAGATACTTACTACGAATGCCAAGTCGATATTGTTGAACAGATAAGCAATTCCAAAAATAAGTGTGGCGCATAGCACGCCGTTTAATAAGCCGAGCAGAGCTTCTTTTCCTACTTTTTGTAAAATACTGTCAAACGGGTCATTGCCTTTGGCAAGTGATTGCACCACAATTGCCGATGATTGCACACCGACATTTCCACCCATAGCTGTAATCAGCGGAATGAAGAATGCCAAAGCGGGCAAATGTGTAATATTGCCTTCAAATTTCGAAATAACCTGAGCGCTCAAAATTCCTCCGAGCATACCAATGAGTAACCATGGCAAACGCGCGCGCGACGTACGCCAAACGGTGGAGTTGGACTCTACTTTTTCAGAGAGACCGGATGCTAATTGGAAATCTTTGTCGGCCTCTTCTTTGATGATATCGATAACGTCATCAATGGTAATACGTCCGACCAGTTTGTGTTGTAAATCTACTACCGGAACCGAAACCAGACCATATTTGTCCATCACCCGTGCTACCTTTTCACTTGTGTCATTGGTTTTGACAAAAATGAGGTTCTTTTCTTCGAATAAATCGCGAATTTGAGTTTTCGGCTTGGCAAATAAGAGGCGTTTGAGTGAGAGTACACCAACCAATTTATTCAGTTCGTCTACCACATAAATGGTGTAGACTTTTTCCACATCTTCAGCCTGACGGCGCAACTCAACCAAGGCGCGATTTACCGGCCATTCCAATCGAGCTTGAATGAACTCTTTTTGCATGAGTCCACCCGCCGTGTCTTCGTCATAGTTAAGGAGGTCAACGATATCATCGGCGGCCTCGTCATCTTCCATTTGCGAGATAACCTCCTGAATTTTCTCATCCGGGAGTTCCATGAGGATATCGGCGGCATCATCCGAATCAAGATTTTCAAGCTGCTCGGCAATTTCTTTGGATGAAAGTGAGGCTACGAAACGATCACGCACTTCCTCTTCCAGATACATCAACACATCGGCCTGTAATTCTTCCGAAAGCTGATAGTAGAGAAAACGCGCTTGTTCCATCGATAATTCATCGATGATCTCGGCAATGTCGGCAAAGTGTAAGTCGGAAACGTGTTCTAAGATCCATACCGTATCTTCCGAACCAATTGCTTGTCGGATGCGCTCAAGGAATTCTTTGGTGAGTTCAAAACGCATGATACCTCTGTATTAATGACCTTTCTTATCGATTAGACGGTGCAAAGATAGTCTTTTCGAATAAGGCTATACGCTAAAAATCAATGATGGTTGCGATTAGATATGAAATGTTCTCGCACATAGCATTTTTTGAGCAAGTTAGGTATATTACTAATTGGGAAACAAGTTAGGTATATTGCTTACACCTCGCTAAAATAGTTGGATTCAGGAGGTTTGAATGGATTACTCATCCCATCTCTAACACCCGATATTAACAATACATTAAATCTAATATCTGCTAAAAACTACCTTTTGATCAAGATAGGTATATTACTAATTGGGAAACAAGTTAGGTATATTGCTTACACCTCGCTAAAATAGTTGGATTCAGGAAGTTTGAATAGATTATTCATTCCATTTCTAACATCTGATATTAACAATACATTAAATCTAGTATCTACTAAAAACCACTTCTACACGGCGGTTAATGGCTTGATTTTCTTCGGAGGTTTCTTCCACCAACGGTTGAGAGTTACTAAAACCCCGACAATTCATCCGTTTTGCGGCAATTCCATTGTCAATCAGGTATGATTTGACGCGTTCGGCTCTTTTATCTGACAATACTTGGTCATTATCACAGCAAACATGTCCGTTGAGTTGAATGACCAAGCCAAGGTCCAATTCAAGCAGGGTTTTCAGCTTTATCAATGTCGGGGTAGAGCTAGGCAATAAATTGTCGGTTCCCGGCTCGAAATTGATTTTAAGGTTGATCGGTAAACCGATGGTGAAGGTCGGTTCAACTTTGTATGCAATTATATCCACACGTCTGAATTGTGCGTCTGTCAACGTTGTTCTACCGTGAATTTCATTGCGGTTAATACTGTCGATCAAACAGGTTTTTAGCTTCGAATTTTTCAGAATTCCGGTCACCGCTACCATGCGTTGAAAAGCCAGTTGTCGATTGGAAGCAATACTGGCGATAGTATCCGTATAACCGAAGAGTTCAATGCGACCATTAGTGCCCAAATCAAGCGCGTTGAGTTGTTGCATCAGTTGCTTTTTGTTGTTGACAGCAGAACTTCCATAATCAAACAGCACCGAAATCGAATCGACTTTTGTTTGCTTGAGCAGGTCCTGACCATTGGTTAATTGGCATAGCAGGATGACGAACAGGAGAGCAGTGATCTTCATAGATATCTTTTTGAGATTAATGTCGAAAAACCGCAAAAGTTACGCTCTTCCGGTAGGCCAAATTTTCTGATTGCCGACTAACAAACCGTAAAAAAGTGAGATAAAAGCCACGCCCATCAAGGTTTCTAAAGTGTCTTCGATGAGAAAAGAACTCAATGCAATACCTGCAAAAGCGACTACGATAAAGGAACGTTTTTTCCAGCCTGCACGCAGAAACAAGATCCACCAAACCAAAAATCCGATAAAACCGAAAATACCTGAACTGATCCAAGAAGTCATGTATTGATTGTGTGCCCGAAGTTGTAATTCGGGGAATAACAAGGTTGAATGCGTGGCGTAATAGGTTTTAAACGACTGGTCCACATCACCCGATCCAACACCCAACAACCAGTTTTCACGAATAATCGAACGCGCCGCTTTCCAGTATTCCAAGCGTTGAAGTAGGGAATGCCCGTTGGGATTTTCCGGATGCTCGATTTGGTGTTTAAGTCCATACAAACGCGCCATAAATCCACCTTTGGTCAAACAAACCGATGCGTATCCGTTTTCGACAAACTGAATATCACTGCGCGACATAGAGCAAAATCCGAGTGAATCTTTTCGCAGACCTTTCGACGACATGTAACGCCATAACGTCAGGTACAAGGGTTGTAGTTTGTGGTCTTTTCCGGTTTTGTAATCAATGTCTGAAACTGCATTCCATGCTTTTTCCAATTCCACTTCACTGATGTAAGCAACCACCGGATAGCCGTTTTCCCAAATTACGAAGTTAGTATCGGTGCGGTACCAATTGCCGTTTACCGTATAATGTTCCGGGTTGGTAAGCGACATACGATGTGGAGTAGGTTGAAAAAAAGCAATGATCCACCATCCGAATCCTCCAAGTGCCAGCAATGTGGTAATCAGCAAAGCGTTTTTTAGCACACGTTGTTTCAGTGAATGAAGCAAAAACAAGGCGCATACCAAAAGTAAAATGCCTGCCGAAAGATACCCCGAAATGATTTGCGAAAAATAGGTGTACCACAACCACCAAGCCATTAAGATCAGCGGAATAATGCGGTACGGAAGCCGTTCGATGAACCAGGCTATGCACAGGGCACTGCCCATCACAATCATCAATGCATAACGAATGTGCGATCCGAAAAGTGACAGTCCGCGGATATCGTCATAGACTTTGTTTCCCCACCAATGCATATACGTACCCACATTGATAAATGAAATCACAAACACACTCGCCAGAAAAAAGGCACCGATGAGGTAAAGATGTTTGCGTTCGGTGATGGGTTTGGCTACTAGGACCAACGGAATGGAGTAGAGGGGCAATTTGGCATTAAAATCATGCATCGCATAGGCGAAATCGTGGGTCCACAACAACGACATCCATTCGCAAGCAATAAACAACCACAATCCCCAGGCAAGTTTATTGGTTTTTAGGTTTTGCCAGTAGATCTTAAATTTTGCTTCGAGCAGGATGTTTAAAAACAACAACATCGTTCCGAGTGAAAGCGGAATTTTACTGGCAGGTAAACCTGAAGCAAGAAGAATACAGCTAAAAAGATGAATGTATAAATGAACGGATTTACCCGTCAGGCGATCCAACATAATGTAGTTTGCAGTTTCTTGGATTAACGCTTAAAATCCGAGAATAGTATTGTACATTTTTTTATCGCCTAAAACTTCCAATGCTTTGTTCACATCACGGTCTTGCTGAAACGCTTGCTCTGCTCGTCCGTTTTGGTAATAATAGCGCGAAACAATTTCGTTGGAAAGAATATCAATGATTTCGGTTTTGAATTTTTCCAAATCGCGTTCTTTTGAAGGCGTAACACGCGCCAATAACGCTTCGTATTCAGTTTTCATATCGCCGTAAAAACCTTCTTCTTCAGCCGTTTTTTTCATCTTCTCGAGTTGTTCTTCCGAAGCGGTTGAGTAGGTGAATTCTTGTTTCAAGGCATAGGCTTTGAACAAAGCATATTCTTCTTCCGTTAGTTTGTAATTGCGCGCCGGACCGATGGTTGGGTGTTTGCGCGCGAATTCGGTTGCAAAATCGAAGATAATGTTGCTGATAACCAACGTTCCGGTAAGTCGGCTGTAATTGAGTTCATCAATGACCAAATCCGGTTCGATTCCGCGACCGTCAATCACTTTTCTTCCGTTGGCGGTAGCGAATGTTTTAAGCAATGAATCTGAAATCACCTGAGGCTTTTCACCTGCTTCACGATCGTAATATTCCAAACGTTGCACGCAACGACCCGAAGGTGTGTAGTATTTTGAAATGGTGATTTTAACTTTGGAACCGTATTTCAAATCGAAAGTACGTTGCACCAAACCTTTTCCGTAAGAAGTGGTTCCTACAATCACCGCCCGGTCTAAATCTTGTAAACTTCCGGCAACAATTTCACTGGCCGAAGCAGATCCGCCATCTATCAAGACAACCAGCGGAATGGTTAAATCCATGGGTGCTTCCGTGGTTTTGTAAACACGGTTTTCGTCTTTGATTCTACCTTTGGTGGTTACAACCGTTTGGTCTTTTTTCACGAACATGTTTACGATACGAACCGCTTCGATGAGCAAACCTCCGCCGTTTCCGCGCAAGTCAAGCACCAATGATTCCATACCTTTTTGCTTCAACGCTTCAAAAGCAGTTTTAACTTCTGCAGAGGCCGTTTGGGTAAAGCTGTTGAGTTTGATATAACCGACTTTTTCGTTGAGCATTCCCGAGTAAGGAACGTCTTGTAATTTGATTTCTTCGCGGGTTATCGGAAAAATGAGCACGTTTCCGTCGCGTTCCACTTCCAGTTGAATGGTAGAACCTTTCGGACCTTTCAACGAGCTGGAAACTTCCTCGCTGTCTTTGCCTTTCATGCTGATGTTGTCGATGGAAAGGATTTTGTCGCCGGCTTTCGCCCCTGATTTAAACGACGGACTACCTTCGTAAGGCTCTGTAATGTAAGTATAATCGCCTACTTTGCGCACCAATGCCCCAATTCCACCGTATTGACCGGTAGTCATCAGGCGGTAATCTTCCATGTTCGATTCGTGGTAATAAACCGTGTACGGATCCAATTCCTTCAACATCGCATCAATAGCGGTTTTACCCATTGCGCCCGGTTGCGGATCATCCACGTAATACATATCAATGTGCTGGTAGATGAGGTCCATCAACTCCAGGTTTTTCAATACTTCGAATCCGTTGGACTGTGCGCTACCTGTTACAACTACTAAAGAGAATAAAAGTCCTAGTATGCTTGATTTCAAGCTATTTTTGATGTGTTTCATGTGTCAATTCTTGCGTTATCTTTTCCAATAACTGTTCCGTTTTTACCATCAATTTCTGCAATGGTAATTCTTCTTTGCCTGTATAGATCACAAATAAAGCCAATTGTTTCTGATCGGTACTTAGCCATTCTTCCAAAATTAGTTTTTTCTTTCGGAATGTTTCACGCAGTAAACGTTTGATGCGATTTCGTTCATGTGCACGCTTAAAAATACGTTTGGGAGCTGAAAACACCAATTGAAACGGTTGATTTTCGGGCAATTCCAATTCCTTGAAATGCACCACAAACGGATACAGGCGAATGGATTTTCCTTCTTTGAACAAACGCTCAATGGTTTTCTGGCTGCACAGTTTGTAGTTCTTCCCGAAGCGTTCGTTCATACCTCAATTATTGAGCCGACCAAGTAACGCCGTCTTTCCCGTCTTTTACCACAATTCCGGCAGCAGTCAATTGATCGCGGATTTTATCGGAAGTTGTCCAGTCTTTGTTATCGCGCGAAAGCTGACGCAATTCCAATACCAAATCCATGACCGGAGCCAGTTTAGAATCGTTGTTTTGAGCGCCCATCGGCTGAATGCCCAATACATCGTAAGCAAACGAATGCATCTCTTTTTTC
>JBILJP010000143.1:0-11310 GCA_044377135.1 Fluviicola sp.
TAGTTTTCAACAAGGATTGTGCAACTTTTTCGGAAGCACCACCTTTGCCCAGCATTGCCTTGATTTTTGCGTAGCCTTCCTCAATGCTTGCGCGTTTGGGCTGACCTTTCAAAATCATGGACAATTCGTTCTTCAATCGTTCGGGATTACAGTCATTTTGGATCAATTCCGTTACAATCTCTTCATCCAAAATCAGGTTGATAAGCGAAATGTATTTTACATTCACCAAGCGTTTTGCGATCCAAAAAGAAATTGGATTTCCCATGTAACACACCACCTGCGGAATACCGAATAAACCAGTTTCCAAGGTTGCCGTTCCGGAAGTTACTACTGCCGCTTCAGACTGTTGTAACAAGGCATAGGTCTGACCGAAAACCACCGAAACATTGTGTTTTCCGATGAGTTGGTCATAAATTTCCTTCGACATATTCGGTGCACCGGCAATCACAAATCGGTAAGCCGGAAAAGCATCCACCAAGGTCAGCATTACCGGTAATTTTTTCTTTAATTCCATCACACGACTTCCGGGAAGTACCGCAATAATTGGTCGCAGATCATCCGGAATTGCCAAGGGTTCCACCGGTTGTTCGTTGTATTGCTCAATGGCGTCCAATAAAGGATGTCCCACGTATTCGACCTCGTAATTGTGTTTGGCGTAGAACGGTTTTTCAAACGGCAAAATCACATACAGCTGAAATACATCCCGCCGGATTTTTTCCACGCGTTTCTCTTTCCATGCCCAAACGGTAGGTGAGATATAGAAATACACCTTGATTCCACGTTTCTTCGCCCATTCGGCTATCCGCATGTTAAAACCGGGATAGTCGATGAGCAACAACGCATCGGGCTGAAAGGCTTCAATGTCTTCTTTACAAAAACGGATGTTGCGCAAAATGGTGCGAATGTTCATCAGCACTTCCACAAAACCCATGTAGGCCAGCTTGCGAATGTGCATGGCCATGGTTCCGCCAACAGCTTCCATTTTATCTCCACCCCAAAACCGAATGTTCATATCGGGTTCAGAACGAAGTAACTCTTTCATGACATTGCTGCCATGTAAATCGCCTGAGGCTTCCCCGGCGATGATATACAATTTTTTTGCGGCCATCAGCGTATAAAAACTACGTACACAATATACGGAATAAAAGCCGCACAGCCGATGATGACTCCGCGTGCCAGATCGTAGCGTTCTTTGTTGAGAAAGAGGTAAAACCAAGCCAGGTTAGGTATACAAGCCAATGACAGGAACTTGCACTGTACCATACTGTCTACGGTGAATTTATACCACAACTGCGAAAAATAAAAATTCTGTGTCACAGCAAGGATCCATATGACCAATGGCACGGAAAGAGCCGGTGTTAAAAGGCCGATTAAGAATCCGACAGTAATCCGGATATTCCAATTGAATTTACGTTTCATGAAAACTGTTCGTTAAGACTGTTGAGGGCGGAATGCGCCGTTAAATCAAATTGTGTAGGAACTACTGTTGCGAATCCGTTGGCTAGGTAATACAAATCGGTGTCAACTGAATCTTCTTTCATATCGAAATTACCAGTAAGCCAGTAATAACTTTTCCCAGACGGATCCAATCGTTTGTCGAAGCGATCTTCCCAAAAAGCATAAGCTTGTCTGCACACCTTCACACCTTTCAACGCTTCCGGTTCTACATTCGGAATATTGACATTGAGACAAACTCCGGTTGGCAAACCATTGGCTAATACAGTGCTAATTACCTTAGCTGCCACCAACTTGGCGGTTGAAAAGTCAGCTTCGTGATCAAAATTATCCAATGAAAACCCAATGCTCGGAATGTGTTCCATGGCTCCTTCTACCGCCGCCGACATCGTTCCCGAATACAGCACATTGGTAGAAGCGTTGGAACCGTGATTGACACCCGAAAGCAATAAATCGGGTTTGCGGTGCAAAATTTCATACACGCCCAATTTTACACAATCTACCGGTGTTCCGGAACAAGAATAAGCCTCGATTCCTTCAAACAATTGCTCGGGATACAGGCGCAACGGATCGTGAATGGTAATGGCATGCCCCATGCCCGATTGCGGTTTGTCCGGCGCTATAACTACGATATCGCCAAAAGGTCGGGCCGCTTCAACCAACGAGGCAATTCCCTTGGCGTGCAAGCTATCATCATTGGTAATAAATATCAGCGGACGACTCATAGATCAATTTTGCGATAAAGATACGGTTTCAAACAAAAACAGCTTGTGCTAAGAATGCGGAAAGGGGAGAAAAGTAACGGTAAAGGTCACGTTTTCTATTACTTTTCAAAAAAGTATAATTCTACCAATAAAATCGATAACTTCGTTACAAGTAAGAAATCTGTGATCATGGTTACAACATTGAAAAAAGGCGCAACCAAAGCTTCTATCAAGAAATTGCTTGATAGAATGTCTAAAGAAACGCGCGCAACGGGCGTAGATACACTAAAATACTGCGGAACTATCAACTTAAAAGAAGAAGGATTAACTATCCAAAAACGATTACGTGATGAATGGTCATAAGCTATTCTTAGATACAAACATAATTCTATATCTGTTGGGCGGGGATCGTACCTTAGCCAGCTTTTTAAATCAAAAACAGCTTTATATTTCTGTTATTACCGAATTAGAATTGTTGGGATATAGCGGAATCACTAAGAAAGAAGAGAAAGTGATTACCGAATTCTTATCACAATGCAAAATCATTTCTATTACCAACACTATAAAAGACGAGACTGTTAGAATTCGCAAAACCTACCGCACCAAGTTACCCGATAGTATTATTATTGCAACTGCACTCCATTTGGATTTGCCACTCATCACTTCGGATACTGATTTTAAGAGAGTAGAGGAATTAACATTAATTCACTACGAAAAAGAGTGAAAATGTGTTCACTAAACCTCAGACAGAAGTAAAACACAATTACACTTCCTATCAACTACACTCAACGCTTCTTCCCATCTTTCTTCCTGCGCTCTTCCAACCATTTCGGGGCAGGTTTACTGCCTCTGGAAGCTTGGTTGGTTGTAGCAGTATGTTCGCGACGTGGCGAACCCGAAGCTTGTCTGCCCTCTACCCGATCACCTAACAATTGGGTAATCAACTCCGGACGATTGGCTTTTTGCAGGCGTTCGCGAATCCAGGGTTGATTTTCGCGTTTGTACCAAAAAAAGAAACGGTTTTGATTCTGTTTTTCCTCCTTGGTTTTAGCTGTTTTAATGGGCTTGAGTGTATACGGATGCACACCGGTGTAGTATATAACCTCGGCAACCGTCATCGGTGTCGGAGTGAAATCCTGAACTTGTTCCAGCTGGAACCCCATTTCTTTGGTTTCGGCAGCCAGGTTGGCCATATCGGCTTCTTCACAACCCGGATGCGACGAAATAAAATATGGAATCAAGGGTTGATTGAGGTTGTGCTTTTTCGACAACGCATCGTATTTTTCCTTGAACTTGTGGAAATACTTAAACGACGGTTTACGCATCACACGCAAAGTAGCGTCAGAAGTATGTTCGGGCGCCACTTTTAATCGACCGCTAACGTGGCGCGTGATCAATTGCTCGATGTATTCGTCGTGGTTGCCGTCTTCGTTGTTCTTGTTGAAATCATCGACCAATAAGTCGTATCGGATTCCTGAGCCTACGAAGGCTTTTTTGATATTCGGATGCGCATCGATTTTGCGGTAAATGTCGATCATGGCACGGTGCGAGGTATCGAGGTTGTTGCAAATTACCGGATGAATGCAACTTGGGCTGGAACAACGTTCGCAAATGGCTTCGTCTTTGCCTTTCATGCGGTACATATTTGCAGAAGGTCCGCCAATATCCGATAAATAGCCTTTGAATTCGGGGTGTTTCACCACCTCATCGATTTCTTTCATGATGCTGTTTTCACTGCGCGAAGCAATGAACTTGCCCTGATGTGCTGAGATTGTACAGAAACTGCAGCCACCGAAACAACCACGGTGCATGTTCACCGAAAACTTGATCATGTCATACGCCGGAATAGCTCCCCGTTTTTTGTATTTCGGGTGCGGCAATCGCGTATACGGCAAGTCAAACGACTGATCCATTTCCTTTTCGGTCATGGTTTTATAAGGTGGATTGATCACCAAAGCTTTATCACCAATGCGTTGCATAATGCGGTTGGCGTTGAGTTTATTCGACTCTACTTCCACCACTTTAAAATTGGCCGCATAAGCCAGTTTATCTTCCAGACACTTTTCGTGACTTGATAACTCAACGGTTTCCCATTGTTTGTTTTTCGGTAATTCTTTGTCGCCGTCTTGCAAAAACGCCACCTGATTTACGGTGGTCAACGAGGAAAACGGAACGCCTTTTTTGATCAAACGCAAGACGTCACGCAAGGGTTGTTCGCCCATTCCATACACCAACAAATCGGCTTTGGAATCCACCAATATGGAAGGCATCAATTCATCTTTCCAATAATCGTAATGTGAAACGCGGCGCAAACTGGCTTCAATACCACCAATCAACACGGGAACATCGGGGTATATTTCTTTTAAAATCGTAGAATAAACGGTAGTTGCATAGTCAGGTCGAAAACCTGCTTCACCTCCCGGTGTGTAAGCATCCGTAGAACGCAGGCGCTTTCCGGCGGTGTAATGATTCACCATCGAATCCATACAACCGGCAGTAACGCCAAAGAAATACTTTGGTTTGCCAAGTTTTTTGAAATCGCGTAAATCATCGCGCCAATTGGGTTGCGCAATAATGCCAACTTTGAAACCTTCCGATTCCATGATACGACCAATCACCGCAGTTCCAAATGCAGGATGATCCACATAAGCATCACCAGAAATGAGAATGATATCCAATTCATCCCATCCTCTTTTTTCCACCTCTTTTTTTGTGAGTGGCAACCAGTCCGTTATCGGTCTTTCTTCCTGCATGGTGCAAAGGTAGTGAAACGGCTGCAAATCGAACTAGCAAAAGGTAAAACGGCACGCGAACAGAAATTCGCATGCCGTATTTTTGATATGACCCTTAGCTCGAAAATAGACGTTACTTTATAACTGAAACGGTAAACAATGTATAATAATCTACTCGGTTACTATCTGCAAGTAAAGAAGACAATTGACTTAAATCGCGTTTCAGATAAGCACCATTATCAGCCATTAAAACCATTGCCCCAGTCACAGAAAACGAAAAATGAAAACGTGCATGAGGATCAACGGTATTTTTGACCGCTTCAATCGGATTGATAGCTCCACGATTGATTCTTCCAAGATACTTTCCTGTTCCATCATCCGATTTTAAAGATAAAGTTGTTGTATCTAAAAGTTGAACTTGAAATTTAGCATGAGTATCAATTGTGGTTTTTACCGCTTCAATCGGTTCAGCCGCACCGCGATTAATTCTACCAAAATACTTATCATTGTCTGCTTTTAAAGCAATTACATCACCAGATTTAATATGGGGTGATCTATAACGAGTAACGACAATAGACCGATCCTTTATCCTTCCTCCAACAATAATTCCGTTTTCAGGATCTACAAAGGCTGACTTCATTCCACTACTTTGGCCTTTAAAGACATGACGCATCCAATTATTCCCGAATCGCTCTAAGGCCATATTTCCACCATCCTCCGAGGTGTAAAAAACGGCGGCATTCGGTGAACCTACAGCAGCAATACCACCAGAAATTTTTACGTCAAACAATTTGGTACTGACTTCAGTATGCAAAAGCGAATAGGTTATTTTCGGTGATTGACGTTCCATTACATATAATTTGGGATTACTCTCAGGAACTTCCTTTTTAATATGTTCAACTTGTCCCCAAAAAATCCCTACTGTTTTTTCTTTTATATCATAAACTGAAGACAACGTTTGTGCATCAGCGTAACCTCCCTTAATTGTTGATTTAATTAGCTGATGTCTCCAAGCTCCTTTTCGTACATCCAAGTGATGAACAGAACCATCACCACCAATATAGCTTACAGCAATATGGCCCTTTCCACTGTATCCACAATCAGTAGGATCCCATACAGCAGCAATTGCGCCACCAACTTTAGGAAACATATTCAACGCACTGACTACAAATCCCTTATCTCCCCAGTAAACATAATGGAGTAAACCACTTTCACCTCTAAACAAAGCACAAGGTTTATCATAATGGAAATCATATAAGCTGACGATTGATCCTCGTACTTTTTCGGGTGTTGCGATTG
Source organism: Fluviicola sp. (assembly GCA_044377135.1). Lineage (GTDB taxonomy): Bacteria > Bacteroidota > Bacteroidia > Flavobacteriales_D > Crocinitomicaceae > Fluviicola. The sequence continues at coordinate 6,191 of JBILJP010000143.1, forward strand.
CTGTTTTTTTCCATCCTCCTTGTAGATCAAAATAAAAAAGTTTTCCTTCATCATCTGCTATAAAAAGTACAGGATGATCCGTTTTCGTATCAAAACAACTAGCGAAAGCCGCCGCTGCATTGGTTGTGTTTTTTCCGAATTCAGCAAAGGTGGAAGTATCTTCAAGCCACTGTCCTTGTTCTAGGAAACGAAACACAGGTCGCAAATCGCCGTCTCTTCTGTAAAAAATGGCAGGTTGAAAATCTTTTGAAGCATCGCGTCTAACCGTAGTTGCCACAAGATCGGAGCGTAATCTGAGAGAAGGATTTTGATCATGGCTTTGGCGTGCCCATTGCTGGAAAAATTTAGCTGTGGCTATTTGACCAGCTGGAAACGCGCTTTGGTAAGCTGGTAATGCTTCATTTAGAGGAGGAAACGCATCTTTTTTCCATTTTGCTATCGGAATTTTAATGTGCTGATCAAAAACATTCCATGAATAATTAGCTGTGTCCATCAAAAGCTGGTCAAGTTTATCCACGAAATTTGTTTTCGTAACAGCAGGATCTTGAATCAACGAGGCATGATTCGGATGATTTGGGTTATTTAAGATATCATCCGCTAAATCTTCAAAATTACCATGTCTTAGATCATTCCAATCCAAATCTCCTGATCCTTCTGCTCCAAAACCATTCGTAAAATTGGCAGCGTGCATTGGTTGAGTTAAATCTGTAAAATAATGTGTGGCAAGACCTAATAAACGTCCCATTTCAGACAGCTTGTTATCATCCGGTTTTTCCTTCCATTGATCGTGTAATTTAGCTGCTTCGAAATGCTGACTTACCACTCTTGAATATGCTGTTTCACCCCAATCTGTAACACGCCGAGGCATGGTGTTCAAATACACCGCCCAATGCCCGAAATGTTTCCCGTTTTTCGGATTAAAAAAATGACTCGTATAGGTTGGTCGATAAACAAATGGTCTAAAATCCAACATATTAAACCAAGGGTTCTTGTAATCAGCTTGCCATAAGCCAAGATAAAATCCGTCTCTAAACGCTTTGAGCGACCACAAGGATAAAAATTCATTTCCCGGTTCAAGCGAAGCCAGTATCCAAATAGCTCGTTCTATTTGTGTTCTATGACCGGCATCATTCCATAAAACACCGTTTTCATCTTTATGAGCATGTCCGCAACCAGAAAATCCACGATAGTTATCACTATTCATGTATTCTAGAAATTTTTGCAGATTTTCCTTTTCTTCTTGTGTCATGTTTTCTGTAAAGACTGATGACAATGATTCATCAACTTGTTCTTCTTTTTTCTTCATCGTTAGTTCTTTTTATAAATAATGATTTTCAGCAAAGAAATAAGATCAACACTTCTCAAAAAATAGGTAGTCCCACTCATTTTTAGGGGCCATTCACAAGAAACGCTTATTCAACAAGGCAAATTTCAGCAAACTATTACTGCCTTGTAACCCAAGCTTTCGGGAGATGTTATTGCGATGATTATCAATTGTTTTAATGCTAACAAACAATTCACTTGCCAATTGCCGACTTGTTTTATTTTCCGAAATACCTCTCAGGATCAAACGCTCAGTTTTAGTCATAGCATGAAATAACCCAACCGGATCGGGATCATCTTTAATCATTGAATAGGATGAACAATAATTTTTACCACTTAAAACACGTTCGATAGCTGTTACGAGTTCATCTATAGCGTCGTCTTTAAAAACATAGCCATTGAATCCTCTTGCCATTACCGAGCGAATGATATCAGCTTCTTTGTGCATTGTGAGCAAAATTGATTTGATTGACGGACAGTGGTTTTTTAGGACGGAATGCAATTCTATACCATTCATCTCAGGCATATCTAAATCAAGAATAGCAACCTGATAGCTGTTGCACTCTATACTTTGAAGTGCTTTTAACGGAGAAGTAAAGGCATGCAAATCAGCACCATCCAACTCTTCCGTGAGCACATCTATCAATCCTTTTAAAAAAATGGGATGATCGTCAACCAATAAAACAGATAAGGTGCTTTTCATAATTGTGAAATTGGAAGCGTAATAATAACAGTTGTACCACAAGTCGGTTTGGAATCAAAAATGACAGTACCGCTTAGAATATTTACCCGTTCCTTAATTCCTGTGAGTCCGTTACTAGGCTTGCTCAATTGACGGTGAGTCAAATCAAATCCGATACCGTTATCTTCTACTGTTATACGAATTTCCTGCCGGTTTTTCGCGACAACAATCAAGGCTTGAGGAGCCGATGAATGTTTTAAGATATTATTGGTGAGTTCCTGTAGTATTCTATAGACATTGATCTCCTTGTCTTTGGCAATTAAACCATCAATTGGTTCGTTGCACCTAAAATGAAATTTCATTTCACCTACTTCGTTCAGTTTGCGGATCATGCTCAACAATGATTCCGTTAAACCGAATGAATCAAGAATTGTTGGTCTCAAATTTTGAGAAATCATCCTCAATTCATCTAATGTGGAAGCACTCAAATCTATCATTTCATTAATCATGCTTTTCTGTTGTTCTGTTACGTTTTGTTTTCGCATTTTCAACATGCCGTTTCGAATGACCAATATATTTTGTCCGATTCCGTCATGAAACTCATTCGAAAGTCGTTTTCGCTCATCTTCTAGCGTAGTAATCAGTGAGTGCGAATATTCTTCTCCAGATTTGATAAGGCTCAATTGCAATTGCAATTTTTCACTTACCAAAATTGACAAACGTCTTCCCAATGCTACTGCTTGAATCAACAACTGTGGCAACACTACAAAATGTACGGAATGAACTGTCAGAAAATTGATCGGTAAAATTCCAAAAAAATACAGCTGTGTAATCGTTCCGAATACAATCAGACTTATAACACCAATAAACTGAATAACAAAATAATCTTGTTCGATCGTGCGCACACGGATAATGCAAAAGAAAAGCAATACAGCTTCTACAGAGGTTAGGTAAAGGTTGATAATCAAATACCAATTAAAACCGAACGGGTGCCAAAAGGAAAGCACTAGAATGATGAAAAAAAGGATGTTAATGGTCGAAAAAAGAGTTTTGTAGAGACCTCCTTTTGCGCGGACATTCAAAAACTCAGAAATGTATAGATTCGAGAAAATGAAACTTCCGCAAAATGCAATTGCGACGGACTCATTGTTCCAATAAAGAGAATCGGTAAAAACAACTAGTTTGATGATTCCGTCAAAGTAAAACAATACAAACAAGGAAAACACATTAAACAGTAAACTATAGACATAAATCCGTTCGAAGGTGTTCAAAAAAAGGATGATGTTCAATACCAAAATCAGAAACACAAATCCATAAATGATCCCTAACGCAAGAAAATCATACGCACTGTCAGCCTGCATTTCTAAGGTAGTCTTCACAGACAAAGGAAGCGAAAGCGGTTGTCCGTTGTTCATTAATTTGAGGTAGATCACACCTGTTGTTTCTGTGGCCGTGAATGGATAGTGTAAAAATCGTTCATCACTCGGAACCCCTTCTCCAATAATCTTTTTTGAAAATCCGCCGGAACTCAACTCATACACCTCAATTGTATCCGGAACAATCGTGTTTATGAGTAAATTATAATCAGCTTTCGGTGTTAAATCCCGTAATTCAAGTTTCACCCAATAAGTACAATTTATGAAACCAAAATTGAGTGCTCCTATATCATTTACCGGAGTAAAACAAACCTGAGTAAGTTGGTCGATTTTCAGTTTACTTTGTGAATCTGCTTTATAACTTACCGTTAGATTTACCGGTTTAGAATAACCGATAAATGATATACCAATGGTACATAAAAAGATGAATAGCGATCGAAACATTATCAAATTTAATGTGAAAACACAAAACACGTACCATGGTTCTTAAATTGAAGTAAATCAATTAGAAGAATTGATGAAATAGTTTGAAAAATAAACATCATTGTGCACACAAATAGTTAAAAATGACCCAAAACTGATCTGTTTAACGCGTTTTTATCACTGTAAAAAACGTCTCAAACAATTCTTTACAATCACAACCATCCAAACCAATTAAAAAGTATTTTTATCACTATGAGTAAACGAGTTCTGATTGTCGGTTGTTTCCTGTTATTGTTGTATGCTTGCGGCGGTAAAAACAGTGTGAAAAAAGTCACCACGGTGGCACAACCTTCCATTATTCATCCGCTCTTTTTTCAGGAAGAAATCGCCACTCAGTTGAACTTTCCGTTTTGGTTTAATGATTCCATTATTCGCAACCAACGGATTCAATCGTTTACCTGGCGAATTTACCGGAGTACACAATTAGATGAAGAGAACGGCGGTCAACCCGTTTCAGATCTGAAAACAAAGATCATTTACACGTTTGACGAGGCAGGGAAGTTAATTGCCGTTGAACGCAACGAATATGCTGAAGGATTGAAGATTTCGGAACGAAAATACGCCTTGATTCCAACTGCTTTCCCAACATTTTTTCGCATCAAGCCTCTGCAACCCATGGTTTCCAACGATGACGAATCGACAGAAGCTTATGTGTGTTTAGATAAAAACAAACCGCGCAAACGGGTAGAGCAATACGAAGACAATTACAACGATGTGCGTTATCATTACTTCCCCAACAAAAAATACTGGGGTCCGCTTTCAATTGATTCCATTGGTCACCCGAGCGAAAATGACTGGGTAATAAGGGGAACTCCACGCAAACCTGAAAAACGCTACCAGGTGCGCAATACTGTAACCGAACGCAATGTAACGCATTACGATTATCACAATGACAATTATCCGCACATGATCCGCTGGACCGATTATCCGTTTACGCAGCATCGTCATTTTACGTACTCCAAAAAAGGCGTTTTTACCGGTTTCATTGATTCGACTTTCGTTGATCAGGAATTTGTGACACGCAACGTAAGTGTATTCGGATTCGATGCCAAAAAACGCCCCATTCGTATTACCCATAAAAAAGCACATGCCGATGGCGATAAGAATTATCAAACCATCGAAACAATAGACTATTCCCTCTTTTCAACAAAACAATAACCCATGAAATACACCATCACCTTCCTCCTCCTGATTCTCATCCGGGTGACTTCGGCGCAGCAAGAAACGCATGTCATGAACGGAAAAACCTATCATGT
>JBILJP010000494.1:0-3215 GCA_044377135.1 Fluviicola sp.
GGTTGATTCACCGGAATATCATCAAATGAAGGCAAATGGAACGCTTTCAGGATTAACGATATTGCCCAATCCGGATATGCAAAATCCGGTTGTGGCTCCTGAAATACCAAGTTTGGGACAGATCAAGTCTTCCTCTTGTAATTGTTATATTGAGCCAGATGCTACTTATCTTTTGGCGCTCGCACCGAATGATGACGGATCTTCTGCATCTATTCCCATTCCGTTCAACTTTTGTTTGTATGGGCAGACGTATACTTCCATTTACATCAATAATAATGGGAATATCACTTTCACCGGTCCTCTATCTACTTTTAGTGCATCGGCTTTTCCTTCAGCAGGAAATGCGATAGTTGCGCCTTTTTGGGCTGATGTTGACACGGGGAGTCCTGGTAATGTATTAGGTCAAGTGGTCTATAAAATAACACCGACTGCTGTTTATATTAACTGGGTAGATGTTGGTTATTTTAATGAACAAGGTGATAAACGAAATACGTTTCAATTAACTATTACGGATGGTACTGATCCGGTCATTGAATCAGGTAACGTTGCTTTTTGTTACAAAGACATGCAATGGACAACTGGGAGTGCTTCACAAGGTGTTAATGGCTTTGGAGGTGTGCCAGCTACTGCTGGTGCAAACAAAGGAGATGGTGTTTCATTCTTCTTAATCTCTCGTTTCGACCACGCTGGTAGCGATTTTGACGGAGCCTTGGGTAATCCGGATGGAATTAGTTGGTTGGATTACAAATCATTTGCATTTGATGCCTGCAATGTGGGGAACATTCCACCTATTCCGGATGGTGTTTCTTCTTGTGATACCTTTAAAGTATGCTCTGTTGGAGATACTGCCGATATTTCGATCAATTTCTTATCGCCGGAAGGTAACCAGAGTACATCGATTACTTATTCCAATGGTGGGTTGGCTTCTTTGCAACAAATAGCGAATGTTTCGGGCAATACCGCACAATTGGTATTACGCATTATTGGTGATCCGGCCGATGCAGGATATTATACTATTGATGTAACAGCAACAGATGATTACGCGCCGATTCCGGGAGTAACAACCTTGTCTTTTGTGATCTATATTGATTCTTCCGGAACCTCCACCATAAATCCTGTTTTAACGCCTCTGATCGGATGTGATTCCGTCACCTTATCTGTTTTAAACGGACCGTATGATACCTATCTGTGGGATGATTTATCCAATGATCCGACGGATGTACTTGGTAGCACACAAGTATATGGGGTTACGGTTTCCTTAAACGGTTGTTACAAACGGATAGAAGAACTGATTACCATTTTAGAACCTTCTAACCTGGATTTACAAGGTTCATTTACGTTCTGTCCTCCGGCAACAGGTTCACTCATTACAATTGCCGATTCATTGAATTATGGCGTCATTAACTGGGGATTAGGTAATCCGGCGCTCGATTCGATGTATAGTAATTACTTGACACCCGGACAATATACTGTTTCGCTAACCGATACGTTAGGTCTTTGTTCTTTTGATACCACGTTTACAATTGTTACACAACCAGCATTGATACTTCAAGCAGATGATACGGTGTGTGTCAATTCGTATACGTTCACACAAAACACCGGCGGCAGCGGATCAGGCGTTTGGTCTTATGCACCATCGGGTGGAATTCCAACGTTTGCTTCCAATACGGCTATCAATACAATCGTAACATTCCCTAATCCGGGAACGTACAATCTGGTGTTTACAGACGATAACTGTGGTGTTTCTGATACCGTTTCCATCATTTACGGAGATCAACCGCAGTTTAATTTCACCGAAGATTTCTTTATCTGTCCGGGAGATCTGGAGTTGCTGGTTGTTGAAGATTCAGTAAATATGAGTTCAATCTCCTGGAACTTACCAAATCCGGCACAAGATTCCATGTTCAGTAATTCATTGGGAACAGGAACCTACAATGTGCATCTGGTTAGTAAATATGGATGCCCGAATGACACCACCTTTACCATTACAACACAAGCACCAGTAGTAATTGATCAAATCCCGCAAATTTGTGGTGACTCCTTAGAGTTTAATCTGAATACTGGAGGACCTTCAGGTGCGTGGACATACTACAATTCGGCAGGTAATGTAACGTTTAGAGATGCAACCGATATCAATACCGGTCTATCGATCGATACTTACGGCTTTTACAACCTGGTGTTTACAGAGCCTGTGTGCGGCGATTCGGATACGTTGTCTTTAGATTTTATACCGTATTTATGGGTTGGTATTGATGATTCTGTTTTCTTCTGTGATGGAGGATCAATTGAAATCAGTGGTTATGTTCCACCTGAATTGGTACCGTTTGTTGATTCGTATCTTTGGAATACAGGCGCAACTACCATTCAAACCACAGTAGCTTCCGAAGGTTATTACAGTATCATCGTACAAAATTCATGTGGGTTCTCTATTGATTCCATTTTTGTTGAAGCACGCGTTTGTGATATTGATTTGCCAAACGTACTTACCGTAAACGGCGATAACCTCAACGACGGTTGGTCTTTACTGAATCCGGGAGATATTTTCAAAGAATTCGAATGTATCATTGTCAACCGATGGGGGAATGTGATTTACGAATTCAAGGATCAGTATGATACATGGAACGGTAATGACCGAAATGGAAATCCGGTTTCGGCAGGAGTTTATTTCTACAATATCAAGACAATTACCTTGGATGACCAAGAGTTAAACAAGCAAGGGTTTATACAGCTTTATAGATAGTCTGATCTTGAATAAGAAAGCCGATCCGTTTAATACAGATCGGCTTTTTTTGTGCTGTTAAATTGATTTTTATTTTTACCTTGACGCAACTATTTCTTAATTAAGTTGGTCTAAGAATAAAATGTTTACTATGAAAACACTTTGCTCACTAATGATTTTATTGTTGATTGGTAGCTATTCAAATGCTCAACAATCCAATAAAACTTCCGCATCAAGAGACACGCAGCAATCTGCAAACCATGAACAAACGTTTGAATCGTATTGCTTGACGCATGCGGTTACGTTAATGGATTTACCGGAAGGAAAAGCCAATCAGTATGCAATTGCAGGTGAAGTGAAACAATCACCGAATAAATCGGCTTCTTATGTCGATTACGGGATTCAATTGAAAGAGGAAGAAACACAGTATTTTCAGATTTCAGGCACTACAACCATTTTAAAAGCAGAATCGCTCTATCGCTTGCGTTTGGCATAT
>JBILJP010000496.1:0-3205 GCA_044377135.1 Fluviicola sp.
TGAATGGCATCAACCCGCGATTCTAAACGAAGCGGAATACGCAACTTTTTTAATTCTGACAAAAAACAATCGATGATGGTTTGCGAATCATTGGTGACAGGAAACAAACAGCCATCAGGATATTCGCGCAATTCGATGCCCCGATCGCCAAGCCACTGAATCATGTGGGAAGAAGAAAACGCATAAAACGCTTTTCGAAGAAATCGCTCTCCTCTTGGATAGTTTACTGAAAGTTCAACCGGATCGGAAACGGTATTGGTGACATTGCAACGTCCGCCACCTGAAATTTTTACTTTGGCAAGTGGTTTTATTCCGCGTTCCAGTATCACAATTCGCGCATCCGGAAAATGGGTTCCTGCTTGAATGGCCGCAAAACAACCTGCTGCTCCGCCACCAATCACTACCACGTCTACCGCTTCTTTCATGCGGTAAAAATAGTCAAAGCAATCGTTCCTTTTCAGAAGAAATCAATCAAAAAGCCCCATCAACCTAAGGCAGACGGGGCTTTTTGATGTAAAGTTCTTTGTTTCGTTATTTCACCACTTCCAATCGTTTGATTGCAATGCCTTTTGCTGTTGTAACACGAGCAATATAGCTTCCTGCAGCTATGGTTGATACATCAAGTGTAGCAACTCCGTTAGCAACCCCGAAAGTACCGATTACTTGTCCGGCAAGGGTTACCAACTCCACCGATTCAATCATCGATTCGCTGCTTACAATACTTACAGTTGTAGTAGCAGGATTCGGGTACATGGTTACCGTGTTACTCAATTCTTCAATTCCAGCCGGACCGTTTCCAACTTGAACCGGACCTTGGTATGTTCCGTAATTTTGTTTCGTTGCAGTAACAGCCAATGGTAGGTTAGAAACCAATGCAGGGAACGTAATATTCACCGTTCCACCACTTACGATTCCGCGACCGATCAGAACATTGTCTTGCGAAACAGCTACAAGCGCACCTTCAACGTCGCAATTCACCGTTAAAGAAGTGGTTGCCATAGGCACTTGTGCTACGTGAGTCACGTTTATTGCCATGGTTTGTTTGTTGCGGAAAAGCACAGATGGATCACCGAAATACACCCATGTTTGCATTACTTCTTTCCCGTCAACTCCGCCTGGATATTGCTCCAACATACTTGCTTGACTATTATAGAATAATCCACCAACAGTTGTTTTTTTGTTAGAAGGATAGGCTTCTGCAATCAACTCGGCCATTTCGTCTTGCGTTTGCATCGGTTGAGCCCATGCCATCAAAATAGAGGAACCAGCCGCTCCGATCGCTCCAGTCGGAGTTGAAGCATTATCTGCACGTAACCACGCTTCCGAAATACACGTTCCTGAAGTAAATGTTCCGTTGTTGCACGCAACAGAAACCACCAACGGATATTTCCCGTTATTGGTTGCCGCATTGATATTGGTAGACGTAAAGTTTCCTGTAACACATGTGTTTTGCGCACCATGTCCGGTGTAATTAAACAACCCTACTCCATCGTTTACGGCAGGAAGGATAATGGTAGAATTAGGATCACCACTTGCATCTTCACCACCTCTTGAACCATCGTAAAATTCATAAACAGATGAGTAACCATAGCTCATTAATCGGGTGCGAATGTTACGCAAATGTTGCCAATCTGCCTCACCGTCATCACCAATTCCTGAACCTTCACCTGAACCCAGACCAATGGCTTTCTCCATCCAATCTCCGGCAGCAGGATTTTTTTCGTATTCCAACGTTCTGTCTACCATCAATTTTATTTGCGCTGAAGTTCCTGAAAAGCGACCTACAAATGCTTCCGGATAATAATCATTTGCTCCACCCGCCAATTGTCCGTAGTATGAATCTGACCATAGATCTTCACCGCTGCTTACACCGTATGTATGCGAAGGAACTTCAGCGTGATCACCTACTAACAAAATGTAAACTAAATCAGGGTTAGAAGCATAAAAGTTTTGAATGTAGGCTTTGATCTCAGTATCTGTAGCACCGGCAACAGCAGTTGTAACCACCGTAGTTTTGATTCCTTTCTGATTTTTCCAGTTAACCAACGGTAAAATATCAGCTGAAAAAGCATCGGCAGTAATGATTAGCATTTCACCGTCTTCATCTATCGCCGTATATTTTTGAGTATCGGTTGCTGTGTTGATAAAGAAACGTTGCTGAGAGCTACCTAAAACAGGATCTATTTTTGAAACTTTTGTTTCGTTGATTCCGGCAACATCAGGCTGAACCACCAAACGCACACGGATATTCTCATGCACACGCAATACTTTCGTCACAGGATTGTATTGATACGGAGAAATGGTAATTGTTTGACCTCTTGATTCGCGCCATACAAACGGATCATTTAATGTGGCGATTGAAGACGGATAAAAGGCATTCTGCTGATACGCCGCTCCAAACGTGTACGTCACAGAAGCAGGATCCACATTGCGTTTTAGGTTCCCTTTCGATGGAGCCACTTCCACATTCTGAATTTCAGTTACGCCATCATACTCAACAACCAAAATCGAGTTTCCTTTTGCAGGAAGCTGAACGGAAGTGTGGTAAAGCGGCATAGCAGGCATTCCATTTTCCATGGAAATCACCTGGTGCGTTTTGCCGAAGTCAATGTATTGCTGACCATTGATCGCAACATATTGATAAGGCATTTCTTTTAATGTATGACCAATGGCTATGCCACTATCATCATTGGAAATTAATTGGAACTGCTGAGCAAAGGAGAGCATGCCAGTTAACAACATTCCGGAGAGAAGTACTGTTTTTTTCATTTAGCTTTGGTTTGAATGGACTAAGCTACAAAAAAAAAGAATTGGCTGCACTACCGCAAACACCGTAGAATGGACATTTCAATCAAAGAAAAAGGCCTCTGTCAACTGACAAAAGCCTTTTTCCCTTAACCTGTAGATGTTAATAATTGATCCGTTAATGACTCTAACGGGGATGTTTTAAAAAGGTTTCAAAAAAAATTAAGAACTTTCATTTTAAGTGTTCAACTAAGGTTTCTTTTTCAGCAAACCCTACCTGACTCCAAGTAATTTCGTTGTTTTTATAAACGAAAATTGTAGGCAACGCATCTACTTTCAACGATTTAGCCAATTCAGGATTTTGATCAACATCGATGCGAACAATTTTTACGGTTTCTTGCATTTCTTTTGAAATTTCTTCCAAAGAAGGTTTCATTTTTTTACAAGGACCGCACCATTC
>JBILJP010000495.1:0-3205 GCA_044377135.1 Fluviicola sp.
GACTCCACTTTCAATTGGTTTTGATGTGATTTGCGGTGAAACATATCATTTTAAATTTGCGGTTGCAGATTGTCAGGATGGTGTCTTAGATACAGATGTGTTTTTTGAAGCAGGAAGCTTTCAGTCAGAAGTTGTAAATATTGCAATTGCAACTATTAATGGAGACAGTACTGTAATTGAAGGATGTACAAATGCACAATTTGTATTTACGCGACCTACAAGCCAGGCGGCAGATACCTTGATTGTAAATTATACGATTGCTGGTAACGCAACACAGGGGAGTGATTTTAATAATATGATCAATCCAGTAACTTTTTTACCTGGTGAAGATACGATAGTCTTAACGTTGAATCCTACTGATGACGGTATCGATGACGGTCCTGAAACAGTAATCATCACTGCTTACACGGTGAATGATTGTGGTGACACCTTGGTTTCAACGGATACGTTGTACATTTTGGATGCACCCGAAGCTATTTTCTCTGCATCAACTGTTGACGGATGTGAACCGCTTGATGTGACGTTTACCAATACCAGTAAACATTCCGATAATTATGCCTGGACGTTCGGTAACGGACAAACGGCAAATGTGAATAACCTCAATGCGCAAACACAAACTTACATTGCACCGGGAACAGCTCAGTTGATTGTTTCATTCGACGGTCAATGTCCGGATACGGCTACGATTGCCATCAATGCCTACGTCTGCGGTTGTACGGATCCGCTGGCGACCAATTACAATCCGATAGCTACGGTGAATGACGGATCGTGTATTTTCCCTTATCCGACAGTCATAGCGCCGAATGTGTTTACGCCTGACGGAAACGAGGAAAACCCGTTCTTTGAATTAACTACGACCAATGCCACGAATATTGAATTTACCATTACCAACAGATGGGGAATCACGGTGTATACAGGTTCAGGAATCAATCCGGTTTGGGATGGAAAAGTAAACGGAAATCCGGCAAGCGAGGGTGTTTACTTCTATCAATACACTGTTACAGGTGTTACCGGCGATACATTAGAAGGACACGGATTTGTGGAATTGATAAGATGATTTTTAAAATAAGATTTAACCTGGGGCTTCGATTTATCGAGGCCCTTTTTTTTGTGAAAGAAATCTGGGGATTTTCCTTTAAAAATGGTCGAATAACTGATTTTTCTTTCCACGTAATATTGCAAAATTACGGGTGTTTTTTTGGCACGTCATTTTGCAATATTACGTGGGTTATTATCGCTTGAAAAGTGCGCCGTTTTCTATCACCAACCGCGTTTCAAAATTCGTTTCATACAACCCACCTGTTCCCAATCCTTGCGGAATAATAGGATCAAACGTTGCGGTAAACTGAGCAATGGCATTTAAACCGATGTTCGACTCCAAAGCCGAAGTCATCCACCATGGAATTTCGTTTTTTGCAGCGAGTTCTATCCATTCCAAGCACCCTAAAAAACCTCCGTGTAAACTCGGTTTCAGGATAATGTACTGGGGTTTTACAAACTCGAGTAAAGCTACTCTTTCTTGCGATTTGTAAACAGGAATCAGTTCTTCGTCAAGAGCAATAGGAAGAGGAGTTCGCTGACATAAATCGCGCAAAGCATCATGTTGACCCACTGCAATCGGTTGTTCAATGGAATGAATATCCAAATCGGCCAGGCGTTGCAGTTTTTCATCAACTTCCTTAAGTGAAAAAGCACCGTTTGCGTCTACACGTAGGGTAATTTGATCAGCGGAGTAACGTTTGCGAATGCTTTCCAGAAGCGCAATTTCCGTTTCAAAATCAATGGCACCAACTTTCATTTTAATGCATGAAAAGCCATCCGCTAATTTCTGTTCAATTTGTTGGTGCATGAACTGCTCACTTCCCATCCAAACCAAGCCGTTGATCGGAATGGAACGTTCTCCGAGAGAAAAAGAAGTTTCAAAAAAGTCACCTTTCCCACCGTTTTTCCAATCGATAAATGCGGTTTCAAGTCCGAAAAGTAAGGAAGGTTTTGTACTTAGTAACTGTGGGTTTCTCAGGAAATGAGCCGGGTTTTCTGCGATCGCCTGAAGTTCGGTTTCGTAGTGATCAACCGTGCTGAAATCGGGAGATAATCCAGGAATAACACTGCATTCTCCGGTTCCGACAACTGTTTTATCTTCAACCGACCACAGACGAATGAGCCACAGTTTTTTCTCCGTTAAAACTCCGCGACTGGTACCACTTGGTTGTTTAAACAATAAGGTGTGCGCTTCAAACGACGCTTGCAGTCCGTCTGGAATTGTGCCTAGTAAGCTACGGTATTCCATGTGACAATGATGACTGAAATGGTATACAACACCGCAATAAAAAAGGTAGATAAAGCTACTTTTTTCAATTCCGGGTCAAAGGCTCGTGGTTCGTTGTTTTTCACAACAAAGAAGATGTGCTTTAACAATAAAATAAAAGGTAAACATGAAATAAAACCGATCCAATGCTGTTTGAAAATCAGGAAAGCAATCCAACTCAACATGGCCGTAATGACCAATGTCAAGTGATATATTTTCGCGTTCTTGAACCCCAGTTTCACGACCAATGTTCGTTTTCCTACCGAAGCATCGTTGATCTGATCGCGCATGTTGTTGAGATTGAGAACGGCCGTACTCAGCAGTCCGATCGTAATTGCAGGAAAGATCAATTCAAGGATCAAACCATCGGCGAAAAGCGGATAAACGCCAATTACGCTCACACATCCGAAAAAGATAAACACAAACACATCTCCCAAACCGAAATAGCCGTAAGCGCGTTTTCCCATGGTATACGTAATGGCGGCCAAAACGCAGGCAACAGCAAGTCCAATATAACCGTAAACGCTATTCATGCTTAGGTTGGCTGTTCCTTTCCAAATCAACGCGCCGGCACTTATGCCCGATAAAATGGCGGTAATGGCAACCGCACGTTTCATGGCGTCAATGGAAATAGCGCCCGATTGAACGGCACGCTCCGGACCAACCCGATTGGCATTATCTGCTCCTTTCAGCGTGTCACCCAAATCATTCGCCAGGTTGGAAAGAATTTGAAACAACAACGTTGTAGAAAGCGCCAATACAAACACCAACGGATTCCAATGTCCGTTTTGCAATGCCAGTAGCGATCCTACCAAAATACCTGAAACCGATAATGGAAGCGTTCGCAATCGTGCGGCATGAATCCAATCTTTAAACTGAGCCATGCCGTAAATTTCG
>JBILJP010000497.1:0-3203 GCA_044377135.1 Fluviicola sp.
CCGTTTTTTTAGATAATGAACACAACCACAGGGGCGCAGAAAATTTTTTCATTTTTTGAGGGAGGGCATCTACCGAGGGTGTCCGCATTTTCAAAAAAATCCAAAGACGGATACCCCTTTGGTCAGGTTCTCACATATCGAAATGGAAGCGTTTCAGACTACCGCTACTCATTTCAAGGTCAAGAAAAAGACGATGAGCTAAAAGGCGCGAATAACTCGGTGAACTTTGAGTATCGTATGCATGACCCTAGAATCGGACGATTCTTTGCGATCGATCCGTTGAGTGATAAATATCCATACTATTCGCCTTACAGTTTCTCAGGTAATCGGGTGTTAGACAGTAGAGAGTTTGAAGGATTAGAGCCTTTGAATGCTGTTGATGCTATTGGTAATCCTGCGTATAAGCTAAAAGCGATTTTATCATTGCCTGATGGTAGCCAAGTAAATATTATGAATGCTGTTAACGGTGGGCGTTTTGTGATAAGTAGAGCAGACATGCAAAGAATAAACAGCTTTAATGGTCAAGGATATTCTGCGCAAGCTCAAACTGCAGCACCCCAGACAACAGGTATAGCAACGGGTACAACACAAGTACAAGGAACAGTCTTTGTGGATGGTGCGACTCAGCCGAGTCAATTTCCAAATAATCAATTTGAGTCGGTTAATATACTAGCTCCGGCTCAGACTACGACATTTCCCCAATTACCTCTTCAACAAAATTTAGGTGGTCAGGCTTTTCAACTCGGTGGTCAGTGGGCGTCAATAGCTACTCCATTGTTTAATAATGCCGCTGCTGCAGGAACAATAATGGGAAATCAAGCTAATGCAGCTATTGCAAACCTTACTGCGGGTATACCTCCAGGCAGTGCAATAAGTAATGTAAGGGTTATGATAAGTTATAATCAAAACATGACACCTAATGATGTTGCGGCATTTCAAACAGCGGCTAGAGCCTCAATAAGTGCTGTAAATCCAACTGCTCGAGTTAATTTTACAGCGTTTGACCCTGCTACTGATCCAACTATGGTTGGAATTGCAGACCCGAATTCATTGGTATCTTCTCCCGTGAGTAGTGATGTCCAAGCTACCCAAACTAATCCACCAGTTCAAACTCCAACACTACAAATTGTTTCAATGCCTTAAAATAATTATGATGAATTTTTTTATTAAATCAATGCTTTTAATCATCTTTTTTTCTTTTTTTTCCTGTAGTTCAGAGAATAAAAAGATTACAAATGAAACTGACAAGAATACAAACAATGTTTTAGTTGCTTATAATCCAAAGCACGAACAAATAGTACAAACCTTTGAGTTAAATACGAGCAAGCAACAAATAATAAAGGGCGAACAAGGCACAATACTTACTTTTCCAAGAGGTTGTTTTGGTAAAGTGCAGGGAAATGTAAAAATAGAACTGATCGAATGTTATAGCATACAGGACATGATACTTAATGGGCTTTCTACGCAAACAACAGATGGAAAACTATTAGAAACGGAAGGAATGATTTACCTAAATGCTTTAAGTGAAGAAGGTGATACATTGAAAATTGGGCAAGGGAATCTTAGTATAAAAATGCCAACTAAGCAAACAAAAGAAGGGATTAATATTTTTGACGGTGTTGAGAAGAATGGTCAAATAAGCTGGGCTTTATTTGAAGGAAAAATGCTTTCTGATCCAGTAGATGATTTAGTAAGAAATAGTAAGAAAAATACGGTTAGAATAGATGTATCAACAGCCGAGCCACCATTGCGAGATTCATCATTTAGAAAAAATAAGATAAATAGTGAGCAAAGTGTTCAAATTGATCGTAAGATCAAAAATGAGTATTTGGTAAACTACGTGTTCAATATATCTAAAATGGGCTGGATTAATTGTGATAGATACATTGAAGGAAAAACAGCGCCATTAATTGTAACCGTTCCAAAAGAAAGTATAGGGGCTTCTTATTACTTGATTTTGAAAAACTATAATTCTTCAGTTCCTCCCAAAACTACAAGTGATGGAAAATTGTCATTTATGGTTCCTGTTAATGAACCTTATACTATTGTTGGTCTTAGTTCAAAAGGTGAGGATATTTATTTTAATATGATAGATTATACTGGTGGAAAGAGCGAAGTTGATTATTCAGGATTAAAGCCTGTAACCCGTCAGGAACTTACAGATTTACTGCTTAAAAAATTTGGTAAAGATATTTGGAACAGACCGTTGGCTTAAGTTAACGGTAACGTTTCAAATGATGGGTTTAATTTTTAAGAAGAAGTCCCACAACCCAAGCAGAAAGATAATAACTACAACCCCGTTGGTAAGCTACCGGCGGGGTTTTTAGTTTTTGTCACTGGTAGTGTTTCAGGGTAGTTGAAGAAGAATCATTTTTGATTTAAGAATCTTTTTTTCAGTCATATAACATTTTTTATAGTGTTTCGTATTAGGGGATGTTTAAGTATCACCGAAGCACTAAAAGATGTCACAATCAAAGATAAAGACCAGAACTGAGACCTCGTGTTTCAGGGTAGTTGATGGAGGTTTCACTTATTCCTAAGATGTTTAACAACCTTCGGGTTGTGATACCCAAGTTGATCAATAAACAAAAAGAACTGTAGTATCCGTTTGTGATAATTGGGTTCAAAGTCGTAATCGTATTTGGCGTAGGCATAGAACTTACTGCATACCTCAGAAGGTTTTATGGTAGCCACTTCTAAGTTTTCGGTATATCCGTAAATGTATTCATTGAGCCACCCAAGCAGGCTGGTGTATTTTCGTTTGGTAGCATCGGCGTAGGGCAATTGCTGTGTAAAGTCATCAATGAGTTGTTGAAACTGCTCTTTGAAGAGTTCTTTACAATCGAGGAGTTCCTGCTCAGAGAGTTGCATGGCAAACGGTTTTAGTTCCCGTATGTTTTGCGGTTCTTCACTTCTCTGATCACGGCATCAAGTGTAAAGAGTACCTGTTGTTGTTCATCGGGCGAGAAGGTGGCTACGTCTTTTAATCGGTCGGTCATGCGTGGGTCTTTGAGCAGATTATCGTTTTCGGTTTCACCGAGCAGATACCCCACAGATGTACCAAGCAAAGCAGCGAGTTTTTTAGCCGTATCAATAGACGGCACCATTTCATCACGTTCATACCGCGAGATCACCGAAACCGACGTATTCAATTGGTTGGCTAGTTCCGTTTGCGAAAGCTTCAATTGTTTTCTAAGTGCTGC
>JBILJP010000499.1:0-3190 GCA_044377135.1 Fluviicola sp.
CAACCCAAAAATTGGGTACTCGTTTAAAGGTCTCATTGGCCCAAGAGGCTGTCGTACTCAGGATGAATAAAATCGGAATGATCAGTAAACGTTGCATAACTGTTATTTTAAAACCGGTACAACAAAGTAGGAGTTTGGTTCAAAAGGAAGATAAACAAAAACGCTCATCCACCGATGGGCGAATGAGCGTTTCAAAAAAGGTGAGATGCTTATTGCATTTGAGTTCCCAACTTATACATAGCATAAGTAAATGAACAAGATTTGTTCTTTTTTAGTGTTTCCACCAATTTCTTTTGCACTTCAGCTTCTGTTTCAGACGAATAAACGTTTTCGTACTTTTTCTCGAGGTCTTGACCACATTTGGTCATACCAGCTTCCAAGCCCATCATTTTTTCTGCATCTTTCATAGCTTGAGCAGGATCTTTCATGGCAACTTCCTGAACGGCTGTTTCCACATCTTTTCCAGAATTTACAGCATCAACAATGGCTGTTTTCATTCCTTCCGAAATACCATCTGTGTTTTTATTTACACAGTCACAAATGTCATTGGCCATGTTTTCGTAATCAGCGTCATCAGCCATGTTGCAAGCACCTAAGCTCAATACAACCGGAGCAATTAAAAGGTAAAATAATTTCTTCATAAAGTAGATTTTGATAAAAGTTTAGCATCTAAACGTAGCTAAAGCGGAAGCGATTTTACGAATAATAAAGCCGGTTTAAGTTACGAAAGACGTTCCTAAGATAGAAACAGAATTCAAACTACCACCAAAAACAACCGATTATTTTGTCAACAATTGATCAATATCCAACGATAGAATTACGATTTTTTCATCCATCTAAGGGGAATGACATTAAGTACTGAATAAAGATTATGTCACGTAAACAAACTTTTTCAAAATAGAATAGTAGAAGCAGATATTGTTTGCCACAGATCATCCTTAGGGCGTCTCCGACTTAGTCGTGACTGACACGTGCTCAGATTTTCACAGATATTGGAGGCTGTCTAAAAAGTTAGGCAGCCTCATAATTCGCTAATTCGTGGGATATAAAAGTCGTGTATCAGCTAGTCGATACAACTATCAATTGAGAGCCAATAAAGATTTCGCTTCGCGGATCGCATTTTCTAAGCCAGACGCATCTTTTCCGCCTGCTGTTGCAAAAAACGGTTGTCCGCCGCCACCACCTTGAATAAGTGGGGCTACTGTTTTCACGATCGTTCCCGCATGCCAGTTTTTACTTCCCGACAATTCTTCAGCAATGCAAATACTGATGGCGCATTTATCTTCATCTGTTGATCCGACAATGGAAACCAGGTTCGGAACTTCGCCTTTCAATTGGAAGAGAATATCTTTCACCGAAGCAGCATCCAAATCAATCACGGCTTCCAGCAACGAAATGTCGCCTAGCGTTTGAATCGTAGATTTCAAGTGCACTTTCACTTGTTTGGCTTGTTCTTTCTTGAAGAATTCAACCTGCTTTGTGAGTTGATTGTTGCGCGCAATCAAATCTTCTACCGCTTTTGGCAAGTCTTTCGGATTGCGCAATAATTCGTTCACGGTTTCCAATTTTGCTTCTTGTTCGGCGTAATAACGTTCTACAGCTTCGTTTGTAATGGCTTCAATACGACGAATTCCTGCAGCAACTGCAGATTCTGAGCGCAACTTGAACAAACTGATCTGACCGGTAGTTTGCACATGTGTTCCACCGCATAACTCTACCGAATCACCAAATTGGATCACACGAACCGTATCACCGTATTTTTCACCGAATAAAGCCATCGCACCCATTTCGGTTGCCACTTCAATCGGAACATTACGTTTCTCAACCAAGGGCTGGTTTTCACGAATGGCCGAAATCACCATCGCTTCAATTTCTGCCAATTGCTCATCGGTCACTTTTGAAAAGTGCGAGAAGTCAAAGCGCAAATGCGATGGATTCACCAACGATCCTTTTTGTTCCACATGCGTTCCCAAAACAGTTCTGAGTGCGTGGTGCAATAAGTGAGTTGCCGAGTGATTACTAGCAGATAACTGGCGTTTTTTCACGTCAACTTTCGCAGTGAAATGAGCACTCAAATGCTCAGGTAAGGTTTCCGATAAATGAACGATGAGCCCGTTTTCTTTTTTGGTATCGAAAATGGTAATGGTTTCAAAATCGTTGGAAATGGTTCCTGTATCACCCACTTGACCTCCACCTTCAGCATAAAACGGTGTGAGGTTAAATACCAATTGATAAAACGTGCGTTGTTTTTGCGATACTTTGCGGTATTTTACAATTTCAATCTTTGCTTTTAAGACGTCGTAGCCAATAAATTCTTGATCTAAGTCTTCTTTCAATTCTACCCAGTCAGCTGTTTCAATGGCTGTAGCGGCGCGTGAACGGTCTTTTTGTTGCTGTAATTCGGTGTTAAAAGCCTCTTCGTCAACGGATAAGTTGTTTTCACGAGCAATCAATGATGTCAAGTCAAATGGAAACCCGAAGGTATCGTACAACTCAAATACATCGGCTCCGCTAAGAACGGTTTTATTGGCAGCGCGAGCGCTATCCATCAAGTTTTCGATGCGTTTCAACCCTTGTTCCAGCGTGCGGAAGAAACTCAATTCTTCTTCACGAATCACTTGCTCAATGAGGTTTCTTTGGGTGTTTAATTCATTGAAGGCTTCGCCCATTACTGTTGCCAAAACACCTGATAAGCCTGCCATAAATGGTTCTTTCAAACCCAATGTTTGATAACCGTAACGAACTGCTCGGCGCAGAATTCGACGAATGACATAACCGGCACCGGTATTAGAAGGCAATTGTCCGTCGGCAATAGAGAAAGCAATAGCACGGATATGATCAGCAATTACACGCAGTGCAATGTCAGTTGGTTCATCAGCTCCGTATTTTTTGCCGGAAACTTGTTCCATGTGACCAATCAACGCTTGGAATAAATCAATATCGTAATTGGATGTTTTTCCTTGCATGGTCATAGCCAAACGCTCTAAGCCCATTCCAGTATCTACGTGAGTGGCAGGAAGCGGTTCAAGGCTACCGTCGGCTTTGCGGTTAAACTGCATGAAAACGTTGTTCCAGATTTCTACAACCTGCGGATGATCCTGGTTTACCCATTGTTTTCCATCGCCTTTTGCGCGTTCCGATTCAATGCGGTTGTCAACGTGAATTTCGGTACATGGACCACATGGACCTG
>JBILJP010000498.1:0-3190 GCA_044377135.1 Fluviicola sp.
TCGTTTTCACCAGTAGGCATTGTTGGGGAGTTAGTGGAACGCGTTTGTCCGGCGGTACTTTTCCTTCCCTGATAATACCTAATTTAACTTGAGCCATTCTAACTTTTTTGTGGACTTCCAATTGGTTGTTCCAATAAATAATTATCTATCAATTCGCGGACGCAGCCTCTTCCTCCTTTGAGGTTCAAGACAACATCTACGGTGTGTTTCACCACTTGCACCGCATCAGACGGACAACAGCTAAAACCAACGGCTTCCATTACCTGGAGGTCATTGATGTCATCACCTATCATCGCAACTTCATCGAGGGAAATCCCAAACTCGGTGCACCATTGTTTCAGAATGTCTAATTTGGGTTCTTGCCCAACATACACATGCTGTATTTTCAAGGTATTGGCACGATTAATGACCATTTTATCGGTAAAGGCAGAAGAAATAATACCGATTCGAAGTCCCATTGCCTGGGCTTTCATGATCGCCATTCCGTCTTTTGCGTTGTACTTTTTGAATTGGTCGCCCGATTCGGTATAATACATACCGGCATCAGTCATTACGCCGTCTACATCTAAAATCAGCAACTTGATTTTAGCTAAAAGCGGTTTTAAATGATCGAGCACAAACAGGGGTTTGTAGAGCAATGAATACAAATCCACTTCGTTTTCTTCGGCAAAAGCTTCCAAATCGATCATGGATAATTCACCTACACTGTCCACTTGAAAATCAGCCATAAACTGGTTGAAATCCACACCGAACTTGGTGCACAATCCTTTAATATTTTGTTCTAAATACTGCATTATACAATCGAATAACCAACTGCGTTTGCAATCGGTTTGATAGAGGTTAACAATGCTTCAAACTCGGCGTGATTCAATTGCTGTGAGGCATCCGATTTGGCTACTTTCGGGTTCGGGTGAACTTCAATCAATAACCCGTCAACTCCCAAAGCTGTGCATGCACGCGTTAATCCTGCAACACCGTAGGCATAGCCCATTGCGTGACTCGGATCGAGCACTACCGGAAGATTGGTGTAATGCTTCAACCATTCCACACCGCACAGATCAAGCGTAAAGCGTGTTCCGGTTTCAAAGGTTCTGATACCGCGTTCGCACAGCAATACATTTTCATTTCCACCCGAAAGCACAAATTCAGCTGCTTGCACAAATTCCTGCAACGTAGTTCCGAAACCGCGTTTGATCAACACCGTTTTTTGTGTTTTGGCACAAGCACGCAAGATTCCCTGATCGTACATGGCTTTTGCACCAACCTGAATCACATCAGCGTGTTCGATGATTTCGTCAATATGAGTAGCGTCACGAGCTTCGGTAACCACCGTAAACCCATGTTCTTCGCGCATTTTAGCGAGTAATTTCAACCCGTCGAGACCCATTCCCTGAAAACTATAAGGACTGGTTCGCGGTTTGTAACAACCTCCGCGCAATGCTGTGAGTCCGTTTGCTTTTAGCAAGGCCGCAGATTGACGAATTTGTTCTTCCGATTCTACTGAACAAGGTCCGGAAATGATGAGTGTATTCCCGGTTTTTCCACCGATTGTGGTGTTACCTACCGTTACTTCACGCGTTTCATTGCGGTAATTGCGAGAAGCCAATTGCATGTCGTTTGGAAACACCCAATGTTCGGCTACGTGATTTTCCAACCCGTCGGGAATGTCTTTTACTCCTGACCCTGTGATCAGTACATTGGTTGCGTTGGAAACAACGTGAAATGCTTTGTATTGTGCCGCTAGTTGGCTTGCTTCGCTTGCCGAAACGGTATCTTTTAAATGTATAATCATAATTCTCCCTTGATCAGGTTCACAAAGGTAATAATTCCTTGCGCTTGGTTGGCATCATTTACCACCGGTAGGTACAGAATCGGGAAAGAACAACGCTTAATCAATGCCAGTAGCTCGTTTACCGTTGCCGATTCATTCAACGAAACAGGTCGTTCATTCATGTATTCGCTCACCGGTGCCTGAAAAGTAGCTTCTCCGAATTTCAGTAAAGCCTTACGTGCATCGGCGTTAGAGACCAATCCGATCAATTTCGTTGATTGATCAATGACCAATGTAAAACCGAGGTTTCCGCTTTCGATACTTTGCAACACTGCCGTAAACGTGGCATCAGCTGCCGAAATGGTTGGCGATTCGGATAAGGGAATCATGAAATCGCGCACTTTGAATTGCGAGTTTACTTCGCGTTTGGTCAAATCCATTAATGCATGACCGATACTCGGCGCGTTAAACAAATACGATCCTGAAACGGAAGTGTGAACCCCCATGTTGCGCAGAATGAACGAAACTTCGCCGTTTACGCCGCCATCTACATGCACCGATTTATTGGGATATTTGTGTTGGAAATCGCGAATCTTCTTGAAGTTGGTTGCATCAAACACACCGCCACTTTGTCCGGGAACGGTTGCCATCAGTAGCAAAAAATCAAACGAATTGTAGGCATCAAACTCGGCAATACTTGTGGGAGTTGTAATGGCCAAACCGCGCTTTCCGGTGATATCGGAAGGCAAATCAAGCGGAGCGGTTAAATCTTCCAATTGAAAGGTCACATATTCTACCGGAACCTCACGCAATAAATCGAAGTACTTTTCGGGCTGTGAAGTAATGATATGAAGGTCAATCGGAATGTTGCACCAGGTGCGAATGTTACGGATATCGTTGAACACATTCAGATCATCATTGCAATCAACATGCAGTAAATCAACTTTATGGGCCACCAAATCTGCGATTGTTGTTTGCAGATCCCGCTTCTTGTCCGAATATATGGAGGCAGAAATTCTCATTTGGCAAAAATAATGAAAGATGGGGCAAAAAATACCGTTGAGCAAACGAACTTATTAACGGATATCAAAACCATTGGCACTCTTCCGATTTATCTGATTTTACCAAAAAGTGCAATCGTAGCATTCTATCATTTATGAACCGAATCGTAGCGGATAATATTAACCGGACAATGGCGAATAGCGGCTTCAATTTGCGGTAATTCATCATCATCTACCACCACGCTGTACCATCCTTTTTTGTCGACTCCACCGATGAGCGTGCTCTTTCCGTCCTTTTTCGACATTCGCCAGCGGTATTTATCCGCTTCCACACACGCATGACAACCAATGCATTTATGGCGATGTTGTAACACGCGAATCATTCCGCCGGAACCAGTTTGTACAATTTATCGGAAGG
>JBILJP010000500.1:0-3186 GCA_044377135.1 Fluviicola sp.
TGGAACTGGTGCAATAATGTTGTTAACGTTTCCTTCATGATTCGGTCAAATATAGTTAAAGTACTAAACAAACATCGATACTATGATTAACCTTTAGTTAAAAGGTTTGATTTTGTACCCTAATCTACCATTTTCATCGTTGAGTTAGATGTTGTTTTTAGAAACAACTTGTATAGTTAACGTGAGTTCGGGATAAGAATACCCGTCAGAAATTCATAAAATGTTCAGATGTTAGGCGTATTTTGTAGAGATGGCGAGTCATCTCTACAAAATACAACGCCACAGATGAATGTTTTAGGGATTAGCTAATGCGCATTTTCGCTTATAAACAGCCGTCTTCTGCTCGAAACAGCACTCGATGTATGCCCGATACATCTCGTTCTTTTCGCTTGAATCCAACTATCTCTAAGCGATCTGACTGAATTCTTATCCCGAACTCACGTTAGTTAATATGCGCGATCTTAGGATACGTCCACTGGGTGATGGTGTTTTTGAAAGAATGGCTTTGCATTAGACCGTAACTTATGATTTTACAAATCGGGCCCGGCTCTTTTTTTCTCCGGTTAAAGTAGAACATCGAACGAGGTAAATGCCTGGTTTTAACGTGGAAATATCAATTATTTCACTTACTGTTAAAATTGTGCCAGTTACTATTGACTCTCCTAAAGCGTTTTCAATAGAATAGGTAACCGGCTCTTTTGTTGATTGATTGAACGAAATAAAAATCTCGTCGAGAGCCGGGTTGGGGGAGATGATTGATTCAGGCCAACTGTTTTCCTTGATTTCACTCATTATCAAATTACAATTTTCGCAAGATAACTCAGGATGATTGGTGTAAATGGGATCTGTTGTACAGTAGCCGGGATATGCATATACGATTGAAATAACAAAATCATTAACGGGAACGTTATAATGCACGCCACCCAATTCAGCAGCACACAAGCCACGCTCATTCCATTGGAATTGCCAATTATAGTCAGTCCAGATACCATTCATTAATAACTGAATACCTTGCAGATTCATGTAATGGTGATAAACTCCGTTGTTCTCAAGAATGGAGTCTTTCTCTAAAACCTTAGCCTTGTAATAAAACCCTTCTGAGTACAAATTTTCTATCGTATCACCAACGTTGGCGTCAAAATCCATTAGCAACATTTCGTTTAGTGAGTCTGCAACTACACCATACAGTTTATTTCCTGCTTGACGAATTCCAAAAGCTCCTTCAGGATTTGCTCCAACTCTCATATACTCATTACCTAAAACAGTTGTGTCTTGAGCCGGGTATATTCCATAGGCCGCACTATACCAACTCGGTCCTCCGGTTGATACCAAAAAAGCACAGTAGGTACAAGAGTCAGGGACTAGTTTGTAGTCTTGGCTGTACAGATGGGCGTTCAAAAAAAGAAATGCTGCAAGTAGTAATTTTTTCATAGCCTAAAGTATGATAATTTGCTTTGATTCCACTGTTTTCTTGTCTTGAAACAACTCTACCCGATAAGAAGCTACCGCAAGTTCTTCTTGTCTAAAGTTCTGGAGAGAACCTTAATGCCTTGACTTTTTTGTTTAACTTTTGTGCCAAGACAAAAAGTAAGAGCTAATTTTGCCCCATGCAGAAAAAAATACTTTTGTTAGGCTCTGGTGAATTGGGCAAAGAAGTGGTGATTGCTTTGCAACGCCTTGGTCAAACCGTTATAGCGGTGGATAGTTACGAAAACGCTCCGGCAATGCAGGTGGCAGATTCGTTTGAAGTGATCAATATGCTCGATGGCGATGCACTAGATCGCATTGTTGCCAAACACCAACCCGATTTGATTGTACCCGAAATCGAAGCCATTCGCACCGAGCGTTTCTACGATTACGAAGCGCAAGGTATTCAGGTTGTACCAAGCGCAAAAGCGGCAAATTTCACCATGAACCGCAAAGCAATTCGCGATTTGGCGGCTATTGAAGTCGGCGTAAAAACAGCTAAGTATAAGTATGCAACTACCTTGGAAGGTTTCCGTGAAGCTGTAGCTGTAATCGGCATTCCATGTGTGGTAAAACCGCTCATGTCAAGCTCGGGTAAAGGACAATCGGTGATCAAAACCGAAGCTGAAATTGATAAAGCATGGACTTACGCCATTGAAGGATCGCGTGGTGATTTGAAAGAAGTGATCGTGGAGGAATTCATCAAATTCGATTACGAAATCACCTTACTCACCGTAACGCAACAAAACGGACCAACACTTTTCTGCCCGCCCATCGGTCACCGTCAAGAACGCGGTGATTACCAGGAAAGCTGGCAACCGATGCCCATGACAGCGGCTCATTTGAAGGAAGCACAGGAAATGG
The DNA here is from genome assembly GCA_044377135.1 of Fluviicola sp. Taxonomy (GTDB): domain Bacteria; phylum Bacteroidota; class Bacteroidia; order Flavobacteriales_D; family Crocinitomicaceae; genus Fluviicola. The sequence continues at coordinate 2,332 of JBILJP010000500.1, forward strand.
CCGGAAAAGTAACCCAAGCTTTGGGAGGCGCCGGTATTTGGGGAGTGGAATTTTTCATTACTCAAGACGGAGCTTACTTCTCAGAATTGTCTCCGCGTCCACACGATACAGGAATGGTAACCCTCGCCGGAACACAAAATTTATCCGAATTTGAACTGCATGCACGTGCCATTCTCGGTTTACCCATTCCAACTGTCGAATTGTTCCGAAATGGAGCCAGCGCCGTGATTTTGGCCGATCGTGAATCGAATAAAGCACCGCAGTTCGAAGGATTAACAACCGTTTTGAGTCAACCGCAAACCGATATTCGTTTGTTCGGAAAACCTACTACACGACCGTACCGTAGAATGGGTGTTGTGTTGACGTACGGAACAGATTCTGCTGCCGAACTTACCGAAAAAGCAAAAGCACTCGCTGGGGAGATAACTATTGTTTACTAAGGAAGGTTAGTTTTAGAACCTTAATCCCTTTTGGCATTAAGTTACGATTGCTAGAGAACAAGGTGCGCTAAGTGTAATGGAACCCCTGTGTGAGCTCAGCCATCGGTTTGTTTGTGAAACAATCCGTTAATGGCGTTTTGCGAGTTGGGGTGAGATAACTTAGCAAGGCGTAGTTCTCAAGATCGGGACTTACAGCCTTGATTTTTTGCTTACTTTTTTATCAAGAAAAAAGTAAGAAATAAATTACAAATGAATGGCTAAAATCCTCATCATCGGCGGTGGCCCCGCTGGCCTCATGGTCGCAACCCAGCTGCTGGATCTCAAAGCGGATATTACCATTATTGACCACAAACCGGCTGTTGGACGTAAATTCCTTGTTGCCGGTGAAGGCGGATTTAACCTCACACATTCCGAG
>JBILJP010000501.1:0-3184 GCA_044377135.1 Fluviicola sp.
CAAAATCAACCCTTCCGTTGTGGACCAATACAGCGGGTTTCTTTTTCTATTGTGCGTTGGTGCTCTTTTTCGGATTCGGACTCATTCCCAATTTTACTCCGCTCGAGAATTGGCAATTCAACGTAGGCGGCATGGCGCTCATTTTTCTATTGGATTGGTTGTTGAACGCTTTGTTTAAAGGATATGTGCCTCAAGGCAAAATTGTGATCAACCAACAAAAAACCGAATTGATTTCACTGAAAGGCAGAGTAGAACATACGATCAATCACCAGAATGTGAAAGGATTGCGTGTACACGATGGTGTTCAGTTTTCGCTATTTCGTTTTCTTAGTAAACACCGCTTGGTTATTGTAGAAATGGCGTTCAAAGACGGTACTACCATGAAGTTTGAAGCCGTGAAATGGTCGGCTACCGAAAAAGGAATTGATGTGGAAGGAATGCTGTTTTCCCTGAGCGATTAAAGGGGCAATGAAGAAACGGAAGCCAGTGATTTTTTTGCTGAAGCTACTTTTTCACTGAATAGTTCTTTGGAACGCAATTTCTCAGCCACAACGGAAATGCGTTGTTTTGTTTCGGTTGATGTGAAAGTTACACTGGCAACTGAAGGTGAAATTGACTTTTTCATTGTGACTAAATTATACATGCTAAGGTAAGTATTATTTTAAATAAATTAATAAGTCGTCATAAATTTCAAAAGGGATATATGGCAAAAAAGTGTTGTCTTTTAATTTGTTACGACCAAAGATGACATAGTTTTTGGAAAGTGATTCAAAGTGTTTGTCAACAAAGTAGCGGTACACTTTTATTCTTCTATGTTGGTTTTTACAGCTGTTCTCACATTTTTTACTGCAACTTATTTTACAATTGACTAGATACATTGAGCTACTATCGCTTCCCCCAACAAAAAGCACTGCACCTGGACGTTTGTGGAAGAACAACGGAACTGTAAACAGAACAGTATTGAGTACCATATAATGATCACCATTATTGCTGTTGACATCATCAATGATAGTGTCATTTAGTTCGTCATAGTCGCCAAAACCAAGATTATAAATCGTTTTTCCATGCTTAAAATCGATCGGGGAATAATCAATCACTTTAATGATGGAAGTGTTTCCTTTACTTTCAAAGAAAAATCGAATATTGTCTTGAATGATTTGCTGTTCAGTGTCGTAAATAGAGATAGTGTTCATCGGATTTGTTCATTCGCCTAATGAAATTAGAACAAACCTTTTAAAGGTGACATCTTGAATTTTAACTAAACTCTACATAAATTAAGTAATAACTCAATGCTCATGTTTGCACTTCCCTTTTTCAGGAACAGGATCATAACCGTGTCCGCCCCAAGGATGGCAGCGACTGATACGTTTGCTTCCCAGCCAAAGACCTTTTAACGGGCCATGAACTTTTAATGCTTCGATCATGTAAGCTGAGCAGGTAGGATCGTAGCGACAACTATTGGGCAATATCGGACTGATCACCCATTGGTAAATTTTTACCGGGATAATAAGAAAGAAACTGAAGAATTGACCGATCAATCGCATGTGCAAATGTACGGATTTCGGTATCATTTGATGCTGGTTTGAAACCTGAAATTAACATTGAAAAACGTTCGTAATATTGCAAATTGGCATGTCAAATAAACCGACGTAATTTCGCAATATTACGAACGCTGATTTTCTTGATACGGTTGATGTTGAACGTGGTTTTAACAAATTAGCTTTCCCTCAATTTTTCATTCCACCAATTTATCCAGCCGCCACGAAATGTTATCAGCAGTTTGGCACGAAACAGTAAACCCGTTTTTTTCAAGAATACGACGAGACGCGCTATTTTCGGGATCTGTTTCCGCCAGAATGCACTTCACGTTGACTTGCTGAAACGCCCATTCGCAGATTCTACCCACGGCTTCGGTCATAATTCCGTTTCCCTCAAAGTCGGGATACGTACTATAACCGATTTCAATTTCACCGTTTGCTTGGAGTGGTCCTTTCAAATATACTTCAGCCACCATTACCTGTTGTTCTTTCAGAATGACGGCCCAAATAGTAAGAAACCAATCATGCGGTATCTGACCGGTTAACTTGGGAAGCATGTTCAACTTGATGGCGTTTTTTACACGATCATTTACAATGCGTGGCCGGTGAACAAGCTTCAACGAATCCTCCAATGAAAAATCGGGAAGAGCATAGTTAATGAGTTCCTGTTTCGACAAGGGTTTTATGAGGAGACGTTGTGTTTGGATTTGCATGAAGTGGAAGTGAAACCAATTTAGTTACTTGGTTCGGATGTAGGTTGTGGTAATGTCTCCGCACTTTTTAGAAGTAGAAGCGCCAACGTATTCATCTCCCGAGCAACTGATAATGGTTGTTGTGACCCGATAACCTTTTTTGAGACAGCCGGGAGCATTGATTGCTTTTTTGAGTTTCAAAACATAGGTTGTTTCGGATGTCCATTTGATTTTTAAAATCAAGCGCGATTGTCCGTTATTGAAAATTTCGGTTTGTAACTTATCGGTACGAATGATCACAGATTGCGACCCTTGATCGGAATAGATAAAGTTGCCTGTTCTCATTTTCTTGAGACATTCGGTGTCTTGGGCAATCGTTTGCCGGCTTGCGATTAATGTAAAAAGTAAGAAGATTAATTGTTTCATATGGACTCAAATATCTGCTTTTTTCGTTACTTGTACCAACTTTAACTACAACAACATGTTCAAATCACTTTCACTACTGCTTCTAGCCGGATGGCTTTCCATTTCAGGTACGCGCCAGGCATCGGGTGTTTATATCTGCGACAGCAAAGACGCCAAAAAGTTTCACCTCCTCGAAAAATGCCGCGGATTATCGGCCTGTAAACACGAAATAGTCTTTGTTACCAGAGAAACGGCTTCGCAGCGCGGGTTGACTTTGTGCGGGTTTGAGGATTGAGGTTCTCTATTTTTTAACACAGGCACAAGCTTCAGCGTAAGCGTAAAGAGATTTAGGTAGAGCACCTTTGTGTCCTTAACAAGTCGCGTTCATCAAAAAAGCTTTGCTCCTTCGCTGAAGCTTCGGCGAAAGCTTTGTGCCTCCTATGTTTGTCTCAGTCATTAATTTTACACAAAAGTGAAAAGGAGAGAGAGCACATTTGTGACTAAACAACCTTGAAGGAATGTTCACACAAAGACATAGCCTCCTCCTTT
>JBILJP010000144.1:0-11195 GCA_044377135.1 Fluviicola sp.
GTATTTAGGTCCAATGGTTTTGAAATTCGGTTTGATGGATTTCACGAAAACAGTATTGGAAGCATCGAGCAATTCCAATTCTTTCACATTGACCTCAGACAAGATCAATTCCTGCACATGAAGGATATTTTTAGAAAATTCATCGTTGAGAATTGGAACCATGATTTTCTGAAGCGGCTGACGCACACGGATTTTTTCCTTCTTACGCAAGGCCAACACCAACGAAGAAACCCGTTGAGCGATGTCCATTTGCGCTTCTAATTCCAGATCAATCACCGAAGAATCGCTTACCGGAAAATCAGCCAAATGCACTGAATTTACAGCATGTTTACCTGTAATGTTGTTCAAATCGGTAAACAATTGATCCGGATAAAACGGCGCAATTGGCGAAGCAAGCAATGCCACGGTTTCCAAACAGGTATACAGGGTTTGGTAAGCCGAAATCTTATCGGTAGAATAATCACCTTTCCAGAAACGACGACGGCATAAGCGCACATACCAATTGGAAAGCTGATCGGAAACAAATTCCTGGATCAAACGTCCGGCACGCGTAGGTTCGTAGCTTTCATAAGCAGCATCTACCTGCGCGATCAATGAATGCAATTTGGATAAAATCCAACGATCAATTTCAGGTCGTTCGTTCAACGCCACTTCTGCTTCTGCGTAAGCAAAACCATCAATATTGGCGTATAATGTGAAGAACGAATACGTATTGTAAAGCGTTCCGAACAATTTACGTTGTACTTCGGTAATTCCGGCTTCGTCGAACTTGAGGTTATCCCACGGTTGCGCATTGGTGATCATGTACCAACGCGTAGCATCCGGACCGTAATTGGCCAACGTTTCAAACGGATCAACAGCATTGCCCAAACGTTTTGACATTTTCATCCCGTTTTTATCGAGCACCAAACCGTTGGAAACCACATTTTTGTAAGCAACGCTATCAAACACCATGGTTGCAATGGCATGCAAAGTATAGAACCAGCCACGGGTTTGATCAACTCCTTCGGCAATGAAATCGGCCGGGAAAGCCGCGCCTGAATCAACTAAGTTTTTATTTTCAAACGGATAATGCCACTGTGCATAAGGCATAGCGCCCGAATCGAACCACACATCAATCAAATCGCTTTCGCGTTTCATCGGTTTGCCCGACGGAGAAACCAAAACAATTAGATCGACATAGTTTTTATGCAAATCGAGTTGCGCGTAGTTTTCTTCCGAAAAATCATTTGGTACAAAGCCGGCAAGTGGATTTTCCGTCATCACGCCTGCAGCAACAGCTTTATCGCATTCCGCCTTGAGTTGTTCCACCGAATTGATGCAGATTTGCTCCGCGCGATCTTCAGTTGACCAGATCGGAATCGGAATTCCCCAATAACGTGAACGCGATAAGTTCCAGTCATTGGCATTTTCGAGCCAGTTTCCAAAACGTCCGGTTCCGGTAGATTCCGGTTTCCATTGAATGGTATTATTCAGCGCTACCATGCGTTCTTTCACATCGGTTACCTTGATAAACCACGAATCGAGTGGATAATACAAGACCGGTTTGTCAGTTCGCCAGCAATGCGGGTAGCTGTGTTCGTATTTTTCGACTTTAAACGCACGATTTTGTTCTTTCAAGAAGATCGAAATCAAGACATCAACCGATTTATCCGGAGCTTCGCCATCGGCATAGTATTCATTTTTCACAAACATTCCGGCCCATTGTGGTACTTCTTTGCGGAAACGTCCACGCAAATCGACCAACGGAACAGGATTGTTGTTTTCATCCAAGACCAACATTGCCGGAACGCCTGACTCAGCAGCCACGCGCGCATCATCCGCACCAAATGTTGGCGCAATGTGCACAATTCCGGTACCGTCTGAAGTAGTTACAAAATCACCACTGATAACGCGGAACGCTTCTTCGGGTTTTTCGTAAGGCAAAGCGCCCGGAAGCAATTGTTCGTAGCGGATACCAACTAACTCGGAGCCTAAGCATGAACCGGAAACCAAATAAGGAATGGTTTTATCTCCGGCAGTATAACCAGCCAAATCAGCTTGAGATTCAACGGCAGTATATCCTTTAGAAAACTGATAACCAACCAATTCTTTCGCAAGAATCACATTAATTGGCTCGTGTGTGTATTGGTTAAATGTTTCTACCAATACGTATTCAATTTTCGGACCAACACACAAAGCGGTATTGGAAGGAAGTGTCCATGGAGTAGTGGTCCAAGCTAAAAAAAATGTCTCAGCAGGACCATTGCTTTGTTCACCAACAGTTCTTACTGAATTTTCCTTCAAGGATTCTGGCAATACCTCTTTATCAATAACCTTAAACTGCGCCACCACAGTAGTATCTTTTACATCCTGGTAACAGCCCGGTTGGTTCAATTCGTGCGACGACAAACCTGTTCCGGCAGCAGGAGAATACGGTTGAATGGTGTAGCCTTTATAAAGTAAATTCTTATTGTAGAGCTCGCCCAGCAACCACCACACCGATTCCATGTATTTTGGTTCGTAAGTGATGTACGGATCGTTCATATCCACCCAATAACCCATTTTTTCGGTCAGGCGATTCCAGATATCGGTATAGCGCATCACCGCTTCACGACAAGCTTTGTTATATTCTTCAACAGAAATTTTGGTACCGATGTCTTCTTTGGTGATTCCCAATTCTTTTTCCACACCTAATTCTACGGGCAAACCGTGCGTATCCCAACCGGCTTTGCGCTTTACCTGAAATCCTTTCAGGGTTTTGTAACGGCAAAAAATATCTTTAATCGATCGAGCCATTACGTGGTGAATACCCGGCAATCCGTTAGCCGAAGGCGGACCTTCGAAGAAAACGAACGGTTTTTTTCCTTCACGCGAAGAAACGGATGCTTCGAAGACGCCGTTTGCTTTCCATTTTTGCAACACCTCTTCTGCCACATTGGGCAAATCCAATCGATTGTACTCTTGATATTTTTGACTCATTGGTCTGTTTTGTTTTTTGATAATGCTCTGTTAAAAACGAGGGCGGGCGCGAATATACGCAAAAAAGGCCTAATTCGTTTGCGACGAATAGACCTCTTTTGTCAGGATTTTCAACTCAATTACTCTGCGCGCTTCAAGGTTTTGTGTACATGTGAAATACTACAATTAAAGCGTTTAGCGAGCACAGCTAGTGTTAATTTTTCAGTTGCATGCAGGTTTCTGATTTCCTGTTTTTGTTCTTCCGAAAGCGGATCGGGACGTCCCATGGCTTTATTACCGCCTTTGGGGCCGTATTTCGCACGACGTTTTTCCCACAAAGTGGAATTATCACGCAAGCCGAGTTCAAATCCACGTTTGATCGATTCACTGAAACTACTCCATGCCAGATTAGCCACGGCATTATTGCGCGGATCACCATCCATGTGGATCACTACCTTTCGTTTTCGCGGTTTATCGTTAGGAACGTAAACCAATGCAACCATTTTGTGCGGATAAACCGTTCTGCGCTTGCCTCGATCATCAATGAGGTCAGTCATCAGAAATCCATTTGATGGATGCACTCTCAGAAGCTTTTCTTTTCCGGTGAAAATCATTTTTCTACCAGATTTGTACTGTTTTACGCGATCCATTGAACGGATTGTTCCAATCGTAGAAATCTCGTAATCCGTAAATCCCGGAATGGGTTTCCAAACTATATCCATAACTTCATATTGTTTAAGTGAAGTGGTTCAACTTAATTACTACTAAATATTATGCCAAACTCCGTTAAGTCTCTTAAAAATTTCAATCTGCACCAACCGTTTCTTCGGAGAAAAAAATAGGGCATCAATTATAACTACGAGATTTTTTTGTGGTTGGATTTATTATAAAGTAAACTTTATTCGTTTTGCATGAAAAAAGGAAAGTGTATCTTTGGCTCCCACAAATACATGTCATGAACGATCGCAAAACCGAGTTACAAAACAAACGAGAGAAAGCCCAGTTAGGTGGCGGACAAGCACGCATTGACAAGCAACATGCTCAGGGAAAACTGAGTGCACGTGAACGCATCACATTGTTGTTGGATGAAGGGTCTTTTCAGGAGATCGGAATGTTTGTAGAACACCGTGCTACTTCTTTTGGGTTGGACAAATTAAAAAGTCCGGGTGATGGTGTTGTGACCGGTTTTGGAAATGTACATGGTAGATTGGTGTATGTGTTTTCGCAAGATTTCACTGTATTAGGCGGATCGCTTTCTGAAACACATGCCGAAAAAATCTGTAAAGTATTGGAATTAGCCATGAAAAACGGTGCTCCTGTGATCGGATTAAACGATTCGGGTGGCGCTCGTATTCAGGAAGGTGTGGTTTCGTTGGCCGGTTATGCCGATATTTTTTACCTCAATACACGTGCTTCGGGCGTGGTGCCACAAATCAGTGTGATCATGGGACCATGTGCTGGTGGAGCGGTTTACAGTCCGGCATTGACCGATTTTGTATTCATGGTGGAAGACACTTCTTACATGTTTGTTACCGGTCCGAATGTAGTAAAAACCGTTACGCACGAAGAAGTTTCGAGCGAAGATTTGGGTGGCGCAAAAGCACATGCCGAAAAATCGGGTGTAACGCACTTCACAGCGGCCAATGATGTAGAATGTTTGCGAAAAGTGCGTGAATTGGTAACCTACATGCCACAAAACACCTTGGAGCTTCCTCCGATTGCCAGTAGCAAACCGTTTAGCAAAGACAAACTGAATCGTATTCAGAATATTATACCAGACAATACCAATTCGCCTTACGACATTCGTGAAGTAATTGATTGCTTGATCGATGACGATACTTTCCGCGAGGTACAACAAGATTTTGCCACCAATATTGTGGTTGGTTTTGCCCGTTTAGACGGTCGTTCCATCGGAATTATTGCCAATCAGCCGGCATCTATGGCAGGTGTATTGGATATTGATTCATCTCGTAAAGGCGCTCGTTTTGTTCGTTTTTGCGATGCCTTCAACATTCCGTTATTGGTGTTGGAAGATGTGCCGGGATTCTTACCGGGAACTGATCAGGAATGGCGTGGAATTATCACACACGGAGCTAAATTATTGTACGCTTTCTCTGAAGCTACTGTGCCGCGCGTTACCGTTATTACCCGCAAGGCTTATGGTGGAGCATTCGATGTAATGAACAGTAAAAACATCGGTGCCGACCTCAATTACGCTTGGCCAACAGCCGAAATTGCCGTAATGGGAGCAAAAGGAGCTGCTGAAATTATTTTCAAATCGGAAATTGCCGCTGCAGAAGACAAAGAGGCGAAATGGAAAGAAAAAGAAGCCGAATACGCTGAAATGTTCGCCAATCCTTATCGTGCTGCTGAACGTGGTTTTGTTGACGATGTGATTTTACCGGAAGAAACACGTGCAAAATTGGTTGCTGCGTTCAAAATGCTGGAGAACAAATCAGAGACGTTGCCGAAGAAAAAACATGGGAATATTCCTTTATAATGTTGAATTTTTGATGTTGAATGCTTAATTGAATTCAAGGTAGCATTCTAATTGCGGGAAAATTATCTCAATTGGAAAAACTATGTTCTTTTCCGAAACACCCTTTATAATTTCTCAATTCATCATTTATAATTCACATCACCGTTTCCCGTATATCTCTGATTTGCAATTGCAAGGTTGTTTTATCGTTCCAGGTATTTGATTCTAAGGTAAACGCACAATCAAACGCACAGCCTGCGGCAACCAAATCCAGGTTTTCGGGCATACTGAAACCAATTGCAGGTAATACGATTCCTGTTTCCGGATCCATGATTTCCAGCTTCAGGTGCGCACCTTTCAGTAAACGACTCGAACGCGCGTAAACCGATCGCACACAAAATACCGGCTTGTCGTTTCCGGGTCCGAAGGGTTCCATTTGCTCCAGCATCTTGAACACGCGTGGCAATTGCCCCACCGATTCACCGGCCAAAAACAACTGGTGTAACTTGATTTCCATATCAATCACCAACTCTTGTGTTTCGGATTGGTATTCAATGGTTTGTTGTACCACATTATCAAAAGCATCGCGGAAGGCCGAAACGTTTTCTACGGGTAAAGTGAGTCCGGCAGCGTGAAAATGCCCACCGAATTGCGTTAACAAATGCTCACAGGCCGAAATGGCTTCGTAGACATTAAATCGATCTACAGAACGTGCCGAACCGGTAGCTACACCTTTACTTTCAGTAAGTACGATCGTTGGCCGGTAATGCGTTTCGATCAAGCGCGAAGCTACAATGCCCACTACTCCTTTGTGCCAGTCGTTTTGAAAAACCACCGTTGATTTACGTTGCTCAAACTGCGGATCAGAAGCAATTTGCTCCAAGGCTTCTTCTGTCATCTGCGCATCGAGCAAGCGACGATTTTTGTTGTATTCATCAATTTCCAACGCAATGGAATCGGCAACAGAGGAAGATTTGGCCAGCAACAATTCCACCGACCGCATTCCGGATTCCAATCTTCCGGCCGCATTGATACGCGGAGCAATGGTAAACACCACATCCGACAGTGAAAGCGGTAACGCCCGACCGGCTTGTTTCAGCAAAGCCAAAATTCCGGCGCGCGGTTTGGTGTTCAACACTTTCAGTCCGGTTTTGCACAAATACCTGTTTTCACCGGTCACTGAAACAATATCCGCACCAATTGCAATGGCCACCAAATCGAGGTAATCGTTTAAAACAACAGGATCAATCTCATTCTTCAGGTGAAACGCTTCCATTAATTTATAGCCGACACCGCAACCGCACAATTCTTTAAACGGGTAATTGCAATCCTGTTGTTTCGGATCCAGGATAATAGCGTCTGGCAATTCATCACCGGGAGTATGGTGGTCACAGACAATTACGTCAATTCCCATTTCACGGGCATAACGCACTTTTTCCACTTCTTTGATTCCGCAATCGAGCGCGATTACCAGCGTAGCTCCCAATCGTTTGGCTTCATCAATTCCTTGAAACGACAAACCATAACCTTCTTCGTAGCGATCAGGAATATAAAAATGCACCGATGTATACGGTTGCAGCACCGAATAAACCAATGCAACGGAAGTAGTACCGTCTACATCGTAATCGCCAAAAACAAGTATGATTTCTTTTGCAGTTACCGCCGTATTCAACCGTTCCACTGCCAAATCCATGTTTTTCATCAGAAACGGATCGTGGGTAGTGATAGCAGGAGGATCAAAAAATGAACGAACCTGCTCGTGAGTTGTAAGATCATGTTGGGCAAGCAATGCTGCCATTAGCGGCGACACTTTCAGGTTGGTTTCCAGTTCGTGAATTTGTTGGTCGTTGGGGCGTTGTTTGATAAACCAGCGTTTTTGCATACATTTCCGTTTTCTAAATTAAGATATGAAAAAAGTTCTTTTCGTCGGCATCTTTTTCTGCGCTTTTAGCCTTTTTGGTCAAAAAACCATTCAATTCGCAGATCCGTTACCGCCCAACTACACCTTGGTAGATGCCGTGAGTAAAACACAATTCGGATCGTACAAAAGTACCAACTCCGAAACCGTTTACCTATTCGATGCCTCGGGGGTTTACATTGTTTCTACATTGGTAGCTTACATTACCCGCGAACAATTGCGCGAATCGGCAACAATTCAGGTACGTAACGGACATTTATTCGGCATCAACAAAGGCGATTCCATTCCGTGTGTATTGGAAGGCGAACGGTATTATTACGGCATTCAACACAAAGAAGTCATTATCGGTGGGGGCAGTTTGCACCAGTTAAGTAAAATCGACAACAACAATTACCTCATCAATTTTCATGTGGGTAACTACTTCGAGCCAAGCATGTTGAGCTTTGAAAACGGTAAACTAAAAATTGTGCACGGTGAACTGAACTACCAACCTACTTTTTCGAAATTACTGAAAATAACCAGCGTGGAACAATACGGTTCTATGGTTGATATTGTAACCCCAACTGCCGAACAATGGCCTTCATTGCGTCAAGAACTATTTACCGGCGAAGCGTTAAACTACCTTAAAGAAGTTGAATAACCTGCATTAATACACGAATCTTTAGAAGAATTGCGTAATTTTGTAAAAAATTGAATTATGGGAAAGTTTGGTGCTTTTGAAATCATCTTGATACTTGCGGTTGTTTTGTTGTTGTTTGGTGGTAAGAAAATTCCTGAATTGATGAAGGGATTGGGTAAAGGAATCAAGGAATTCAAAGACGCGAGTAAAGGTGAAGATGCCTCTTCTGCAACTCCAACTGCAACGGAAGAAAAAAAATAGTCTAATTTTTTCGAATGTATAGAACGTTTTCGGAGGTTAAAAATGCACTCTCCGCAGGGAGAACTGTTGTTGATATCGTCAATGGCTATTTGTCTGCTATTGAAGCAACTAAGGAATTGAATGCCTTTTTGGAGGTGTTCGAAACCACGGCTTTGCAACAAGCTCAAGCAGTTGATGCAAAACTAAAAGCAGGTACGGCAGGAAAACTAGCCGGTGTAGTAATTGGTTTGAAAGACAACATTTGCTACAAAGGTCACCACGTTTCTGCATCCTCGAAAATTCTCGAAAATTTCGAATCCATTTATTCGGCTACGGTTGTAGAACGACTGTTGGCGGAAGACGCTGTGATTATCGGTCGGTTGAATTGCGACGAGTTTGCCATGGGTAGCTCGAACGAAAATTCGGCTTACGGTCCGGTGAAGAACAACTTGCGTCTTTCTCATGTTCCGGGTGGCTCATCAGGTGGTTCGGCAGTAGCTGTTTCCGCAGGTTTGTGCACCGCAGCATTGGGTTCCGACACAGGAGGTTCTATTCGTCAACCGGCATCTTTTACCGGAACAGTTGGTTTAAAACCGACTTACGGTCGTATTAGTCGCTACGGTTTGATCGCTTATGCTTCGTCGTTTGACCAGATTGGTCCGTTGACGAATTCCATTGAAGACAGCGCTTTGTTGCTGGAAATCATGGCAGGCAAAGATCAGATGGATAGTACGTCTACTTCACGACCGACAGAACACTACGCTTCTTTCTCTACACCTTCGAAACAACGCATTGCTTACTTAAAAGAAGCGTTGGAAAACGAAAATGTGGATGCCGAGGTACGTCAGCGATTGGAAACCATTATCGCACAATTGCGCACTGAAGGTCATACGGTAGAACCGGTGAGTTTCCCGTATTTGGATTATTTGGTTCCTACGTATTACGTATTGACAACGGCAGAAGCTTCTTCTAACCTATCGCGTTTTGACGGTGTGCATTATGGTCACCGAAGCACGCAAGCACAAGGTGTGGAAGAAACGTATGTACTTTCGCGCACCGAAGGTTTCGGACCGGAAGTAAAACGCCGTATTATGGCCGGAACATTTGTGCTTTCGCACGGATATTACGATGCATATTACACCAAAGGCATGAAAGTGCGCCGGGTATTGCAAGACAAAACCAAGGCTATTTTTGCCGAATACGATTTGTTATTATTGCCAACTACGCCTACAACGGCATTTGAAAGCGGTGCGGTAAACGACCCGATTCAGATGTACTTACAAGATATTTTTACGGTTCATGCCAATCTTACGGGCAATCCGGCTATTTCTATTCCGCTTGGTCACCACAGTAATGGGTTGCCTTTCGGTATTCAGCTCATGGCCGATGCGTTTAAAGAGCACGAACTATTAAACTTCGCACAGCACCTGGTTGCGACAACCCCATAAAGCTTATGCAGGTAAACAAACAACTCCGCTTTGTCATCACTATCGGATGCATCCTTTTTTCAACAGCCCTAAAGGCTCAAGGATATCCTCCGGTAAAAGACACCTTGAGCGGAGCTGCTTTTAGCCGCATGGTCGAACAAAGTCTTTCCAGTTATTACGCAGAATTAGCTTCAAACGGATCTACCGATTCTATTATTGATGCGCTTGCCTACGAAGCAGGAAGCATTCCGGAATTTACGGATGACGATTATTGCAAGCGTTTGGCCAAAATGAACGAAGTTTCCAATTTCGGATTTGATTGCAACAACGTTTCACTTACAACCATTAAGTTTTTTGCCGAAAACCGCCGCAATTTTGCGAAAGTGGTCTTGGGTCGTTCAAAGCTGTATTTTGATTTATACGAAGAAAAATTGGCCGAATACGATCTTCCGTTGGAGTTGAAATACCTTTCGGTGATTGAAAGTGGTTTACGTCCGCAGGTAAAATCGCGCGCCGGAGCCTTGGGCTTGTGGCAATTCATGTACGCCACCGGAAAACAGTACGGCTTATCAGAGAATTCTTACATCGATGAGCGCATGGATCCGTTGAAAGCAACCGACGCAGCTTGCCGTTACCTGAAAAAATTATACAGCATTTACGACGATTGGAACCTGGCGCTTGCGGCTTACAATGCGGGTCCGGGTAACGTGAACAAAGCCATTAAACGTTCGGGCGGAAAACGCACTTACTGGGAAATCAGACCGTTTTTACCTTCCGAAACCCAAGGTTACGTTCCCAACTTCATTGCTGCGGCGTATTTATTGACGTATCATGCCGAGCACAACATTCTTCCGGCGGAATCGAAAATTCACTATTACCAATTGGATACGATGTGTTTGAACAGCGGCATCCACATGCAGACCATTGATAAATTGGTGGGCTGGACACCCGAAGACATTCAAGGCTTGAATCCGGTTTACAAAACAACCTACATTCCACCAACCTATCCGCAACAATGCATTACCGGTCCGTTGGAAAAAATCGGTTTGCTGGTGAGTTTGGAAGATTCATTGTACATCACCGAACGTCGTTTGTATGGTGTTGGTAATACTGTTCCGAAGGTAATAACACCGCCGGTAAACAATGGCAACAACCCCGATCAAATTGTGATTTCAAATCCTAATCCGGTGAAGGAAATCCCGAAAACGCAGGTAGTTACTACGATCAATTACACCTATCACCGTGTAAAAACGGGCGAAAGTTTGGGAAAAATCGCCTCGCAGTACAATGCTTCCATTCAGGAAGTAATGGATTGGAATCAATTGGCTAGTACGCGAATAAGTGTTGGACAAATGCTGAAAATTCAGACCAAAGTCACCACTACGATTGAAAACCCGGAATACTTGCAACAACAACAAGACTCGTTGAAAGTCAATGAATCGGATACGTTACAACAAACCATTCAACCACCGGTTAACACACCTCCAAAACCACAACCGAAGCCGGAAGTACGTAAAAAGTTCTACTCTGTGCGTTCGGGTGATACGTTCTCTGCCATTGCAGGTCGTCATG
>JBILJP010000145.1:0-11180 GCA_044377135.1 Fluviicola sp.
AAAATAATCTACTAGGTATTCGGGTAACAACAGTTTTAAAAGCGCTATATCTGCCACAAATCAGTTTTAGGATTCAAAGATCCTATTTTTAATCCTGATTTTGCTCCACAGGTTTTTGTCTTGATCCAATGGGGATCAAATACAAAACCTGGGGATTACGCATAAAAACGGAGAAAACTTAAGTTGTAAATCTCCTTCTACTAAGAATTCGTTTTAATTGTTCATTTATCTTTGCCGAATTTGAGTTCAATGCTTTTTATATTGCATTTTTTCCGTTTATTTGAACCAACTTTTGATCGATGAAAAAATACTACGCCATTCTATTTTTTGCACTTTTATCCGCCGGAACAGTTCAGGCGCAAACGCAAAGTGTCGCTTTTCCAACTGTAGGAAAGGGTGTTGCAACTCCATTTGTTACAGATTACCATTCATTGGGTATCAACGTTTCCGGGCTTGGCTGGGGAACAGGTTACAAAGGAAAACGCTTCACAATGGGATCAAGTGAATTCGGATTCGGGATCTACAGTGATTCACTGACTTCCGATAAACTGAAAAACCTAACGCGTACACTCTATTCGCAAGCAACTAAGAAAAATCAAGATCCAATCGACTACAAAAAGCAATTGGAAGCGGCCGGAGATTATGCTCAAGCAGGAATTTCCATTTTTGTTGATTTCAACTGGGCAGGTTTTTCGTTTCAAAGTGAGAAGTTCGGTGGAATTGCCTTTAACGTACGTGAGAATTACCAGTGGTATTCCAAATTGAATGAGCAAACTACCGATATCTTGTTTAGAGGTAAATTATCGTCTTATTTCGACTCGTTAACTGTGGTTTTCGGAGCTGATACTTCCGTAATTGCTAATAATGCCAATATTTCAAGTGACACATTAGATGCTGCGATCAGCGGTAGTATAGGTGTGCCACTTAAATTGAGTGCAATCACAAAAGGATCAACGGTGCGTATGGTTTGGAATCGTTCGTACAATTTCGGTTACGGAAGAAAATTGTTCGGTAATGATTCAACCTTTGCGTTGTACGCCGGAATCGGCGGTCGATTTATTCAATCGATGGCGATGTTTGATCTTTCATCCGATGAAAACGGATTGGTGATGCATTCTTCGATTACACCATCATTTGACATCAACTATGGTAGTGTCACCGGTTCAAACATACTTACTAGTAACGGAGGAATTCCTCCAGCCGTCGGTAACGGTTATGGAATCGATTTTGCGTTGAGTGCCATGTTGTTTGGAAAACTGAAAGTAGCTGCAGCTGTTAATAACATTGGTTCTGTGACGTATAAGAGTAACGTTTATTCGGTCAAAGACACCTTGTTCGGTAATTTTAGTTTAGGAGGTTTAGATCAGACCAATATTACCAGTTCAGTCAACCAAATGTTACGCGATAACGGAATTTTGACATTAAAAGGTGAAGAGAAATACAAAATGAACAATGCGGCCGATTTTCGATTTGGAGCTAGCTTTGAGCCGTTTAAAGTATTGCGTGTTGGATTTGACATGATTGCGCCGTTCAACAAAGAAAATCCGGGTTCTGTTCAGAATGCAGTATTCTCTTTCGGTGGAGATATTCGTCCGGTGAAATGGTTGCAACTAAGCGCCGGTTATTACGGAGGTGGAATCTACAAAAACAATATTCCTGTTGGGATCACTTTTATCTTGAAAGAAGGGGCTTACGAATGTGGAATTTCTTCACGTGATGCGCTTACGTTCTTTACAAAGAATTCGAATAGTGTTTCAACGGCATTCGGTTTCGCACGTTTTAGATTCTAGTTTTTTTTTGAGTTACTAGCTATTCATAGATACGTTGTGGGTGTACTTTTCTCCAACGAATAAACCAATAGCGAGTGGTTTGTAATTTATGACGAATACATACTATGTCTGCTTCACTGATTTAGATTAGTGAGGAAACAACGTTTCCAATATTCGATTTTTGTTGTATGAAGTGCTTCATTCGTTTATTCGTGGGAAGCAAAACGTGTCTTCAACTTGTCGGTGAAAAATAAAATCAGTTGAGATTTCGTGGAAATTTAGCCCTGTAAAGACTGAAACACCAACTTCAACTCACTCAGAATTAATGCCGTTGCCCCCCAGATTTTCACTTCTCCCAAAGCAAAATGCGGAACTTCTTTTAACGTAAGTCCGTTTTTAAGTGGAATGTTGTGGTATTCAATGGCGTTTTCATCCAATAGATCAGCTACTGAAAGTGAATATACAGCTGCAACTTCACGTTCGGATACTGTAAATTGGTTGTGCGGGTTTTTCCAATGAAAAATATGCGGTTCAATGATAAATGAACTCACAACGGTGAAAACATCAGTCAATTTACCAACGTAAGTTAATTCAGCTTCCGTAACTCCTATTTCCTCTTCGCATTCACGCAAGGCTGTTGCCAGGAGAGAAATGTCAGTTTGTTCCCATTTTCCACCGGGAAAGGCAATCTGTCCACTGTGTGTGCCATCGTATTCGGCGCGTTGAATGACTAAAAATTGAAGTGAGTTTTCCGATTCAAATAACAGAATGGCAACCGAAGACAAACGTGCATCCGATGTGTCTTGTGCTTCGTCTACCCGAGCACCTTTGCGTGGGTACATGAGTTGATGGGCCACAACGCCGGGAAGTGGTTCCAGAAGACGTTTTGCCAGTAAGTCAAAGGTTGATGTCATTTGTGACGAACCGTTGCCAGAATTCGTTCGAAATCGTCGTAAACGTAGTCCATCATTTCTCGTTTCGAAATGAATTGAAACACATAGTATTCTTTACGCACTTTCAAGGTTGCCATGGCGTAATAAACTTCATCCGAATAAGAGGAACCTTTGCCTGAAAGTGTTTGAGTGACGCCTTTAAATTTGATGTTCTTTTTGGTGTCTTTTTTAAACGAAATACTGGCATCTGTAAGTGATTCGAAACGACGATCGGCATAAGCATCGTGAAAACTATTCAGTAAATCTTCATCAATCAGGTAAAAATCTTCCATGAGTTCCGATTCCAAATCGTCTTCGGTAAAGCGTTCAATTGTGAAAATAACCCCTAACGAATAATCGCGTCGATTGAGCGAAGAAGGCTTGTAGCAATAACGGTTTCCATAATCGAATTCAAACGATTTAGGCAATTTGAATCGAATGTTTTTATACCCTTGTTTTTTGTATCCGCTGAAATTGTATCCGTTTTCGCGAAAGGTCTTTAAGGTATCTTCGTTTTTTTCTTCACTATCGGATGAACAGGCAACCAGTAGTGGCAAAAGAAAGATCATGACGATTAGACGCTTCATAGTGCCAATTTACAAGTAAAATTTAAATCTGTATACCAATAGAGAATGAAAAACACAAAAAAAGCTGTCGACCTAAGGAAGACAGCTTTTCTGTAGTATATCGAATGATTAAATATCGATGTTTGCGTATTTCGCATTTTTTTCAATGAACTCACGACGTGGCGGAACTTCATCTCCCATTAGCATAGAGAAAATCTGATCGCATTCTGCTGCGTTTTCAATGGTTACCTGGCGCAATGTACGGTGTTCAGGATTCATTGTAGTGTCCCACAATTGTTCTGCGTTCATCTCACCCAAACCTTTGTATCGTTGCACGTTTACTGAAGATTCGGAACCATTTCCTTTTAATTCATTGATCAAACGATCGCGTTGATCTTCATTCCAGGCATAATCTGCTTTTTGCCCTTTTTTCACTTGGTAAAGTGGTGGAGTAGCAATGTAGATATAACCGTTTTCGATCAACTCTTTCATGTAACGGAAGAAGAACGTTAAAATCAACGTTTCGATATGCGAACCATCCACATCGGCATCACACATGATGATGATTTTGTGGTAGCGCAATTTCTCGAGGTTCAAGGCTTTCGAATCTTCTTCGGTTCCTACACGCACACCTAAAGCAGTGTACATATTTTTGATCTCTTCGTTTTCGAAAATCTTGTGTTGCATCGCTTTTTCGACGTTCAAGATTTTACCACGCAATGGCATGATTGCCTGGAAGTGACGGTCGCGACCTTGTTTGGCTGTTCCACCCGCCGAATCTCCCTCGACGAAGTAAATCTCGCACAAAGCAGGATCTTTCTCCGAACAATCGGCCAGTTTACCCGGTAATCCGGAACCAGACATCACGTTTTTACGTTGCACCATTTCACGCGCCTTGCGGGCTGCATGACGGGCACGAGCGGCCAACACTACTTTTTCTACGATCAATTTTGCTTCGGATGGATGCTCTTCCAGGTAAATGGCAAGCATTTCCGATACACCTTGCGAAACCGGAGCCGTTACTTCACGGTTACCCAATTTCGTTTTCGTTTGACCTTCAAATTGTGGCTCCTGAACTTTTACCGAAACTACGGCAGTCAATCCTTCACGGAAGTCATCACCATCAATTTCGATTTTTTCTTTTGCCAAAATACCACTATCAGTAGCGTATTTTTTCAATGTATTCGTCAAACCGCGACGGAAACCCGAAAGGTGTGTACCACCTTCGTGCGTATTGATATTGTTGACGTAAGCCTGAATATTTTCGGTATACGAAGTGTTGTAAGTCAACGCTACTTCAACCGGAATACCTTCGCGTTCACCTTCGAAATAAATCACATCCGGAATCAATGGCTCACGGTTGCGATCTAAGTATTGAGCAAACTCGCGCAAACCGCCTTCCGAATGAAATACGTCTTCGCGTGCGTTACCGTTTTCATCCAAATCACGCAAATCAAACAGCGTAATGGTAATTCCTTTGTTCAGGAAAGCCAATTCACGCATACGCGCAGCTAAAGTATCGTAGTTATACTCTGTAAATTCGAAGATTGTTCCATCTGGTTTGAACGTAACTTCAGTTCCCGTTTTATCCGAAACACCGATTTCTCGTACTTCATAAAGCGGTTTACCAATGCTGTATTCTTGCTGGAAAATTTTCCCTTCGCGGTGTACAACAGCGTTCAGGTGAATGGAAAGTGCGTTCACACACGAAACCCCTACACCGTGCAATCCACCGGAAACTTTATACGTGTCTTTGTCGAATTTACCACCGGCATGCAATACGGTCATTACAATTTCCAACGCCGATTTGTTTTCCTTGGTATTGATACCTGTTGGAATACCTCGTCCGTTGTCAACTACCTTGATGGAATTATCGGTATTGATTGTCACTGAAATGGTATCACAATGACCAGCCAACGCTTCATCGATCGAGTTGTCGACTACCTCATAAACCAAGTGGTGCAATCCTTTTACTCCAACATCCCCGATATACATCGCCGGACGTTTACGAACCGCTTCCAATCCTTCAAGGACCTGTATGTTATCTGCTGAATAATCCTGTACTTTTTTTTCTTCGCTCATAGATGTTCAATAGAATTTTAGGCGATTTTTCATCGCAGAACAAATATAGCCAAAAGCCAAGGTTTAATGACGGAAAATAAAAGCTGAATCGCCTGTATTTATTAACAAAATATCAACTTTTTACTAATCTTTTGATTCGATCCAGGAAATGATACTCGCATCATTCGGAAGTGTTTTTGGCGACACCACTCGAACCAATTTTCCATCTGTTCCAATCAGGTATTTTTGGAAGTTCCATTGCACGTCGCTGTCTTCCAATCCGTTCTGACTTTTCTGGGTCAAATACTGGTAAATCGGATGCATGTCTTTCCCTTTTACCGAGATTTTGCTCATCATCGGAAACGTAACGCCATAATTTGCTTTACAGAATGTAGCGATTTCTTCGTTGTTCCCTGGCTCTTGTCCCATGAAGTTATTGGCTGGAAATCCGACAATCACAAAGTTCTGATCTTTGTATTTTTCATAAACCGCCTGCAATTGTTCGTATTGAGGAGTAAGTCCGCATTCGGAAGCAGTGTTGACAACCATGATTTTTTTGCCTTTCAACGACGCAAAGTCAAATTCCGCGTTTTTAATGTCTGTAACCTTGAATTCGAAAATCGTTTTTACTGAAGGATTGACATCTCCGCTCGTAGCCATGGTTGCATCGTTGGAAGTGGTTAATCCTGCATCAGGAGTTGCAGACGACGGTTTTGAGGTGACGTTACAACTTGCAATAAGAAGTGTTAGTAGGGTGAACGAAAATAATTGTTTCATGAGTGTTTGCTGTTTGTGAGAACGAATGTGTAAATTTTAATTGAAAGATACGTAGTGTAAACAACTGCAGATGTTAAAAAGTTGATCGGAAAGGCAACTTTTTGCGCTGAATTACGAATAGTAGGATATGAAGTTGGTATTCACATTGATCGGATTGTTATTCGTGCAGCTTTCGGTTGCGCAAACTACGTTGAAGGGAACTTGGCAAGGACTGATGATTCGCGACGGACAAACCTATGATCAGGCTTCAATTATTTACTTCGATTTTAATGAATCGGGCGATTTTATCGGGAAAAGCCGCGAGGAAGTCACCGGCAAAGATGCCTTTGTTGTGAAGAAACTAAAAGGCGAAAAGAAAGCCGGAAGTGTGCAGCTCAAACAATTTGTGGTCGATAAAAAGAAAGATGCTTCCGGGGTGAAATGGTGTAACATCGAAACGACTCTCACATTCATTGATTCAACCGGTTATTTGCAAGGAACTTATAAGAGTAGTGAATGCAGAGGTTATACAGGAAAGATCATTTGTTTTCGATCGAGTTTACCGTTGTCGATGGAGCCGACTGTAAAGGAAGTGCAGTCATGGCGACCGATCTTTGTAGATGATCTGAAGAAAGGACGCAAAGCACCCGAAATTCGGGATCTGGAACGTAAGAACTTCAAATTTCAACCGATTTTTTTTGATTACGATAAAGCTGAAATCAAAACGGAATACAAAAACTTCTTAATCTCGCTACTCCAAGTGGTCAACGGACATTCTGATTTACGCATCAAAGTTGTGGGGTATACCGATGCCGACGGTTCCGATGCGTATAACATCGATTTATCCAAACGTCGCGCACAAGCCATTATTGATTTTTTCGTGACACTTGGCTTGTCTCGTGATCGCATTGAGATTGACTTTAAAGGTGAATCTGATCCGATTGGTGATAATTCTACTCCCGAAGGAAAACAGCTCAATCGCCGGGTTGATTTTTCCTTTATCTGATCTCCTAATCAATCAGTGAATTGTCTGTGTGTTGATTTTCTTGAACAATGCGATTGATGCGTGGTTGTATAAACCAAATTCCTACCGGGAAAAACCAAATCAGGAAAAAATCCCCGATGTAATCTGAGAAATGAGCTTCACGCTGCATTTCTGCACTTTTGAGTGTTTTGGCAGTGAAGTACAAACTGTAAATAAGGCAGAACATCGAGAAGAAATGCATCAGAAATGCGAGTATGATCAATGGAATTAACCACATCATGTTCGGCGATGATTCGTTATTCGCCGAATCGATCTGTGTTGTAATGATAGACATGACCAACATCAATACTACGAAATACACCCAGGGAATAAAGAAAAAAAACTTAAAGCGTTTCACACGCAGTTTTCGCATTTCAGGGTGCATATAAGCTTGCAGGCTGGTGGCGATCGACCATTGCCAATAGAGTTGAATAATCGCTCCGAACAAAGAAATTGCCGGAAAAATAATCATTACCGGAAGCATCATTTCCGGGCTTGGCTCGTTACGCTGACTAATGACCATTGAAATCGTAGTAATCATTGCGACGAGCATTCCTACGAAAGGAATTCCAAAAACAAGAATAAAGAGTTTCCAGTGAGGCGTGTGTAGAATTTTGGGTGTCATCATGAAGTTATAAAATGGTGTAAAACGAAAAATCCCTCGTTAGCCGAAGCAGACGAGGGATTCTAATATTATTGAAGTGATTACTTGATGAAAGACAACGCAGCGTTATCTTCGTATTTCAAGAACTCACGATCTTTAGCAGCTTTCGCTTTCAAAGCACCGTCTTTAGCGATGGCGCTTTTCAAGTTGCTAACAACTGCATCCAATTTGTCTTGACGAGCAGCAGCAACAGCTTTCAAGTAGTAACCTTGAGCGCTTTCTTTGTCTGCAGAAGCATCGATTGTTTTAACAGCTGCATCAGCACTTCCGTTTTCCAATTGAGCAAGTGCTTTGTTGAAAGAAGCATCTGAACCGAAGTTAGAAACTGCATCAGCGTATTTACCGTTTTGGATAGCGATAATTCCTTTGTTGTAGCTTACCTCTGAACCAGCACCGTTTGCTTGTCCGAACAATTGAGCTGCTTTCGCACGATCACCGTTTACACCGGCAACTGCACCCAAGTTGTTTTTAGAGATAGGATTGTCTTTTTTACCGTTAGCTTTTTCAAACTGAGCTTTTGCTTCGTTGATTTTACCTTGTTTGTACAAAGCAGCACCTACGTTGTTAGCAGCTCTCCAATCAGATGGATCTTTGATTTCAGCTTCTTTGTAAAGACGCAATTTCTCGTTCAAGTCTTCAGTCAATGAAGCAGTGAACAACAATTCTTCCAATGTCAATTTTTGTGGTTCAGCTTTAGAAATTGTTTTCAATTCTTCGTCAGAGTAACCTGTCAAATCGTAAACAACTTTGATTTCAGAACGACGCAATTTAGGGAAGATGTCTTTATCCAATGTGGTAAATGATTTACCCAAGTTACGCATCTCAGTTTCGCGAGTTGCAGGATCTGGGTACATTTTCAATACACGAAGGATCAAGTCTTTGTCTTCTTGTTTCATTGTAGTGTTCTTAGCCAATTCAGCTTCGAAACCAGCGAAATCTTCACCTTTACCAGCAAGGTTGTAAACTTCAGTTTGTGCTTTATCGTTTTTCGCTTTTTTCGCTACGTCGATAGAAGCAGTTTTTGCAGAAGTTGAACGATCGTTAGACAAGGTGTTGTTTTTGTCTTCTTCACCTTCAGGAGATGCAAAACCTGTAATGTTGATTGATTTGATAGCAATCTTAGGATTAGCCTGAGCAGCTGTCAACCAAGCACCGAATTCTACGATGTCTTTATCTTTAAACTCAATCGTTTTAACTTCAGATTTACCTTTATCGTAATTGATTTGAGCAGCATAACCTTGCTCAGTAACGCGTTTGAACTCGTCTTTCGCGAAAATTACTTTAAAGTCTTTGTTCACCCAGTATGGAGTGATGATGGTACCTTTTGCAATTTCAGTATCCTGAAACTTGTCTTTTTTCTCTTTACCACCTTTGTAAACCTTACCGGTTACTTTAAGATCTGTGTATTCGTACTCAGGTTTGTAAGCTACAACATCTGTGTAGACCATTGTTCCACCTGGTTTGTATTGGATAACAGTTCCGTTTCCAGTTGCTTTCTCTCCTTGAACAGTTACTGTTTTAAGAGCTGTGCTTCCCAACATTGGAGTGATTTCAGCAGATGCTTTTTTCTTAATACCTTTTTCAGGGAATTTCACTTCAACTTTTACACGTACACTGTCAGCGTGCATCTCAAGCGGGCTAGGAGTTACTTTGTACTCCAAATCCTTCAAGAGGTCACAACTAGCAACAAGCGAACCAGCTACCGCTATAAAAGCCAAACCTTTGATACTTTGCTTTTTCATTATTCAATTGTTAGTTTCTACCTTAAAATAAATTACGTGCAATATTAAACAATTTTTTTTACTCCAAATCGTTTAATTACAATTAATGATTGATGGATAACGCTTTAGCGTGGATTAACACTTTGCTTTCATCGATACAGCTCTTTAAAAGGTCCGCGATTTTAATGCGCTTTATAGGGTGGATGTAGCTTGGAATCAATTCGTTCAGCGACTCCAATACAAACCTTCTTTCGAGCATTTGCGGGTGCGGAACCACCAATCGATCAGTGTTGATAACTTCTTGTCCGAAAAGCAATAAATCAAGGTCGATTGTACGCGAAGAATACCGTTCCGATTGACTTCTGGTTCTACCTAGTTGTGTTTCAACCGACAACAATAAATCCAGTAAATGTTCCGCATCACCCGACCAGCGAATTCCAACTACTGCATTCAAAAACAGATCGGTGGAATCGAATCCCCACGGTTCGGTTTCGATCACCTGTGAAACGGCAATTACTTGTATTTCAGCATGACTTATTAACTGGTCTATCGCCTTTTGTAAATATGCAAACCGATCGCCTTCATTACTGCCTAAACCTATCCAAGCCTCTGTTTCCTGTTTCATGTCGCAAATGTAATGGAAAACCGAAGTCTCGCAGTAGGAAATTGATGCTTTCGTTTGATCAGTAAAGTGCTAACCATTCATACTTAAATCGCGCCTTTTTTCAGTCCACCGGTTGTTCCATACGTACTTCGATCTTTGCCCGCAAGATTCGGGTTATATTTGTTGTCCAATAATACAAATTCATATGACTGAGAAAAAAGTTTCTTTTTGGCGCATTTTTTGGCCTTCACTTGTTGCTACGCTGGTAATTTCCTTCATTGGATGGATCATTGCCTTTTCGGTAGTCGGAGGTATGTTTGGCAGTGAGCCGGAAACCAAAGATAAAACGGTGTTGCACCTTACTTTGTCAGGTGAAATCGGTGAATCATCAGACGCATCGTTGAACGGATCTTCTTTTAGCATTAATAAGGTAACAGGTTTAAGTGATCTTTTGCACGGTTTTGAACGCGCAGCGAAGGACGATGAAGTGAAAGGGATTTACATTGATCTTCAATCGGTTCAATGCGGTTATGCCACTGCACAGGAATTGCGTGATGCGATCCACCGTTTCCGTGAATCAGGAAAATTTGTTGTCGCATATTTAAGTGGTGAAGTAGTGACTCAAAAACAATATTATATCAGTTCTGCAGCGAATAAAGTCTATGGTTTTCCAACTTCGGCAATGGAGTTTATCGGTTTGGGAACTGAGATGACCTATTTTAAGCGAACGTTTGATAAAATGGGGGTTGAAATAAACGTAATTCGCGGTTCCAATAATGATTTTAAAAGTGCTGTCGAGCCGTTTTTCAGAGAAAACATGAGCGATTCAAGCCGCCTTCAAGTAGAGCGTTTCATGGGATCTATTTGGAAAGATTTGCGTACCCAAATCGGGAAAGATCGCAAGGTGTCGGTTGAAACGTTGAATGAAATCGCCGAAGGAATGAAAATCAAGCGAGTGGAAGATGCGCTTCAGTATAAATTGATCGATGGTGTGAAATACCGCGATGAAGTGATTGATTTGGTGCGGAAAAAAGCGGGTGGAAAAGCCGATATGACCAACTTGCTTTCGTTTGAAAAGTATGC
>JBILJP010000146.1:0-11143 GCA_044377135.1 Fluviicola sp.
GATGCAATGAATGGTGTAAAATTTTCAGAAGATTCGTGTTCATGCAAGAGACGATGAGGTTTTTCTCTATGTTTCGTTCAAATTCAGGTATTTTAGAAGTTGCATTTTTGTAGGCCTCAGCCAATGCCGATTCTGAGTTGTATCCGGTGTTTTCAAGTGCACCTGTTGGCCATTGGTTACTTCCCGAAGTCGGAACTTCGCTTTGGAAAATGGTGTCGTTGTTTTTTGCCGGATCAGTAATGCATAGTTTGTAAACACGATCTGTTTTGATCATGTATCCGTACCTGTACAGTTGCGCTACATTATCGTGACTTTTCGTAATATCCTTACGTGTGTTCTTCGATTTTTCAATGATTGATATATGTAATTGAGTTGCATTCAAGCCAGTTGTAAAGTCAAATACCGAAGGAGAGGAATTGTAAATATCAAACTGTTTACTGTTCGCCTGATTTTCCTGACCATACGTAAAGAATTCTGAGCTACCAACAATTGTTATTTTGACATTTTTGTGGTTTTCATATCCTTGCAATTGCGGGAGAATATCATACCAAAACTGAAAATCGTTGATGCGATAATTGCATTTTTGGGCAGATGCAACTGTAATAGAAAAAAGTGATAGAGTTAATAGAATCAGATGTTTCATATTTGAAGAGTTCTTTTCAGTTGAAACAAAAGTAGATGCAATGATAGAAATTCATTCTACCACTCACTCACTAAAGCGACCAGTAACAAAGATTGGTGATGGTATTAGAGAATATCAGTGTTCTTTCAACAAATTGATCACGTCAGACCTTCTTCTTCTGGAGATCTCAAACTCCTGATTGGTTGACATGGTTATTGTGTAAGGTTGGTTCTTTGCGTAATTGACAACAAATTTTGAGTTGATAATGACGCTTCTGCTAATGCGGATAAAACACGCGTCGCTCTCGGGCAATGATTCAAATTCTTTAAGCGTTTTTGGCACATTGTATTTGCGGTTATCAGAAGTTAGGATGGTTGTGTAGTTATCATCCGCAGTGAGTGCTATGATATCGGCGGCTGAAATATAAGTAACCACATCTTTGTGATGCACTCTAATAGAGATTGATGAGGCAACTTTTTGAGAGGTTATCAATTTCCAGTTTTTGTATTTCTGAATTGCATTCATCAAGTCATCGCTGTCTACCGGTTTCAACAAGTAATCGATCGCATTCACTTTGAACGCATCCACGGCATAATTGGCATAACCCGAAGTGAAAATGATTGAGAAATTGATTTCCGAAAGTCCGTTCAGTATAGAGAAAGAAGTGTCCTTAGCTAAATGCACATCCAGAAAAACCAGCTCTGGTTGAAGCTTAGGAATTATTGAAAGAGCGCTTTCAACGGAATTAGCTGTGCCGCAAATATCAACCTCCTTACAATAAAGTTCCAGCAACCGCTTCAAGTTATCACGTGCAAACAATTCATCATCAACTATTAAAGCGCGGATCATACGATTTTTTAGATTCTAAGAACGTGTAAATATAGTTAAAGCCAAGTTGTCGGGTATAGGTATTTCATCATTAAATAAATAGTTGATTGGTTTGAATCTATCAATCGATGATAATGGGTTCGTCATTAATTACTAAGTTTGATTCAGTAACTGTTTAATCAAAACATGCTATGCCTCAAATTAAAAATGCTCTCATTCGCTTCAGGATTATTGACCGTTGTATTCGCAATCAATACAAACCGTATCCTTCAAAGCTAGAGATTCGTGAAGCTTGTGAAGATGCACTTTACGGAACTTCCGACGGTGAAAACATTTGTGATTCGACCATTGAAAAAGACCTCTTTGCCATGCGCATGGAACACGACGCACCGATTAAGTATAGCAAACGTCACGGTGGGTATTATTATACCGATCCGGCGTTTTCAATGAACGACATTCCGCTAACTGAAGACGATATTGAAGCGATCAAATTTGCAACAAAAACATTGAGCCAGTTCAAAGACATGGCCATGTTTCAGCAATTCGGTTTTGCGATTGATAAAATTGTTGACCGGGTGACGATTGCTGCCGATCCGAGTGATAAGACGATTGCTGATTTTGTGCAGTTTGATACGCCGATACGCTTAGGAGGAAGTGAGTTTTTGAGTCCGTTGTTGAGTTCTATTCGGAAATCTACCGCTGTGTTTTTCGACTATGAAAGCTTTCAAAGTCAAACCCGAAAAGCCCGAAAAGTATTGCCGTTGTTGTTGAAAGAATACAGCAATCGTTGGTATTTATTGAGTTTCGACGTTTCCAAAGAAGCCATCATTACTTACGCATTAGACCGCATGTATGAATTGCAGGAATCGGAAGAAATCTTGCGTTGTCCGATCGATTTTAAACCGGAGCAATTTTTCCGTCACGCCATTGGAATCACGGCAAGTAACGGTCAACCAGACGTAGTAGAGTTTAAAGCCGATAATGTTGCCGCCAAGTACATTGCTTCTCAACCGTTTCACGCAACGCAGACCGTTGTGAAAGAGGGCAAAAACAAGACCACGTTTGAAATGACGGTGTTTGTTTCGGAAGAATTGATCAGAAGTTTATTGAGCTATGGCGGTGAAGTAGAAGTTGTAAAACCAGACGCGTTACGCGAACAATTGGCCAAACGTGCACGCGCAATATTGGGGTATAACTATTAATACTTCGACACCAACGTTGATCGATTTCCGCAAGCAACAATGACCAATTCATTTTCCAGCACCGAAAGATCCAGCTCTACGTAAGTAGAAAAGCGATTGATGCTTACGGCTGAAGTAACATCTTGCCCCAGTAAGGTCACAATTCTGATTTCCCCGATTTCATCTTCACTTCCTTCAATGGTAATCTTTCCCGAAGTTGGGTTTGGAACGGCAATCAATGGTTGATCTTCCGAATGAATGCTCTTCTCCCGATACAGCGATCGCATATCATAGGTTGTCTTTTCGCCGTTGAAATCCGTTTGACTCAACCGGTAATACGAAGTTCCCCAAAGTGGTTGTTCATCGATTGCGGAATACTGAAGTGGCGTTTGAGAATTTCCGGCGGCTTTTACTGTTTTTATCGTTTCCCAGGTTTCTCCGTCCGGAGATCTTTCCAACGTAAAAAAGTCGTTGTTGAGTTCTGTTTCCGTTTTCCAGGAAAGACGTACCTGATTGTTAACCGGCGTGGCGAAAAATTCTGCTAATTCGATTGGTAGTGCATTGCCCGCTATATAACGTACCGTACCGTTGAAACTGCGGTTGTTGAAATTTGTACCGAAAGGATAGGCTTTTCCAATTCCTCCTGCAATAGTCAGATCTGCATTTGTAGCGATAGTTGTGTAACCGCCGTTGTTTGTGTAGCGAATGCCGGCGGTTGATGCGGCGTTATTGTTTGTGATGTAAAAAGCATAGGTTTGACCAGCAGGAATGACAATATTGATCGGAATGTTTATTGGTGAAGCAACATCAAATCCGAGCGAAGGAACAGTGGCATTTGACCCGATTAGCGTCCAGGCTGCAGCATTTGTTTCCGAGCCGACATACGAACCGACTTTATAATAGATTTCATAAGCTCCGTTTGATCCTAATATAAGACTGACGTCAAAACAAAGAACGGTAATCGTGTTTGTAGCCACAAGATTAAACATTTCCCCTTTGTTGGAATTGTTACTAACATAAGAGGTTGCTAGTGATGATCCCAACGAGGTACATTGCGCATTTGCTTTAAAAGTAAGTAGGAGTAGAGCGATTAGGGGAAGAAAGAGTTGTTTCATGCCTAAGCGTATTATGAGAAATAAGAGCACAAAGATGTGGTTTTATTTTGAAGCTACAATAGGTGTTTTTACCTGTATGGATTTTAATTACCTCAGGTAAAAAGAGAAATTTGCTGATTGCTGGCCGAATCTGCCTGTTGTCCTGAATTGCTCTCGGTGCTTTTTTTATCTTTGCCCCAAAACTGATTTTATGGAACTGAAGATCGCGCATTCGAACGGTGTATGTACCTTAACGCTCAACCGACCGGAAGTATTCAATTCGTTTAATAAAGTAATGGCGATTGCCTTGCAAGATGCGTTAGACGATTGTGCTTCGAACGATGACGTACGCGCCATTGTGATTACCGGAGAAGGAAAAGCATTTTGTGCCGGACAAGATTTGGCGGAAGCCACAGATCCGAATGGTCCGGAGTTGAAATCCATTGTGCGTGATCACTACAATCCCATCATCGAGCGCATTCGTGCCATTGAAAAACCGGTGATTGCGGCTGTAAATGGTGTAGCTGCCGGAGCTGGAGCCAATATTGCTTTAGCATGTGATTTAACCATTGCAAAACAATCGGCTTCGTTTATTCAGGCGTTTTCAAAAATCGGTTTGATTCCGGATTCGGGCGGAACGTTCTTTTTACCACGCATTATCGGGATGCAAAAAGCATTGGCCTTGATGATGACCGGTGATAAAGTAACTGCCGGGCAAGCCGATGCGATGAACATGATCTACAAAGCGGTTTCGGATGAATCGTTTGAAGAGGAAGTAACCAAACTGGCCGAAACATTAGCCAAAATGCCGACCCGCGGATTGGGATTGACCAAAAAAGCGGTGAACCAAAGTTTTAGCAATGACCTGAGCGCACAATTGGCGGTAGAAGAAGAATTGCAGACAGAGGCCGGGCAAACCGAAGATTTTTCTGAAGGAGTAAATGCCTTTTTGGAGAAACGGAAACCGGAGTTTAAAGGAAGATAGTAGAATTGAAAATTGAAAATGTAAAAGTGAAAAGATCTTTTACATTTTCAATTTTACATTTTTCAATTTAGAAATCGTGGAGAAAATAAATGTAGGTGTATTAGGCGCCGGAACAATGGGAGCGGGGATTGCGCAAGTTGCCGCGCAGTCAGGTCACACAACCGTATTGGTAGATGTAAATGCCGAACAATTGCAGAAAGCGCAAGTCGGAATTGAGAAAGTATTGGCGCGTTTGGTAGAGAAAGGTACAAAAACCGAGGCGGAGAAAAACGAAATTCTTGGTAGATTGACCTATGCATCGAGTATTGCCGATTTCAAAGATTGTGGATTGGTGATTGAAGCCATCGTTGAAAAAATCGAGGTAAAACACAGTGTTTTCAAAGAAATGGAAGCAGTGGTTTCTGCCGATTGTATTTTGGCAAGTAACACTTCTTCGTTGTCAATTGCCTCTATTGGTTCTGTATTGAAAAATCCTGCGCGCATTATCGGTATTCACTTCTTTAATCCGGCTCCGTTGATGCCGTTGGTAGAAATTATTCCTGCTGTTCAAACTTCGGAAGAAGTATTGGCAACTGCGAAAACCATCATCGATAGCTGGAAAAAAATCACGGTAGTCTGTAAAGACACTCCTGGTTTTATCGTAAACCGTGTGGCGCGTCCGTTTTACGGAGAAGCGTTGCGCATTTACGAAGAAGGTGTTGCCGATTTCGCTACCATTGACTGGGCCATGACACACATTGGCGGATTCCGTATGGGGCCGTTTACCTTAATGGATTACATTGGAAACGACATCAACTATACGGTCACCGAAACGGTATTCGCGGCGTTTTACTACGATCCGCGATTCAAACCGTCGTTTACTCAAAAACGCCACGCCGAAGCCGGATTTTTAGGGCGTAAAACCGGTCGCGGTTACTACAATTATGCCGAAGCAACCACTCTTCCCGAACCAACAAAAGACGAAGTGCTCGGTCGGCAAATTTTTGAGCGCATCATCGTCATGTTGATCAACGAAGCATTCGACGCCTTGTTCCTGAATGTTGCTTCGCGCAAAGACATTGACTTAGCCATGACCAATGGGGTGAATTACCCGAAAGGTTTGCTGACTTGGGCCGATGAATTGGGCTTGCCGTTTGTATTGGAAAAGCTTGAGGCCTTGTTTGCCGAATACGGTGAAGATCGTTACCGCCCAAATGTGTTGTTGCGGAGAATGGTAACTGCTAATTGAGAATGTAAAATGGTAAATTGAAAAGAAATCGCCCTTTTAAATTTTACATTTTCAATTTTCCATTAATTAATAGATTTTACAAGAAACATTCTTAACTGAGTAGGTAGCTTTTTTGGTGTTCCAGAAGTAAACGGAGTTCTTCACTGTTAATATTGGTTTTTACATTAAAAATCTTTTGCGCTGAGATTATTTTTATAATAACAGAAACGTAATGTTTTTCGCCAGATATTTTTATAGTTTTACAACGAAACAAAACTAATTTAATCATTATTCGCATGAAAAATCTATGTCTAACTTTTTCGTTGTTTTTTGCAGTTAATATCCAAGCTCAAAATGTTTGGGATGGAGGAGGAAATATTCCAACTATAACTACTAATGGTAGTGTTGGGATTGGTGGAAGTTCAGCGTCAACCAGATTTTATTTACTTAATACTATCACAGCTAATGGGTTGGTGAATTCTACAACCAGTTCTCTGACGGGGACACAAACAGGATTAGCTAACAATCTAAATGTTACCGGAGCGTCAGGAGTCAAATATGGAATCTATAATACCGTGGCATCAGCTACTTCTAGTCCGACATATTCAATTTATAATAATTCAAATATGACTGGAACCGGTACTAAATATGGTTATTATTCATCGTTAGGTGGTACAGGAACCGGAACAGGATACGGTATTTATAGTGTAGTTTCAGGTACTTCTACTGTGAAATATGGTATTTACACAGTTGCTAATAATACGGGTAGCAATAGTAGTAGTAGCGATGCTACTTCTTTTGGATTATTCTCGCAAGGTACAGGTGCTAATTCAAGAGCGGGGTATTTTAAAGGAGACGTTGAAATAAACCAGGGTAATACTATTTATGCTAATTCTAATGGTTCTAAAACACTTATTTTGGAGCATGCCGGAGCTGGTGATTACACCTACAGTATTAACATGAATCAAACTGATAATATGTATGATTGGTCATTTAATAGATCATTCAAACTAAACAGAGCGGGTGAAATGATTAAGGGGTGTGATAATGCTCTTGATGTTTTCATGATAAAGCGTTATGATTTAGGAGGGATTGATGTTTTTAAGGTCAAAGGCGATGGAAAAGTCTTTGCAACCGAAATCAATGTTCAACTTACTCCTTTTCCAGACTATGTTTTCAAACCTGATTACAACTTGCTTCCGTTGAGTGAAGTGCTTGCGTATATTCAAACAAATGGTCACTTACCGAATGTGCCGACTGCTGAAACAGTAGCTATTGAAGGAGCTAATTTGGGTGAAATGACAAAAACACTTGTTGAGAAAGTGGAAGAGTTGACGCTTTATTTATTGCAACAGCAAGAACAACTTGAATTGCAGAAAGCTACATTAGAACTTCAGCAAACTCAGATTGAAGCGTTGAAATTGCAATTGGCAGCTCCGAAACAATAACTAACCGCTAAGTTTTATTTGTTATGAAAGTATTTAGCAAGATTGCTGTAGCAATCGCATTGTTTTTGAGTACGCAATTATCTGCGCAGGTTTCCGTTTTTGGTGACCCGATTTTTGATCAATCGGTTACACAAGCAGAAATTAACAATGCAGGTCCTGTTTTTAGTCAGCAAACGGTATTGTTCCCGTCCACACAAACCTTTTTGTTTAACGGAACATCACAGAAGGAGATTAGAGCTACTGATCATATAAAAATTCAGCCGGGTTTTAAATCGGGGACATACTCGGGAGCGGGAAAAATGAAACTCACCGTGGCGCCTTCACCTTTTGATGTAGCTGTAATGAATTATGTGGATGGAGTGCAGCATGTGTTGGGTTATCAGAAATTGGAATTAGGGGTACAACTCCCTACAGATATTAATACAAAGGTTGCTAACTTCGTGAATGGTTTAACAACCAATATCCTTAATCCTTACATGGAGTGGGACCTGCGTGTTTATGCTGTTTTTACTCACCCCAATGAAGCACAACCAATAGTAATTGATGGATATTACACCAAGGAATTTACGTCTTGGATGTTAGATACGTTGCCGGCACCTATAAACAATGGTCCTGTATATCAATCTTCACAATACGTTACTTTGGGTGGATGGTACGAGGATGCCACTGCCTATCCTTTCAGGGTTCGTTTTTCACCACCAAGAAGTGGTGTTTGGAAAGCCAAAATTGTCATTGCCACTCAAAACGGGACGGTTACCGTAAGTTCACCCGATTTTGAATTCAATGTATTTGGTACAAGTAATCATGGTTTTGTGGATGTAAGCTCCAATAATCGGTATTTGGAACTCGATGGAAACTCCTTTTATCCGGTTGGGTGCAATGTACCGTGGCCAGAAACAACCTCATTTAGCGATCCTGAATTGAGAGCTCTCATGCCTGCTGGTGAGGATTACTGGTCAGTTCATTGTCGTCCAAGAGTTTACGAAAAATACCGGGACATTATGGCAAATCTTGCGGACAATGGGGCTAATTATATGCGGATGATTATGAACCCAACGAGCACTGACATTGAGCATGAAAAATTGGGGGATTATACTGGGCGCTTACACATGGCCGATGAGTTGGACAAAATTGTAGAACTCGCTGAAGAAAAAAATGTTTTACTGCATTGGAATTTTAATGTCCACTATCGTTACGAATATTGTGACAACAGCGGACATTGGCGACCTTGGAATTGGAATGTCACTTCCTCAAATGGAGTGTCTTATTGTTACCCGGCTGAAATTGAAGGTGTTGACGATGTGATAGATTATTTCACAAATGTTGACGCTAAAAAGTATCATAAACAACGATTACGATACTATTTATCTAGATGGGGATATTCGACTAGTATAGCCGCCTTTGAATTGTTTAGTGAAATTTCTAATGTTGGTTCTCATGGTCCAGAAAGTAGTAAATATTCAACCGGAACGAATTGGACCATTTATAGAGATTGGCAGGTAGAAATGGGGAACTACATCAAATCAACCTATTTAGGTAAGCAACATTTGTTAACCTGTAGTTACGCAGGGGCAAAACATCAGTCAACTGCTAGT
Organism: Fluviicola sp.; assembly: GCA_044377135.1. Lineage (GTDB taxonomy): Bacteria > Bacteroidota > Bacteroidia > Flavobacteriales_D > Crocinitomicaceae > Fluviicola. The sequence goes on from JBILJP010000146.1 coordinate 8,961, forward strand.
AACCCCAATGGCGAGGGAATGGCTGATGATGATAATACTTTTAATTATCCTTGTTTCGATGTCATGACGAGTAATGTTTATGAGTTTGATGCTAATAAAGGTGCTGAATTCTTTAGATCGAGTATATCCGAGAAAATGCTGAATGGACAAACACAATATTCGTACGTGAAAAATTTTATTCCTGGACAGATTTACGATATAAATAAACCATTACTTTTTTCTGAATGTGAACCTATATTTGACCATTGTGATCCTTTTCAAATAGAACTTAAACGATCGCTTTGGCAAAGCATGTTCTCTGGCCTTGCCGGAGGTTTTTCTTGGGTAAGTTGGCAATATCCAGCAGAGATGTATGCAACTTTTGGTAAAATGCACAACTTTATTTCTCAATTTGATCTTGGGGAAGAAAGCTTTCATCCCGGTACTATGGAGAGCACTGGTTATTCAAATTGGGCTTACCAAAATGATTATACGAACACAATGGGCTTAGGAGGCAATGATAAAGTTGATTTAATCTACCTTCGGTCGGGAGACGATCAGAAAGCAATTGGTGTAATCACAAATAAAACAGTCAATCCATCTACTACCTATTCATCAACGGGGCCTGGATGTTTATCTCATGATCTCAATAATCTAGAGGCGGTTAATGTTACAAATGAAAACTTGAAATTAAAAGGGATGGACTGGGGACAATACCGAATCGAGTATTATTTCGCAAATGACCCTACAACAGAAATTCACCACAATGATGCTTACGGCCCCATCCTTCCTATTGAAGTTGGTTTCCCGACCACCGATCTATTAAATACGGCCTTCATTTTGTTTAAGGCTTATAAACTTAATGGAAGCAGAATGGATAGCACTGCGATAATTGTCGATCAGGAAAACATCAATTCTACCTTTGACCGCAATAAAACACCGGAAGTTTCCGTTTTTCAGGTTTATCCCAATCCAGCGACTTCAGAAATTTTTGTAGAAATCCCAAGTGATAATTCAGGAAATATAGTTATAATTGAATCATTGGATGGTAGGGTTAGTAAAAAACTGTGTTTTTCAGAAAACAGAATCAGTATCTCCATTTCAGATCTGAAACCGGCAACCTATGTGGTAAAATGCTTTACAGGTGAAAATCTGGTTGGTTTACAAAAAATAGTGAAGTTATGACAAAATCATTGGTACTCTTATTCTTGTTTAGTTGGCTGTTCACAGCTTGTTCTAAAAAAGCCGACAAGCTTGGATCGGAGTACCAATCTCTGGTGGGGAAATGGGAAATCGTAAACCAAAATGCAGAGCAGGTACGAATTACGTTTAAAGATAACGGAAAAGTAGTGTTTGAAAAAGGGGCTGAAAGAGCCGCGAAATACAAAGTGTCTGAAATGGTGGAGGTGCTCATCCCGGCAAACCCAACACCTGAGACTTGGCATAATTTTGACCTAAAAACAAATGGTGAAGGGCTAAGAGTTTACAAGAAAAAAGGATATACTGACACAATCAAATTATCTGTTGGGACATTATTGGTTGATACTGTTGGCGTTAATGCAGTATTCAGTTTTTACCGGATAAAGAATTGAATGATGAAAAAGCTCTTATCTAGTCTTATTGTCACGATAATCGTTTTGATTCCGGATACTCTGATGGGACAACAAACATCTGGGCTTTACTTTGGGGGGCAAACCAATGTGGATGTTTATAAGCCTTATAGTGAATTCGGTAAAGCGTTCAATGATAAACACAATAGTGTTTCAAGTTCTACTTTTGGGTTTCATATATTTTATAATTTGCCGATTGGCGAGAAAAACAGCTTTGGTTTCGGGCTCTGCTTTAAAAAAATTGATCACAAAATCACTAATAGATTTGATTACCAAATGTTGATTTTCAACCAATCACCCCAACAACTTGATACTTTTGTCTTTTACAGCCCTGCTACGTTGCACAGTAAATCTTACAGTTTGGGGACACATCTCGAATTCATTAGAGTTGTTCATTCAAAAAAACACATAGCAGGTCTTGTTGGTCTTTCATCGCAGTTTTATTTTCTGGAGTTTTTTGATGCCCGCTACAATAAAAGCACCATTGGTATTGGTAATCCGTGGCCAATGATGTATGACACCCCCCGCAATTTTTTCTTTTCCTCCGCAAATGCTTCTGTGAATTATGCGCTTGAATTCAAATCTGAAAAAGCC
>JBILJP010000147.1:0-11125 GCA_044377135.1 Fluviicola sp.
AACAAACCGATGGTTGTGCTCAAACAGGGCATCGGTTACGCTTAACTTCACCTTGCTCTCTTACGATTGTGACTTAATGCCATTTGGAGATCTTTCTCTTCAAGACAGATCAGGATCTGAAATAAACGAAATAGTCATTTTTTTGGCTTCACTTAATGACAAACTAAGGCACAATTTAATCCTAAATGACTTCATGTAAAATGATTTGTTAGTTTTAACGAACTATTTATTGAAAGCAACCACATGTCATTGAAAAAAGAATCCAAAAGAACTATTATTGCGATTTGGCATGCAGTAGATATTTGTTTGGGCTTATACTATCAAAAAACACCAAAGTGAAAAACAAGGTACCGAAGAAGGCAGGAAACACTAGCGCATTGTAACACAATCCGATTTAACCATTGATTTTGAATAGATTGTATTGGAAAGCGATGAATTGGAGGTATTGAGGGTTGTTGGGGAGTTGAAGATGGTGTTGGGGTGAGGTAAATTGAAAAATTATTACATTGTGACCAAAAATTGAATTCACGAATCGCTAGTCATTAACTATTTACTGAATGAACAAATTTAAAATCTTTGGTATTGAAGTCGACTCGAGAGAAATTGGCCTTTTCATATTCATTGGTCTCTTTTTTATTTTTGGTCCGAAACTATTAACACTGATATTAGGCTATAACGATTTCAACAAGACTGGTCAAATAGGAGATACTTTCGGTGGATTAACAGCTCCTTTTCTTAGTTACTTCGGTTCTGTACTTGTCTATTTGGCCTTCAAAGCACAGATTGATGCCAATAATAAAATCACACAACAATTTGATGAACAAAATACCGACCAATTATTTTTTCGGGTCTTTGATAATTTTAAAGAATTGAGAAGTGACCTAAAGTTTATTGATTGGGAAGCGGATCATTACATAGGTCAAGATGCAATCAAACAGTTGGCAATTGATTGCACTAAATATTTAAATAAAGAAAAATTAATTGATCTATCAATATTCATTATAGAAAACCATTTTGAAGTAATAGATAGCAAGTTGATTCATGTAATTGCTGAGAAGATTAATGGCATTCCTTTTTATGACACGAAAGAAAAAAATGCGGATTTCACCAATACATTAAAAAATACTCCTTCAGGGGAACGTATTGGATTCATTTTAGGGAAATATCAATTAGAACAACCTAAGAACACAGACAGTCTCAATAATTATTATCAAATTCAAAATACCTCTGTGGATAGTTCTTTCTATCAACTAATCTATCAAATTGGGTCGAAATATTTTTACAATTACGACTTCGAACATCGTCTACCAATTTATAAAGCAACCTTTCATTCATACAAAAAGAGAAATAAAGAACATTTGGATAGACTACTTAACACAATTGAATATCTATTCAAAATAATAGGGCAAAGCAAAAACAAAAAATTCTACTTTGATTACTTGTTCTACAATATGGTTGAATCGGAGAAATTCATCTTATTCAGCACTCTGCTTTCTACCGATTTAGACCCCTCCTTTAAAAAAGATTTGGTAGCTTTTTTTAATCAATTTGACGTTCATTTCTCATCTGAATACTTTTATGATAATCCATCTGAAACCATTGTGAAAAATGAAATAAACTCTATACTTCAATCAATTTAATATTTGTACGACAATCATTTTTCACATTACAACTATGACCAACGAATTACAACTACTATTATCACTGGACATTCCATCTGCCACCCCAAATCCCGATGGCTTTCTTGAAATTGCCGGTATTGCTCATTATGAGAATGTGAATAGCCGTATTTATGCCCATTTTCTCAATTCGGAACACGAAGGTGTACGTTCGTCTTTTGTAAATGCGCTTTTGCAATTGGTAAATGAAAAAAGCGGAAAAGATATTTCATTGCATGCATTCACTGCGCATCTGGAAGAAGTGACCAATAAAAATTACCGTATTGATTTACTACTGATAGATTCCGGAAACAAAACCGCCTTGATCATTGAAAACAAGATCTATCATCATCTAGACAATGATTTAGAAAATTATTGGAACCATATTCCTTTCGAGGAAAAGAATAAAGTCGGTGTTTTACTAACACTTTATCCGCATGACATTCCAGAGGAGGTGACCGGAAAATTCATCAACATTACCCACAGCGAATGGATCGGATGTGTTCGCAACAATGGTTTGCCCATGGGAATTCCACCCAATTATTATATCTATATCAATGACTTTGCTACTACTATAGACCGTTTAACCAAATCGTATGCTATGAACGAACAAACACGCTTTTACTTTCAACACGCACAAAAAATCCTTGCAGCCAAACATACCATGGATGAAGCGTATCATTTTATCGAAGATCAATTGGATATTTTATGCGCCCGATTAGGCTGGCAGAAATACGGTTCCTCATGGGAATGGCGCAATATCTGGGACAAAGAGAACACTATAAACACTTTTTTCACCATTTGGTATGAGCCGATTCTCAAAGGTGAACTAAAATTCAGCATATTTTTGGAATTGATGGGAAAGGACAAAGAACGCATGACTGAACTGGAACCAATCCTAGCAAACAGTGAACAATATCAAGCTATGGAGCACAACACTTATGCGGCAAAGCATTATATACATTTCGGTGTGCGGAACTATACACTTACAATGGAACAACTAGATCACTTTGGAGAGCACATGTATGACTTGATTCTTCGTGATTTTGCGGTGACGATTGTGACGATTATCAAGTATTATTACCCAGATAAGAATATAGATGCATGGTTGCCGAATTTTGAAAAAGAGACATCGTTGATCAATTAAAGTTTAAATTTTCGAATTACTAAAAAATGAATATGGAAACAATTACTGCTTTAAAAGCATTGATGAAATTTAGAAAGTTATTTACAGTGAAAAACTTCCAATTTGCACTTAAACAATCTATGATTCTTTCTGGAGTAGTGTATTTTTTTAATACTAAGAATATTATTTCCATGACTGATTTCGTTTCTAATCCAAAATCAAACACAACGCTTTTACTAGAATTGATTGCAACTTATTTCTCGATAATCATACTTTTTTATGCTCTTCCAAAAATTGCACTTAGGTATTTCATCCATTCAAAACTTCGAGACAAAATTCGGATTGCACGTGACGAACAGGTAAAGAACAGTTCTTTCACTGATAAAAAAAACGATATTGTTTTTGCAAGTGAGATTGGAAAAAGCACATTTCAAAATGTCATGAAATTGGGTTTGTTAAATTCAAAAGACATCAATGAACCTATCATTCTAAGTCCAATTCAAAAAGAAGAAGTCTTTAATTATATCATGGATGATTTGTACAAATGGATCACGTTGATTCTTCATACAGGTATTACGCTAATTGTAGTTTATGACTATTATTCCATCTGGTTCATAATTGTTTTTGTCTTAGCTTTTATATTTTCAATATTATTTACCGTAATAATGGTCTTTATCATTCTTAATCTTGAAAGTCTAGAATACATCAGACGAGATTTAGTTAAACGATCAAAACAACTTATGTAGCTTTATGATTATACTTTGAGCAGAATGTTGAAAATAATATTACTTGTATAATCACTTCGAAACAATCTTATCCAACACACCACTCGGCATGGTAGGTGACGAATCTTCTTTCAGCAACCCGGTATCCGCACGACTAAACAACGATTGTAGTATGATGTGTCTATCTGCATCCGGAATATCCGATTCTTTTTTCAAGGATAAATACAGGTAGGTTAATTGTTTGCGTTCTTGGGCATCGCGGTACAAATGGTAGGTACTCATGGCAAGTTTCACAAAAGTTCTTACCAAGAAAACGATAAGTAGAATGGAAACGATACTAAGGATACTCCAGCGAATGGAAATCGCCGGATTCTGAATATGTTTGTAAAAGTTCTCTAATGATAATGAGTATGCTAATACGATAAACAAAATGAGACCGCCAAGAGCTGAAGCTCCTGCAAGCCAAAACCACGTGTTAGCTGAACGCTTCAAGTCCGCGGCACGCTTGTCCCAGTATTCGGCAGGTTCTTTGAGCATTAACAAATTAGCATAAGTGCTTTTCAGTTCATTTATTTGCGCTACCGAATCTTCATGATGTGAGGTTCCTATTTCCTGATGAGTGACTAACCATTCCTTAAATTCTTCTTCATAATTCAATTGGATTCGTTTAATCGTACTTTCAAACTCTTGTTTTGATTGTTTCAATTCTTCAAAAAGTACACTTCGAGACTCATTAGCCTCATCAATTTCCCGTTGGAAATCAGCTCGTAATTGATGGAACTCTTTCTGTTCTACTTCGCCACGGTTAGCCAAAATCGGAAAACCCTGACTTGTAAATTCATGAGCTTCTAAAACTCCTGCTATAAGATCGCTATTATCGGTCCAGTGAATCTGTTCAAGTTTCCCAGTGATGTAAAATAATGCTCCTTCTAAGCATTCTGGGTTCAATTTCCAAAGCTCAATAAGAAATTGCGTTTCAGGTGATTTTGCTGTGAGCACATCTTCTGATCTATTTAATTCATTAATATATCTGTCAATATCATAGTCATAGATATGACTACTTTTCACCAATGAGACTAGTCTTTCTTTTTTGTCATAAAACCAATTATAACTGTACTCCAATTCCGTAACATTATTTTCATTCAATTCCTTTTTCCAAGCATTAGATTCTTTTAATAGAAATGCAAACAATTTTTCCGCATCTTGGAATTCCTGATGAAAATTGCAGGCTTCAAAGTGAACAGAACTGTTAAGGCCATCAAACGTTTCTCGATTTTTGGATTCTTTAATTAATTCTTTGAATTCTTTTACAGTCATGATAGTAGTCAGTTAACCATTTAGTTGAACGAATGTAAGAATGATCTTTTATTAACTGATGGATTCAAGGGAAAAGTTATTCATTCCACTCAATCCGAATACATTAACCATTCCGTCTCCCATTAAAAAAGGAAACAAGCCAGAATGAGACCAGGAAACAGATTGAGTCCACCGCTGTGGAGAGAAAGAGGATTTAAAAACAAAAAATCAATACGTGTCCACCTCAGGCGTGATCCGAATACATTGACCGTTCCGTTTCCTATGAAAGGTGGCTCAAATGATGAATGCAAAGTGCAGAATTAAGAATGAGGGAATGACCTAAAAAAACAAAACCTCGAACATCCGAAAACGTTCAAGGCTTGCTTTTCCTATGAAAGGTGGAAGCCAATTCATAAGGTTTTAACTATCTGATCTCCGGTTTTGCGCGGAGTAAACATCATGAGTTCTTCCGAAGAAGGGGGTACAAAGATAGTTCAAAATTAGGGATTCGCCAAACATCAACCGAATGCATGAAATATTCCTAAAGAGAGCACGTAAAGTATCGCGCGTGCATGTCAGTGAACAACCAACTTAACCGTGCTGTTTTCTGTTCCATCGTTTAGTTGAATCACATAAATTCCGGGAGGAAACGGTTGCTGATTGTGAAAAGTGGTTTCCGTAACCGATTCACGCAACACTTCCTCGCCCAGGGCATTGATGATGCGCAGTTCATAACCTGCCGTAGGGTACGATACTGTAAACAACCCATCTGCAGGGTTTGGAAAAACCGTTGTTATTCCCTGGGCAATACCTTAGTCAAGACTGGTGTAATCGGTTCCGCCATGCAATCGGGCAATGCGCCGGGCACCTATTCCGTTGTATTCGGTGAACTGACCACTGATATAGATTTTGCCGTCATCCTGAACAACACATGAATGAACAGACCAGTTGGTTCCGGTTCCAATATGAAAATTCGGATCGCGGGTACCGTCAGGTAACAAACGTGCAAAGTTATTATTGGCGACACCATTAAACGTATTATAATACCCCGAAAGGAGTATTTTGCCGTCGGCAAGCACATCAATATCATGGATGACTCTATTGGATAGGAATCCATTGCCGTATAAGGTATTGAAAGTGGTATCAAGCAAGCCGTTGGGCAATAACCGGGCAATACCTCTGTTTTGATAACCGGCATAACCGGCAAAATTACCCCCTATGAGCACTTTACCGTCTGGTTGTTCTGCTGTGCAATAAATAAAACCGCCTTGCACACCTGTCCCCATAGAGAACGACAAATCGGGCGCACCGTTTGGAAGTACTTTGGCAATGCTTAGCGCTGGAACATCATCGTAATGATCGAAATTACCACTAATAAGCAGTTTATTGTCGGCCAAAAGGGTAATGTAATGCGGTCCTAAACCATCTGTAGCGCCGGTACCCACCATAAAAGTAGTATCAAACGATCCGTCGGTATTGATCCGCGCCAATCCGCGAGATGCGATGCCATCGTACGTAGTAAAATAACCGCAGATTACAATTTTCCCGTCGGGTTGCAGCACAAGATCGTTGATCTGCCCATCCGAACCAATTCCGGTATCAAACGTTGTATCGAGTTGTCCGTTTGGAAGAAGCCGGGCAATGTTATTGCACGGAGTGCCGTTGTAAAAGCTAAATGAGCCTCCAATGATAATTTTCCCATCAGGTTGCAGGTCTATTCCAAAAATGGCCTCATAATCATCGGCAACTCCGGTTCCACTGCTAAAATCGGGATCGAACATACCGTTTGGCAGAAGACGCACAATTTCGCCCTTATCAAATCCGTCATACAGTGAAAAGCCACCTGCCGCCAACAGTTTACCGTCGGGTTGCAACAACAGTTCCTGAATATTCGAATTGGCGCCCGTTCCGATATAAAATGTGGGATCATACTCTCCGGGAAGCTGGGCATTCGCACTGCCAACGAAAAAGACTATCAGGAAAAAGGTGTAGAATCGATTCATAAACGTGCTTTGGCAAATGAAAGCACTAAAATAACGATAGGGAAGTAAACTTCGGCATAATCTGCACTACATTCCTAAAATAGAACGAAGCTCCCGCATCATTCTCATTCGCCATGGGACAACGAAGTGAAAAGCCAACGAAAACGAAAAAAGCCCTGACGATAAATGTCAAGGCTTTTCTACTTCGTTGGTACTCGGAGCGGGACTTGAACCCGCACGCCCAAATGAGCACAGGATTTTAAGTCCGGCGTGTCTACCAATTCCACCATCCGAGCAGTTCTCGTGTGTCTACCTCCCATCCCGATAGCTATCGAGGATCGGGACCACCATCCGAGCAGTTGTATCATTGACTCATCCGACTGATGAACAATACAAACTGTTTAAACAAAAAAGGACTCACCTGAGCGAATCCTTTTTTATTGAGCGGGAGACGAGATTCGAACTCGCGACCCCAACCTTGGCAAGGTTGTGCTCTACCAACTGAGCTACTCTCGCTTATTTTTATTTCAAACGTTGCTTTCACAACTACCGCAACACGTTTGTTACGGGGGACAAATGTAGAAAGTATTTTTTAAAATCAAAGCGTTAAGAAGGAAAAAATGCAGAAAAAATACGACTCTTTTACTTTCACAATGTCAAGTTACTGGTTTTGTAGCCATTCGAGATCTGTTTACCGAGAACTTCACTATTATAACCTAAGTTGTTAGCCACCCATTAATTTTGCCCAAACAATAGATTTGCTTTTTCAATACAAGAAATGAGTTCATTCAACCGTTTTAATAATTCATCATCATTAGGAACCTCTGGATTCGTTGATATATAATGCTGAGCAACTTTGTTTTTATCTACATTGAAAGTATTCTTAACAGATTCATTCAACGCTATCTCAACGGCCATTCTCAAATCTTCATCCGTTATGCCCGTTGTTTTACCATTTGCATTTTGTTGAATTTTAGAAAATAAATCTTGAGGCAATTTAATGGTTGATTTATACTCTGCTTTTTTTGTTTCATCCAACACTTTATTCCGGTCTATATAACAACCTTCATCGATTTTAACTGATTTTCTTTTATGAACTACCTTCACTGCATCAATAAAATCATCGAGTGAAATATAATTTTCTATTTCGCGATATTCCGTTATCCAACAGAATAAATTATTCTCAACAAAGTGCTTTTCAATGTTCTTTTTGTCCTTTTTTAATAATGCTTTTTTAGAATCTTTATCGCTATCCAATACAATTCCAAAATTCTGATTGATTGTTTTAATAAATGACAAGTCAAGTACTTCACTTTCATGTAACAAATGTTTGTAGCTACTACCTCCAAAAAACAAAATCACATAATTGATTCCTTCGACCAAATGCGGAGCCAACTTTTCAAGCCAATACTTAAGATAAATTTTATCACTCGGCCCCTCAACCCAGAGAATATAATTGGCCTGCAACAAATCACTTTGTTTATACCCAAGCTCCTGTATCAACAGTAATTTATCGGTATCCAATTTTATATTTTTCACACTCATACTTTCATTTTCCTGTTTCACAAAGAATAATTTTGTTTCAGGATCATTGATAAGCACATTTGAATGAGTAGTAATAAAATACTGTTGGTTCGGAATCTGTTTTAATGCCCGCAATAACTTTGATTGCCATAAAGGATGTAAATGAACCTCAGGTTCTTCAATAAAAATGAGCCTTTCAGAATCCTTACCAATGAAAACAGGAAACAGAACTGTTATTATTGTTTGAAGACCATCCCCCAAATTATAAATTTCCAGTTGAGGTTTATTACCAATTTTAATATTCAAAACATCTTTATCATGCTTCGGAATTAGAGTCACTTTCTCTAAGAAAATGTTCTTTTGTAAGAATACTTCAAAATCACTAATTAATGTCCGATCTTCTTCTGTACCTAACAACAATCTTTTAATATCCTCATAAATTGATAGCCCAGAAAAGACCGGAGCCTGTGAAAAAATATCAGGGTAATCAAATTTTGTTCTCAATGCAAATGAATCTGTATTGTCAAATTTGTTATTGAGACGTTGAATTGGTCGCAAGCCTCTTAATATTGGGAGGTATATTGAATTCAATTCCAATTTACGTCGAATATCCTTTATCTCGCTGAAAATCTCTTCTTGATGATCGCCAAAACCCCTGTGTAAACTATACGATTGAATATTTCCGAAATCAATCCCAAGAAATTGATTATTTGCAGGCTGAATTATATCAATGTTTTTCATAAAATCCATTATTATCCCTAAATCAAAAAGGATATTTTTTTCAAAAATTTCTTTATGATGTTGATACGAATTATGCAGAATAAAATTTCTACTTTCACCTTTATATATCCACCTAGAAAAAAGCCCCTTAAGATCTATTAATGAGTCGTTTGAATCATCAAAAAACTTAATATTGACATTATTACTTCTTGTTGAATCATAAGCCGAAATAAAAAGCCGCCTCAACAACCTACTTTTTCCCGAATTATTTGTCCCAACAAAAACATTGAAACGACCTAATTCACCAATGATTCTATCTTTTAAGGGAAGAGAGAAATCTGTTGCCGTCTCTTGATCCAGCACAATATATTTAATCATGGAAACGCAATTGAATGAATAACACTTTTAATACCTCTGATTATTTTTTTTCATTAACTGCATGGCTGCAGAATAATGTTCTCTCAACACCGGTTTATTGAAACTTGTTTGTCCTGATGAAGGTTTCCCTGAAAAATGACAAAACCCTTCTGAGTAATTGGGATTGGAAAATCGGGCCCAACTATCATAGCCCTCTTTAGAAAAAGGTTTTTCCATGTTGAATTTTATCCTCACACCCGTTCTTATGCAATAACCAATATGAATATCGGGTGATTTAGCTTCAAAAGAAGGTTTTGCTTTTTGGTTGGTTTTATAAAAATCATTTGTTGCATCTACATCAACTTTCACACTTTCCGTTCCTTTAAGCAATCCAAAAAAGCGTCGTTGCTCTTCTATATGTTGTGAATAAACATCTTCACTGTCTTCAAATACATCATAGAAATAATCATACGCCTTGTCATCATTCCTGCTATCAGCCCCAAATCCAAACAAACGACGCTCAAATTTAACTCCCGATTCAATGTTATTTCGCATTGAAAACTGGTGCAAATTCAGTGACGTAACAATACTATTACTTTCATTGGCATAATACTTAGCATGTAAATCCGAATGATAGCGGATTTCAACATTTTGAAATTGCTTAAAAAAAGTAATATCATCCAATCCGAGACTTTTCGATACATCCGATTCATTTTTTCCATACAAAACTCTCAGTCGGAAATTTTTATCAGATTGTTTTTTCTCGATGCATCGTTTTAGTTTTTGATCTAGCTTTATGAAAGGCGAAACAATCATCAGAAACTCATCTGCTTCTTCAAACAGGCGTAATAATTCTTTTCTCAGTTCATCGTGGGGTAGGAATATTGCCATTCATTCAGTTTTAGTGCGGTCAATAATAATGAACTTTTTGGAAAATTACAGAATTTACCTACAACTGATTAAAATAAACTATCCTTTCTAATACGTTCTTTCCGAAATCATTTTTAGGCAAAACCGAGGCGTTGAATGAATCCAGTTATGTAGATTTTCCTGCTCAAAACAAGTCTTCCTTCGAAGAACAACTAATTCAACACCGTGTCCGCCTTTGGCGCGATTAAGCATTCAACATTCTAACCTCCGGTCAGCTTCTTTATCTCATTCAACTTCATCAAAGCTTCCACCGGCGTGAGCGTATTGATATCAATCGTTACCAATTCTTCGTGGATTTGCTCCAGAACAGGATCGTTGAGCTGAAAAAAACTGAGTTGCATGTTGTCGGCCGAGATTTCGGAAGGAGCGCTTTTCTTGCGACCTTTCTTTTCGCTCACCGCTACTTCTGCCGAAGCGTGGTTGAGTTCCAGTTGTTGCAGCATCAATTCGGCACGCTCCACTACTTGTTTGGGCATTCCGGCCAGTTTGGCTACGTGAATACCAAAACTGTGTTCGCTGCCACCACGCACCAGTTTGCGCAGGAAGATGATCTTCTGCCCAACTTCTTTCACCGAAACGTTGAAGTTGTGAATGCGCGGAAAAACTTCTTCCATGTCGTTGAGCTCGTGGTAATGCGTTGCAAATAGGGTTTTTCCTTTCGCCGTTGGGTGCTCGTGCAGGTATTCGGCAATGGCCCAGGCAATGGAAATCCCGTCGTAAGTACTGGTTCCACGACCAATTTCATCCAGCAAGATCAAACTGCGGTCGGAAAGGTTATTGAGGATGCTCGATGTTTCGTTCATCTCC
>JBILJP010000148.1:0-11068 GCA_044377135.1 Fluviicola sp.
TGAGTATCAGTGCGCTTATTACCGAATTACTACTTCACTCAAACCCGAAATGATTATGTTACCGACTATTGTATTTCTTACCTCTTACCCACCCCGCGAATGCGGAATTGCTACTTTTTCACAAGATTTGGTTCAAGCCCTCAACCGACAGTTTAAACACTCTTTTGTGCTTAAAATAGCTGCCATTGAAACCGAAACATCAACAAATTATCCCAAAGAAGTGGCCTACGCTTTAAATACGACATTGAAACGATCGTATCAAAAATTGGCTAATACACTCAATACCGACCCAAAAATCAACTTGTTGGTTGTGCAACACGAATTCGGTTTTTTCAAACAACATCCTGCCGATTTTCAACAATTTTTGGAAGACGTCATAATGCCTGTAGTTGTTGTTTTTCATACCGTATTGCCCGAGCCCAATCCTTTATTGTTACTTGAAATACAGCAAATAGCTTCCAAAAGCGCTTCAATAGTGGTGATGACAGAAAGTGCCAAACACATCTTGGCTCAAGATTATCTGATCAATCCCGAAAAAATAACGGTTATTCAACACGGTACCCATTTGGTGAAAAACGCCAACAAAGAACAACTGAAAGAAAAATACGGTTTCAGTGGCCGAAAAATTGTTTCAACATTCGGCTTGATAAGTTCGGGTAAAAACATTGAAACCACGCTACAAGCTTTACCTGCCGCCATTGAGCAAAATCCGGAATTGCTGTTTTTGATCATCGGGAAAACACACCCTGAAGTGCTGAAAGCCGAACAAGAGAATTACCGAGATATGCTGGAAAACCTGGTTGTTGAGCTGAAATTGGAAAATCATGTTCAGTTTATCAACCAATATGTTTCTTTAAACGATCTGCTGGAATATTTGCAACTCACCGATCTTTACCTCTTCACTTCCAAAGATCCGAACCAGGCAGTGAGCGGAACGTTTTCGTATGCATTGAGTTGTGGTTGTCCGATTATTTCAACACCGATTCCGCATGCGTTGGAATTGTTGCAAAATAATCCTTACACAATCGTTTCGTTTAGCGATCCGGTAAAATTGGCCATTTCCATCAATCACCTGCTAGCCGATGAAGAGCTGCGTGAAACAATTCACCTGGACGCTTTGCACCGAATGGCTGCGACTTCATGGGAAAATACGGCCAATCAATACACGTCGTTGTTTCAACAAACAGTTGAACAACCATTCTCATTGGAGTATCGGCTCCCGGAGATCAACTTGCACCACATCCAACAATTGACAACCGATTTTGGGATGATCCAATTTTCGATACTCAATCAACCCGACATTGAATCGGGATATACCATAGATGATAACGCCCGCGCGCTCATTGCAATGTGTAAGCATTATGCTGTCACAAAAGACGAATCCGACCTCGATTTGATCCGCACTTATTTTACCTTTTTGGAATTTTGCCTTCAACCGCAAGGGCATTTCCTCAACTATGTAGACAAGAAAAAATCGTTTACGGCTCAGAATTACGAAACCAATCTTTCCGATTCAAACGGCAGAGCAATTTGGGCATTCGGCTATGTGGCTTCTATGAAAGGAACTCTTCCGATTCAGTTGATACACCGCGCGATTGTCGTTTTAGAAGCTGTTTCCAAACGTATTCCTGATATGTATTCTACTCGTGCCATGAGTTTTACCATCAAAGGATTGTACTACTATCACAGCACATTTCCTTTAGCTTCCACTCGTGGCTTGATTCGTTTGCTCGCCGACCGTTTGGTTCAGATGTACATTCATGAATCAGACAAAGATTGGGAATGGTATGAAAGTTATATGACTTACGCCAATAGCCTGGTGCCGGAAGCGTTATTGTGTGCTTATGAAGTGAGCAATCACCAACCCTATCGCACCATTTCAAAAATCACGTTTGACTTTTTACTGACTCATATTTTCAACGAGAAGGGCATCAAAGTCGTTTCGAATAAAGGATGGATGCAAAAAGGAGAAACACCGGAATATTTTGGCGAACAACCCATCGACGTAGCTTATACCATTCTTGCTTTAAGCCGATTTTATGATGCCTTTCAACAAACCGATTACTTAGAGAAAATGGAAATCGGTTTCAATTGGTTTCAAGGACAAAACCACCTAAACCGCATTGTTTACAATCCGTGCACAGGTGGATGCTGCGACGGACTGGAAGAAGATCACGTTAATCTGAACCAAGGTGCCGAATCAACTGTGAGTTACTTCATGGCACGACTGGTAATGGAAGGTTATCGCGCTGCGTTGTTGCACCTTCACCAAAACAAACAACTGGCAGTAAAATACGAAGACTCCTCATTGCTGGCATCATAAATTTAGATTTGAACCGTCATGGAAACTATCAGTCAGTCAGATTATAGCATTTACATCGATCCAACGAAAGCGTTTATCTTTTCAATACATCCGTACGATACGACTATTCCTGTGTTAACGCGAATAGAACTCAACTTGCAATCGAGTGATTTGCCGCATGAATCGGTTCAAGTACTGCAAGAGGAAGACTTCATGGAACGAATTATTGTGTTACTGCAACAACCACATCGTCTATTGGTATTCGGCCCGTCTGATGATAAATACACTTTGTTTAAGGTTTTGCAAACGCAACCCCAATTCAGTAACCTTGAAAAAACCGTGCTGGTAGCTCCTTTTGAAGAACAACCGGCCGGGGCACAACTATTTTCAGATGATTTCTTCAGCATAAACTTGCCGTTTTAAGGCGAACTTAGATTCAACATTCTTTGCTATTTTTGCGCGCATAGAGGATAATCATGAAACGAACAAAAATTGCCGAAGTATTGGGCCAACCGGAAGTTGGTGCTACGTATTGTGTGAAAGGATGGGTGCGGGCTTTCCGTCAAAACCGATTTATTCAATTGAATGACGGTTCAACCATCAATAACTTACAAGCCGTGGTTGACTTTGAGCAATTGGATGAAGCTACCTTGAAGAAGATCACAACGGCTGCCGCTGTTGGTCTTACAGGTGTTTTAGCTGAATCACAAGGAAGTGGACAAGCAGTAGAATTAATGGTTTCAGCCATTGAGATTATCGGCGAAGCCAATCCGGATGATGTGCAGAAAACCGTGATGCAACCCAAGAAACACAGCTTGGAATACTTGCGTGAACAAGCACATTTACGTTTTCGCACCAATACCTTCGGAGCGGTGTTTCGCGTGCGTCACGCCGTGAGTTATGCCATTCACCAATTCTTCAACGACCGTGGATTTTTCTACATTCACACACCGATCATTACCGGTTCTGATGCCGAAGGTGCAGGTGAAATGTTTCGTGTTACCAACCTTGATGCGGTAAATCCGCCGTTGAAAGACGATGGAACAGTTGATTTCGAACAAGATTTTTTCGGTAAACAAGTAAACTTAACCGTTTCCGGTCAGTTGGAAGGTGAGTTAGCCGCCATGGGATTGGGTTCCATTTATACCTTCGGACCTACATTTCGTGCAGAAAACTCCAATACTTCCCGCCATTTAGCTGAGTTCTGGATGATCGAACCGGAAGTAGCCTTCAATGATATTGTTGACAACATGGATTTGGCTGAAGAAATGCTGAAATACATTTGCCAATATGTAATGGATCATTGTCAAGACGATTTGGCTTTCCTCAACGAGCGCGATTTGACCGAACAACAATCCAAACCGCAAAACGAACGCAACGAATTATCGTTACTAGAGCGCTTGCAGTTTGTGGTTGCGAATGATTTTAAACGCATTACCTATACCGCGGCGATTGATGTATTGATGAATTCAAGCCACTACAAAAAGAAAAAGTTCAAGTACGATGTGATGTGGGGAACCGATTTGCAAAGCGAACACGAGCGTTACTTAGTGGAAAAAGAATTCAAACGTCCGGTGATTATTACCGACTATCCGGCTTCGTTTAAAGCATTTTACATGCGTGCGAACGATGGTTGTGAACCGGGCAAAGAAACCGTAGCTGCGATGGACATTTTGTTCCCGGGCATCGGTGAAATGGTAGGTGGTTCGCAACGTGAAGAGCGTTTAGATATCTTGAAGAAAAAATGCGTCGATTTCGGTATTCACGAAGAAGATTTATGGTGGTACCTTGATACACGTAGATTCGGATCGGTACCGCACGCAGGTTTCGGACTCGGATTTGAGCGAATGGTGATGTTTGTAACCGGTATGTCTAACATCCGCGACGTCATTCCTTTTCCTCGTACACCGCAAAACGCGGAATTCTAGTCATTTTTTGTATATTGTAAGACTATCGACTACGTATTATGGCGCTCAGACAACAACTTTCACAGAAACTCGAACAACGGCTCTCTCCACAGCAGATTCAACTCATGAAGTTGTTACAGGTTCCTACGATGGAATTGGATCAACGCATCAAACAAGAGTTGGAAGAAAATCCGGCGTTGGAAGAAGGTCCCGACGAGCTGGAAGAAGATTACGATAACGAAGACGACGATTTCGATAACGATAACGATAACGACGAAAACGATTTCGATGATGATTTTGATCTCAGCGATTATTTCGACGACGATACTCCCGATTATAAAACACAAGCCAACAATACCAGCAAAGACGACGAAGAACGTGCTGTGCCGCTTTCGGTAGAAGCTTCCTTTCAGGAAAAACTCACCGACCAGTTGCATTTGTTGGATTTAGACGATACCCAATTTCAAATTGCCGATACCATTATCGGAAACCTGGATGAATCGGGTTACCTGAACCGTGAAGTGGAAGCCATTGTGGACGATTTGGCATTCTCGGCCAACATCAGTGTTACCGAAGCAGAAGTAGAATTGGTATTGCGTTTGGTGCAGGAATTAGACCCGGCAGGAATTGGTGCCCGTGATTTACGCGAATGCCTCATTCTGCAGATCGAACGCAAGCAAGACGGTAATATTACGCTGTTTACAGCTAAGAAAATCTTGCAGGATCATTTCGAAGAATTTACCAAAAAGCACTACGATAAAATCCAGAAAAAACTGGAAATCGGCGATCAGGATTTAAAAGAAGCCATCGATGCGATTATTCGGTTGAATCCGAAGCCGGGAGGTTCCATGAAAGAAGGAGCTAAAAGTTTGCAACAGGTTATTCCCGACTTTTTGATCACCGAATTTGAAGGTCGATTGGATATCTCGATCAATGCGCGCAACACACCCGATTTGAAGGTGAGTCGCGAATACGAACAACTGATGCGCAGCTATGCCGAAGGCGCTAAAACATCGAAATCGGATAAAGATGCCTTGACGTTCGTGAAATCAAAACTCGAAGGTGCCAAATGGTTCATCGATGCGATCAAACAGCGTAACAATACTTTGTTGACCACCATGGAAGCCATCATGAATTACCAAAGAGAGTATTTCCTGAGCGGCGATGAAACCAAGATGAAACCAATGATTCTGAAAGATATTGCAGAAATCGTTGGCTTGGATATTTCCACCATTTCGCGCGTTGCCAATAGCAAATACGTGCAAACTGCTTATGGTGTGTTTTCGCTTAAGTATTTCTTCTCCGAATCACTTTCAACCGACTCGGGCGAGGAAGTCTCAACCCGCGAGGTGAAGAAAATTCTTTCGGATGCCATTTCGGTAGAAAATAAACTGAAACCCTTGACCGACGAACACTTGGCCAAGTTGCTCAATGATAAAGGTTACAATATTGCGCGCAGAACCATTGCCAAGTACCGCGAACAACTGAATATTCCCGTGGCACGTTTACGCAAAGAATTGTAATGAACCAACTGTCGCGCATCCTATCCTGGATTTTTATTCCGCTCAATGCACCGGTATTTGCTTTGCTGATTGCAGCATACGTTCCTACCGATACGGTGTTGGAGCGAAACGAGGTAGTTTACCTGATTCCGGATGATTGGAAATTACTGTTGTTGTTGATGTTCGGCTTCTTTTCCATTCTCATTCCGAGTTTTACCATTTTATTTTTGCGGTTCAGCGGTTCCATTACAACAGTAATGATGGACTCGCGCAAAGAGCGGATGATTCCTTCGTTTTTTGTGAATGTTTCCGCCATTGCCTTGTTTTACATCGTGCACCAAAAAGACCCGAACAGTTTGTTGCCAACTGCCGTTTATGCGCTTACCATTGGTTCGTTTATTACTGTATTTACCTGCACCATCATTACCCAATGGTGGAAAGTTTCTCTGCATGCCGCCGGAATGGGTATTCTATCCGGATTCTTGTTTGCTTATTACGCCGGGCTTGATTACTACACTTTTTGGATCTTGCCGGCAACGCTTATTATGAGCGGAATTGTAATGAGCGCACGCATCTATTTGGGTAAACATTCTCTGGCACAATGCCTTGTGGGTTACTTTATCGGAGTTACAGCCTTAGTTACCACCGTATTGTTGTTTCGCTACTAAACCGCTTTCGTATGCACATTCATTCGTTTACTTTCAACGGATTTCAGGAAAACACCTACATCGTTTCGGGTGACCAACAATCGTGTATCATCATTGATCCGGGGTGTTACGATCGTTTCGAGCAACAAGAACTCACCGATTTTATCAAACGCAACAACCTGCAGGTGAAAGCCGTTTGGAACACGCATTGTCACATCGACCATATTTTGGGAAATGCCTTTTGCTGTGAAACCTATGGCGTGCCTTTACGCGCTCACAAAGAAGAATTGTTTACGCTGAGTATGGCTGATCGTTCGGCTCAGATGTACGGATTGGCCGCTTATATTCCTTCACCCGAGCCAACAGAATGGTTTGAAGACCATCAGGTGATTGCCATAGACGACATGGAATTTACGGTGATTTTCGGTCCCGGACATTGCGTTGGACATGTCGCTTTTTACAACTCAGCTGAAAACCTACTCATTGGTGGTGATATCTTGTTTCGCGGTAGTTTTGGTCGCACCGATTTGCCCGGCGGATCAATGGAAGTGTTGAAAAAAACCATCCACGAGCGCATGTTTACCTTACCTGAAAATACGGTTGTTTATCCGGGACACGGTCCGGCAACAACTATTGGGGAGGAAAAACGGACAAACTACATTTTGGAATTCTAGGCATTCATTCCGATGAAACCCGTGAAATTTTCGGGAGTAATCACTTCAGTTGAATTGACTGCATAAGCGTTAAGAAAGGTTTTTGAAAACCGTGGTAATTTTCGGGTATTCCATTTAAACTCGAATGCCCAAATTCCATCCGCATCTTCTTCCAAATAATCAATTTCCTGTTGTTGCGTTGTTCGCCAAAAATAGATATCGCGGTCAATTGCTTGCTGATTGAGGTGTTTCATTCGTTCCGCAAGCAGAAAATTTTCCCACAAAGCTCCCACATCCGTACGATTTTCCAAGGCATGGAAATTCCCGATTACAGCATTGCGTATGCCATTGTCGTAGAAATAAATCTTTTGCCCTTTTCGAATTTCGTTGCGCACATTTCTGCTAAAGGCCGGTAGCGTAAAAATCACAAAGGTTTTTTGCAGTAAGTCAATGTATTTTTCAACCGTATGATAATCCGCATTTACCAACCGGCTTATTTCTTGAAACGACACCTCGCTACCTACCTGCAAAGCCAATGCTTTGAGTATTTTGGTGAGTAACGCCGGTTTTTTCATCGATTCCAGCTGCAATAAATCTTTATACAAATAGCTATTTGTAAGCAATTTAATGTGTTTTTCTGCTTTTGTAGAATCACTGACTATTTCAGGATAATAACCATAAATCATGCGTTGCTGCAACAAGCGTTTTTCTTCTAATAAACCATGATGTGCTACCATTTCTGTAAACGAAAGCGGGAGTAGAAAATGCTCGTATTTGCGCCCTGTCAATGATTCTTGTGTTTGAGAGGCTAAATCAAATGCCGATGACCCGGAAGCAATAACTTGTACATCCTTAATTTGATCTGTGATTAGTTTGAGCGTGAGACCAATGTTGTTCACCCTTTGTGCTTCGTCGATAAACACAATTTTATTATCTCCGAATAGGTTGCGCAAAGCGGTACTCGTTGTGTTTTCCAATGATTCTCGCACATCGGTTTCGTCGGCGTTTAGAATCAAGCATTGTTGGTTTTGATCCTGTAGTAAAGCTTCCAAAACCGTTGTTTTTCCCACTTGTCTTGGACCGAATAGCAATATAGCCTTTCCTTGAAAAAGGTCTTCTTGTAGCTGTTGAACGATGGTGCGGCGTATCATGATAATTCTACTTTTTGAGTTTTATCAACTCATATTCCAACAAAACTATAATTATTCTGGATTATATTCCAACTAAAACATAATTATATTGGATTAAGTTCCATTATAAACATAATCATTTTGGATTATAATCCGATAAAAACATAATTATTTTGGAATTAACTATTTAGTTGAACTGTTTCTTGAATAAAAATCGGGTGTCTACCTAGGCGCAATGTCAATAAGTTAAAGTTAGTTCAGAGTGAAGGATTATGCTAGACAAGCAACCATTTTCAAAATAGCATAAGAAAGCAGCTATTGCTCGCCACAGATTTCGCAGATTTTCACAGATATTGGACTATACGCTAGCGTATAGTATTCAAATTGAACTACGGATTTCATCTGTGAAAATTTGCGCAATCTGTGGCCAAATCAGTAAAGAATCATTAATTAAATTTCAGAAAACAGTTCAATTACTTTACCCCAATCAGAACATACACAAGTCGGGGGTTATCACTTAACTTAATGATATTAGCCTCAGGCGATGGGAAACAAAAATCCCTCTTCTGCCACAGACAGAAAAGGGATCGTAATATTTTGGAGCAATATCTATTTTCTTCGGAAGAAAATACGCACCGGAACACCTTCGAAATTAAATTTCTCACGCAAACGGTTTTCCAGGAAACGTTTGTAGGAATCAGGAATGTATTGCGGTAAATTACAGAAAAAGGCAAACGCCGGAGCATGTGTTGGCAACTGCTGAATATACTTGATCTTGATGTATTTTCCTTTGATGGATGGTGGTGGAGTTGCTGCAATGATAGCCTGCAATGTATCATTCAACACCGAAGTTGGGATTTTGCGAATACGATTTTCGTGCACTTCCATTACCTTCTCCAATGCTTTGTGCATACGTTGTTTGGTGATCGTAGACGTAAACACAATCGGCACATCATTGAACGGTGCCAAATCGCGACGCAATTGCTCTTCGAATTCCAAACTGGTTTTGTGGTCTTTTTCTACCAAATCCCACTTATTCACCAATACAACAACACCTTTATGGTTTTTCTCGATGATGTAGAAAATATGCAAATCCTGTTTTTGCAATCCTTCCGTAGCGTCGATCATAAACACACATACATCGGCGCTTTCAATGGTACGCACCGAGCGCAATACCGAGTAGAACTCAATGTCTTCGGTTACTTTGGCTTTCTTACGAATTCCGGCCGTATCAATGAGCATGAAATCAAATCCGAAAGCTTTGAAACGCGTGTTGATCGCGTCGCGCGTGGTACCGGAAATATCGGTAACAATGTTGCGTTCTTCGCCGGTAAGAGCGTTGATAAACGATGATTTTCCAACGTTCGGTTTTCCAACAACCGCAATGCGTGGCAATTCTGCTTCTTCTTCACCGCGCGGATCTTCCTTCTCGAAGTATTTTACTACCTCATCCAGAATTTCTCCCGTTCCGGATCCGTTGGCGGCTGATAAGTCGAATACTTCGCCTAATCCAAACGACCAGAATTCACTTGACAAACCAATGCGGTCGGTATTATCTACTTTATTGGCAATTACCAATACTTTTTTCTTGGTTTTGCGTAGCATGGCAGCTACGGTTTCGTCCAAGTCAACAATCCCGGTCATGGTATCTACCACAAACAAGATAACGTTGGCTTCTTCAATGGCAATTTCGACTTGTTTGCGAATTTCCCCTTCAAAAATATCGTCGGAACCGTGCACGTAACCACCCGTATCGATTACTGAAAACGGAATTCCGTTCCATTCGCCACGACCGTAAATACGATCACGCGTTACTCCACTGATTTCTTTTACAATTGCACGATTGGATTCTGTTAATCGATTGAATAAGGTCGATTTTCCGACATTCGGTCTGCCTACGATGGCAATAATATTTCCCATTTTTACTTTATTTGACGTACTTCACAGCACTACTTTACTAATTATGAATGTAGAATGATGAATTATGAATGGGGCAGAAATTCTGCATTCCTAATCCTGCATTCCTAATCCTGCATTCTGCATTCCCTAATATCCATATTTCTTCAACTTCTGCTCGCTGGCTCTCCAATCTTTATCCACCTTCACGAAGGTTTCCAAAAACACTTTCTGGCCGATAAATGCTTCCATATCGAGGCGCGATTCTTTTCCGATGCGTTTGAGCATATCACCGCCTTTACCAATCAGGATTCCTTTTTGCGAATCGCGTTCAACGATAATCAGCGCGCGAATGTGGACGATCTTTTCAGACTCCTCATACGTTTCAATTTCTACCTGACACGCATACGGAACTTCCTTATCGCAGTGCATGAAGATTTTCTCGCGGATCATCTCGGCTACGAAAAAGCGCATTGGTCTATCAGACAATTCTTCTTTGTCGAAGTAAGCCGGACCTTCAGGAGCCAATTCAAGGATGCGTTCCCAGATACGATCGATGTTGAATTTATGCAAGGCTGAAACCGGGATAATCTCGGCATTCGGAACACGTTCTTGCCAGTACTGGCGACGTGCCACAACCTTTTCCTGGTCACCCAGGTCAATTTTATTAATGATCAGCAATACAGGGATTTTGAGCTTTACAATGCGCTCAAGCGTTTCCTTGTGATTCATTTCATTTTCGTGCATATCGGTAATGAAAAGCAAGATATCGGCATCTTTGAACGATGCTTCTACATAACTCATCATTGCTTCGTGCAACTTATAGGAGGCGTTTACTACACCGGGAGTATCCGAAAATACAATCTGGTGATCATCACCGTTTACCAACCCGTGAATACGGTGACGCGTAGTTTGCGCCTTGGAAGTAACGATGGAGAGTTTTTCGCCCACTAATCCGTTCATGAGCGTTGACTTCCCAACATTTGGGCTACCGACGATGTTTACGAAAGCAGATTTGTGAGACATAAAGC
>JBILJP010000149.1:0-11060 GCA_044377135.1 Fluviicola sp.
CTCAACTCCCGAACCCCCTTGTTTTAGTGGAAAACATCATTTTTCAACAGACAATTAAGCACGTTAAAAACTAGTTGATAAATTTGGTAAATCGAATTAGTAGACGATTGTTTCAGTTGGAATCTGTCTCGATAAAAACGCAGATATTCTGTTGACACACTCGAAATCTGGTGAAAATGAATAATTCATATCTTTACTTAAAACCTAGCGGATTTAGTTAATTAAAATACCATGAAACTTCTCTCATTTCTAACTCTACTACTCTTCACTGCAACAAACAACACACCATCACACCACCGATGGATTCCGGTAGTGTCAACCACATCAGCTTGCGATACGCTCGATGCATTTAAGGAAAGTGATTCATCGGGTTATTACGTTTTACAATGCGATTCAATTCTTATTCGGTGTATCTATGAAGCAAACGGTCACTACGATCTCGCCTACAAGCGACCCAATGACAAAACTTATTGGGAAATGTGTTTCAAAAACTACAACAAACTAAGATCTATTGATTCCTTTGACTTCGAAGGAAACTTAGTCTACCATAAAAATTACCTGGATGGTATTTTTGATACTGTTGTTTACGGAGGGAAATACCGGTAAAATTCTAACTTGTTCATTCAAATCACTCAAAATGCCTCAAAAGCTCCTTTTAGTTGCCTTGCTCGTCTATATTATTTCTTCCTGTAAGCAAGAAAAACAGTGTTTTACCAATCCACTAGATATAACTGATTTTTGTTTGGTTTCAGATATTGAAAAAAGCGCTCTAACTTTTCAGTTTGAACCATATAGAGGTTTTATGTTTAGTTTAGACACCCTTTATTTTAGTGAAGGTTGCATTAACCAAGAGATTGATTTCACAGATGACGTAGTCAGTGAAGCGGAAATCAACAACTATAAAGGCGCCCCAATAAAAGAATTGGTTTTTGTAGGTGATACTTTGATTGATGACCAATTACTTGAATCTCGATACGGAATTGTCAAGAGGCAAAAACGCACAAAACACAATGTAGAATACGCACAATTATTCTCAAAGAAAAAGAATCGGATCATCGGTAAATTAGAATACTATCCTTACCGAAATAGATTCATTATTAGTATTACAAATTAGCAACGATTGAGCCTCAAAAGTATCTAGAAAATGATTTTACAATCATGGCAATGGTTTAAATTAAACAAGAGAAAAGATGCGTTTATTCTAATTTCAATCTTGATTTTTATTTTATCCATTCAGAATTATTTTGAACATCGAAATAACGAATTATTAAAGAACAATAAAACAACTTTTGGGATAATCACTAAAATATACGAGGGCAATCCAAAAAGTCCAAAACATGCTAATTTCGAATACTATGTAAACTCCAAGAAATATGAATTTAATCAAACTGGAAATTACGACGCCTTTAAAATCGGTGATACGGTTCTACTAGAATACTCTATTCAAGATCATTCAGTTGCACGGGTTATTAATAAATACTACATGCGGAAATAAAAATATTTGAAAACACTAGTGTCCGATAAACAAAAAAGAAAAGTTCAGCATTAAGGGCAAACAGCAGCTTTCAACGTTTTTACTCATTAGTAGGGTTGCTTTTGCCACGAATGAACTAATGACGAGCTGTGTATCATTTGGGGCGAATAGTTTGAGCTAGCTCAAACACTAATTCGTTACGAATCAAACGATCTATCCAATTTATTTATTCGTTTATTCGTGGTGGAAAAAATAAATAAATTTTTCCCCGGACAACAATGATTTGAAAACTAATCTTACCTTTTCTCAAACTAATACTAATCCAATCTCCATCAATGGTAATTTCCAACTTCAAAATAACGAAGGATCGTAACCTACTTCAGAAGTCTCACCCCCTCGTTTTAGTTGCCTTGCTCATTTTCATTGCTTTCAACGGCTTATCTCAATACAGCACCAAAAACAGCTCCATTACCGAATTAGACGATTCGGATAGTCTTTACCAGAACTACCAACTCTTCAAAGATGTTACTTATCACGAATTAATGATACCGCTGGAAGAATACGACCTCAACCCTTCTTTTTACAAAGAACAGCAACTCGGTTGTCATTTTGTCATCAACAACCATCGGATATCCATCGCAGAGATCTTACAGGATGTTTTTTATGAAGTAGGTTGGCATCTCAATCCAAACGCCGTTTACATCAACGACTCCGGAAGAGAATACCTCATTGTCACCCTTGCATTTTACAGCGGTAGTAGCTCCCATCCGGTTGAATACAATTTGTCTGTTAACCTTTCCGAAAACACAGTAGTGAAAATGTAATTCAGCGGTTTTATTCAATAATGAACCGAAACTCAACCAGAAAACGTACATTTATTCATCTTTGAAATCACGAATGAGAAACAACCACAAAACCGGAGCACTTTTCGTTTTAATAACACTACTAAACCTTAGTTTGTGCAGTTGCAAAGACCAGAAACCGGATATTCACACACTTATTCGGAAAATAACATCCTTGAACAATGAACTCTTTTTCAACAGAAGCATATCTATACTCTCAAGAGATGATAATGATACCCGTATTATAGTAACCCATAGCAGTGATTTTGAATTAGGCTCAATTTTATTAAAAATCAATGACAACTGTGAAGTGTTTGACATTAATCGTTCTAACTGGAAAGGTGCTTATTTTAAAGATAGGGACTCCCTTAATCAAATTGGTTTAGCATTCTGTGAACTTGAAATTATGGGTTTGGAAATAGATAGTTGTGGCAATACCTATTTCACCATCAATGATCAAGACAATTATCAATTTGTGCTCGTTAAAGATAAAAATTGTTTGGACCCTACAATGAACTACAAAAAATTTCGGGGACGGTGTTTTGAAATTGTTCAATAAAAAATTACCTAAACCTTCTCAAAAACTCCTCCTTAAACGTCGTTGAAACCTCAATCTCAGATTCATCGTTCATAGTCACGTATCCGCCCTTGTTATACGCTTTCACAAAATGCAGGTTGATGATGTGTGATTTGTGTACCCGGATAAACGGTAAAGGCAAAATCTCAGAAAAGTGCTTTAGAAACCGGCAAACCATCTTTTTGGAACCGTCGGCCAGAAACAAATCGGTGAAGTTTCCATTTCCTTTCAACCGCACAATTTCTTCCATTTTCACTACTTCAAAACCTTCCAGCGTTGGCAGAATCACTTGCTGTTTCTCGGGTTGCTTTTCGTGAAAGTTCTCCACAATGATCTTGTTGCGGTTAAAAATCACCTGGTTGATCAGCTGTTGATGGACTTTGCTTACTGCCAGAATCAACTCTTCTATGCTAATGGGTTTCAGTAAATAATAGGCCGCACTTTGGTTCAATGCCCGAAGGGAATATTCCGAGAATGCAGTAACAAAAATGGTCTCGAAGTGTAAATCTTTGCACGCTTCCAACACATCAAACGCATTTCCGAAAGGCATTTCCACATCCAAAAACACCAGCTGGGGTGTCAGGTCGTGCAGCAACGGAACCGCTTCCTTAAAATTGTGCGCTTCTCCCACCACTTCCACTTGCGGACAATACTTGCTCAGGTAGTTCTTCAACACCTCGCGGGCAGCAGCTTCGTCTTCTACAATTACACTTCGTATCTTGTCAATCATCCTACCGGTTTATCGAGTAGCGGAAACACCAGTTCCACCACAGTTCCACTTCCTTCAGTTTCGGTTTTTTCGCGAATACCGAACGTAATTGTTGTGCGATACAACTTATTCAATAGAGCTATGCGTTGTTGCGTATTCTTTAATCCGAGCGAATCGTGTGCTTTCTGATTGCGGGTTTTTAACTCCTCGCTCTTCTGCAAACCAATCCCATTGTCGTTGATGGTCACCAAGATCTTTCCGTCTTTTAACACGATCGTCAGTTGCAACAAGCCCACTGTATCCAGGTAGCGTAGCCCGTGCCAGATCGCATTTTCCAAATTCGGTTGAATGAGCATATTGGGTACATACAGCGCATCCTGATCCAAGTGTTCATCCACCGCAATTGTGTAGTCAAACTTGTCTTTAAAGCGCATTTGTTCCAGATCGAGGTACTTTTTCAGCAACTCCACTTCTTTGCTCAACGGTATAAAATCTTTGCTGGAATTCTCCATAATGTTGCGCATCAGGTTCGAATACGAGGTCAGGTATTTATTGGCCTCCAGTTCGTTATTTTGCGAAATGAACTGATTCACGCTATTCAAACTATTGAAAATAAAATGCGGATTCATTTCCCGGCGCAACGATTGCAAAGCTATTTTCTTGTTTCTGGTAGTGATGGAAAGCAGGGAACGTACAAACAAACCCAGTAAAATCAGCAATACCACCAACGAACCGATTAACACATAATTGAACTGATTGGTACTCGAAATCAATTCGTCTTTCAGTGCTTTTTCCTTTTCCAATTGCTTAATCTTTCCTTCAATCACCTGAAACGAGTTCAAATCAATCAAACTACTATCGGCTAAAATCAACTCATCGAAATGATCCAAAAAGCGTTCATACAGCGCCAAACTTTCGGTATAGTTTCCTGTTTCTTTGTAATAAGTCACCAAACGGGCAAGGCACTTCTTTACCTCCTGCGTATACCCTTTTTCAAATGCCAGTTTATACGCATCATTTAACAAACTCACCGCTTTCTCCTGATCTCCTTTTGCGAAGAAAATAGCAGCTATCGGCAATTGTTGTTCCACAAACAATTTATCATCGCCGTTGCCAAAGGCTTCATCTGCCAATGCATTCCGAAAGGCCAACGCTTTGGTATAATCTTTCGCCAACACATACGCATCGGCTATTTTTCCTTTTAAAGTTGCAATAGTCGCTTCGTTTTCTCCCGCTGCATCAATTGCCTGAAAATACACATCAATGGCGCCGTAATAATTGTTTTGAAACAAAAGCAAATCGGCTTTCTGTTGATAAGCATCCTGCAAATCGGCTTTGTTTTCTGTTTTTTTCAGTAACCTAATATTGGAACTGACTTGCTCTGTTTTAGTAACGGAACTATTCGAATACAACCGGTTCGCATCCGAAAAATTGATTTTCTTTTCGGTTTTAGTAACACTGGCATCACTGGCGGTATTGTAAGAATAAACAGCCTCAGTGGTTTTCTGCTGTTTCTCCTGCACTTTCGCTAACAACCGGGCAACGCGTGCTATATCGTCTTTACTCTTGAGTTTCTTAAAACTCACCAACGCCTTTTTAAAATACTCTTCTGCTTTTTTGTAATTACCGCTCCCTTGAAATTTCTTCGCCAAGGCTTCATAACTATCGGCAAGCTCGCGTTCTTCATTGTTCTCCAATGATTCGATCACTTTTTCTCCCGCCGGACCCACATAGTTTTTCTCCAGTGTTTTCTCCGCCCCTCCTTTGGTATCTTCTTGCTGACAGAACGCACCACCCGCAAGCAAGCAAACGCCTACCGAAACACAACTGAAAACAAGAAAACGATGGATCATTCGCTACCGGAAATTAACAGTGATAAAGATACGCGATTTTAAACGTGCGATGCAATCCTCTACACCAAGTGAAGTCGCTCGTTCACCCTTTCTTTAAAAACAATTAGCACCGGGTGAATATGTTTGTTGAAACAAAACAACGAAACGGCTAAGCGAAGTTGTTTACACAAAACACGTATATCATGACAATCAAAATTGTATCCTTAACACTGTTGGCAGCTTTCATGAGTTTGGAAAGTTGTAGTGATTCCGGAAAACCCGAAACACAAAATGACAAACCCATTTCCATTTTTCAAGCCAACGATAAAAGCAAAATTCAGGTTGCTTTATTGCTCGATACTTCCGGCAGTATGGATGGCCTTATCGAACAGGCCAAAGCGCGGTTGTGGGACATTGTAAACACCTTAACCACCCTCAAATACAACGGAAAAACGCCTACCATCGAAATCGCATTGTACGAATACGGCAACTCCGGACTCTCTCCCGAATCCAATTACATTCGTCAAATCTCGGCCTTGTCAACCGATCTGGATGTCATCTCGCAAAACCTCTTTGCGCTTACAACCAATGGTGGCGACGAATATTGTGGTGCAGTTATTCTGGATGCCACCAAGAAAATGGATTGGGGATCTAGCAAAAGCGACATGAAACTCATTTACATTGCCGGAAACGAAGAGTTTAACCAGGGCGAAATAGCCTATGAAAAAGCCATACAGGAAGCCCGCGAACATGATATTTATGTGAACACCATCTTCTGCGGTGATCGCATGGAAGGCATCAATACCTTCTGGAAAAACGGTGCGGATAAAGGTTCGGGTAAATTCTTCAACATCAACACCGACGAACAAATTGCCTACATCGAAACACCTTACGACAGTAAAATTTCCGATTACAACACGAAGATGAATGAAACCTACGTGCAATATGGTTCATTGGGGGCAGAAAAGAAACAAAACCAAGTAATGCAAGATTACAACGCTTCTACGCTATCTTCTTCAGCAGCAACGGAGCGTACCGTGAGCAAATCAAAGGCTGTTTATGCAAATAGCTCCTGGGATTTGGTTGATAAAGTGAAAGACGATAAAAGCGCCATTAAGCAACTCAAAAAAGAAGAGCTTCCAGCTGAATTAAAAGGAAAATCAACCAAAGAAATTGAACAATACGTTTCTAAAAAAGCCAAAGAGCGCGAAGGAATTCAACGCAAAATCAGTGAATTGGCACTAAAACGCCAAGCCTACATCGACCAACAGCAAAAAAAGAACAACAACCAAAACAACGACCTGGGCGCCGCTATCAAACGTTCTATCCTTGAACTCGCCAAAGCCAAAGGCTATACCGTAGAACGTTAATTCCATTCATTGATCAATGCCAATTACCTAAATCCTAAAAGGCATTAAGTCTCGATCGTAAGAGAACAAGGTGCGTTAAACGCAATGGAACCCCTGTGTGAGCTCAACCATCGGATTGTTTGCAAAACAATCCGCAAATGGTGTTTGCGAGTTGGGGTGAGATAGTTTAATAAGCCGTAGTTCTCAAGATCGGGACTTACAGCCTTGACTTTTTTGCTACTTTTTGTGTCAAGACAAAAAGTAGAAAGTAAATTATTCAAACAACTTCCCCAACAAACTTTGAATTGGTTGACCGATATATGGCAATTCCTTGCGCTGACCATTGGCTACTCCTACCACTGCCAGGATCCAAAACACGAAAATGCCCAATGAAAGCAACATCGAAAACGGAAAACCAATCAGGGGAATCAACGCTAACGGAATCTGAACGATCCAGATACAAAATGCAATAATCATTAACCCTAACATCTGACGCAAATGAAAGGCCGTGAATTCTTTTTCGGGGCCTTTTTTGTCGTTGTTTTGTACCAAAGCAACTACCCAACCCACAAGGGTCATGTAGGCAACAATGCCCATTGTTTTGTCAAAATTATCGGTCGAAGGTTGTGTTTCCATGAAGCTGAAAGGTAAAATGTTAGTGAATTAGGAACCGAAAATAGAAGAGACGAATTCATCGCGGTGAAACACCTGCAAGTCTTCAATGCCCTCACCTACTCCGATAAAACGTACGGGAATGCTCATCTGGTCGGAAATACCGATCACCACACCGCCTTTGGCCGTTCCGTCGAGTTTGGTAATGATCAAACCGGTCAATGAAGTTGCCAAGGCAAATTGTTTGGCTTGTTCAAAGGCATTTTGTCCGGTTGAACCGTCGAGCACCAATAATATCTCATGCGGAGCATCCGGAATCACCTTTTCCATCACGCGTTTGATTTTACTCAACTCGTTCATCAGGTTGACCTTGTTGTGCAAGCGTCCTGCGGTATCAATAATCACCACATCGGCGCCCTGTGCTTTTGCTGAAGAAAGTGCGTCAAACGCCACCGAAGCCGGATCAGCGCCCATTCCTTGCTGTACAATCGGCACGCCAACTCGTTCTGACCAAATAATCAACTGATCTACGGCCGCAGCACGAAACGTATCAGCAGCACCCAATACCACTTTTTTACCGGCGGTTTTGAACTGGTGCGCCAATTTCCCAATGGAAGTGGTTTTCCCTACTCCGTTCACACCTACCACCATAATCACATGCGGATTGCCATTGTGGGTAGGTAATTCGTATTCGGTCGGACCGCTGGTATCATGTTCAGCCAGCAATCCTGAAATCTCTTCGCGCAATACGCTATTCAGCTCTTCGGTACCCACATATTTATCGCGGGCAATACGTTCCTGAATGCGGTCAATGATCTTGAGAGTGGTTTGCACACCTACATCAGACGTAATGAGAATCTCTTCCAATTCATCCAACACCTCATCGTCTACTTTCGATTTACCGACAACAGATCGTGTCAGTTTCGAGAAAAAACTTTCCTTCGTTTTTTCAAGCCCTTTGTCGAGCGACTCTTTTTTCTCTTTCGAGAACCAACCAAATAATGCCATAATTGAAAACGAAAAAACCCCGATCTCGATTGTTATCGGGACGGGGGTTAAACAATAGTTCGAGTTTTGTTCAATGGATTAGCTCTTAGCGAACCACTCCTTTACCTTGTCGTTGTGTACGATCTCTTCTTTGAACGAGAAAGATCCAGATTTAGGAGACTTCACCAATTTGATAACTTTGGTGTGTTCTTTTCCTCCCCCTTTTTGCAACGATGCTACTACTTTCTTAGCCATGACGCAATATTATTTAATTTCTTTATGAACGGTGTAACGTTTCAACACTGGGTTGAATTTTTTGATCTCCAAACGCTCAGGAGTATTTTTACGGTTCTTCGTTGAAATGTAACGAGAAGTACCTGCCATACCTGACTCTTTGTGCTCTGTGCACTCAAGAATTACCTGGATTCTATTTCCTTTTGCTTTCTTAGCCATCTCTTTATACTTTATATTCCATTCGCCTTAGGCGGAACAGAATTAGGATTTTACTTTAAAAAACCTTTCTCACGCGCATCTTTCATGCAGGCGAAAATTCCTTTTTTGTTAATAGTTCTCAAAGCCGAAGCCGAGACACGCAAAGTTACGTACTGATCCTCTTCAGGAACGTAGAACTTTTTAATAAATAAATTCGGGTAAAACTTGCGTTTTGTTTTACGTTGTGAGTGAGAAACATTGTTCCCAACCATAACTGACTTCCCTGTAATTTGACAAACTCGTGACATTGTATTTTTGTTTTATCCTAATTCTAAAGCGGGTGCAAAGAAAAGCATTTAATAATAAACGAACAAGTTTAATGTTGCTTTTTTTCAGGAATAATTCCCAAAAGTGCACATCGAACAAAATTCAAAGCCGCTAACACGCTCATTTGCACGTTTCTTTCGCGGTTATCACCAAAATTAAATTGCTTGCTCCAAAGTGCCGACGGGCTTGCAATTCCGATCCAAACCGTACCCACAGGCTTCTCTTCTGACCCACCTGTAGGACCGGCAACACCGCTCACCGAAATGCACCAATCAACCCCTAATTTTTTTCTTCCGCCCAGCGCCATTTCTTCAACCGTTTCTTCCGAAACTGCTCCAAACGTTTCCAACGTTTCCATTTTTACATCCGCTAAACCGTGTTTCAACGCATTACTATAGGTCACCAAACCGCCTTGTACATAATCCGAAGATCCTGAAATGCTTGTGAGTAAAGCAGTGATTGCTCCACCGGTACAACTCTCAACCGTTCCTATTGTCAATCCGCGATCGCGCAACAAGCTCCCGACCACTTCCTGAAGTGTTTCTTCTTCTTCACCATAAACGGCAATTGGCAGTGCTGCTTTCGCTTCGGCAAAATACGTGTCTACTTTCGCTGCATCACTTTCACCTGCATAAGCCGTAATGCGCAATTTCACCACTCCGGGCGATGGCAAATAAGCCAGGCCCAAACCATCGGCACGTAATCGGTTTTCCCAATCGGAAAGTGTTTCTGCCAAAAACGATTCGCCCACTCCTTGTGTTAACAACGTGCGGTGGTACAATCCGACTGTTTGAAAAAGGTCTTGGATCTTCGGCAATGCTTCTTCCGAAAAAATCGACTTCATTTCATAAGGAACTCCCGGCATTGAAATCAACACTTTTCCGTCGCGATCAAACCACATACCTGCAGCCGTACCTTGTCTATTGAACAAAACGGTACACGCTTCCGGCAAGGCAGCCTGCAAACGATTCACTTCCAACATCGGGCGATTGCGCTTGGTAAAAAAAGAAGTGATGTGTTCCAAAATCGGTTCGTTGATCACCAATTCTGTCTCAAAATAATCACACAATACGTGTTTGGTAATATCGTCTTTTGTTGGGCCTAAACCTCCGGTAACGATAATCAGTGTAGCGCGTGCAAAGGCCGCATCGAATGCAGAAACAATTGCTTCGGGTTCGTCTGTTGTCACCGCGGTATGAATCACCCGAATTCCGATAGCGGCTAATTGCTGCCCCAGCCAAGATGCATTTGTGTTTACGGTTTGGCCAATTAACAGCTCGTCACCTATGGAAATCAACTCGGCTTCTATCATGGTATCGTTTTTGATATTGAGTTTTATATTGCGTGCAAAATAAGATATTGCGCGTAAAATTATTTGTAAGTTTGAACAATTAATAGTAAATCATGAGAAAATTTATATTTCCCGTTTTAGTGAGTGGCTTATTCATCACTACTACTGCCTGCGATGTACTGAATGAAGTAGCAGGAGATGTCTTAACAACAGACACCAATACAGCACCTGCCCTCACCAATGGCGAAGTAATTTCAGGATTGAAAGAAGCCCTTACGGTAGGAATTCAGAATTCGGTGAACCTAACTTCGGTAACTGATGGTTTCCTGAAAAATGAGGCAATCCGTTTACCTTTTCCTCCAGACGCGATTAAAGTACGCGAAAAAGCGTTGGAATGGGGCTTGAACGGTCAGGTAGAGAAGTTTGAAACCACACTCAACCGCGCAGCCGAAGAAGCAACCAAAGAAGCGTTGCCTATTTTCAAAAACGCCATTCTCGGAATGAGTATTTCTGACGGTTTCTCTATCTTGAATGGTGGTGACGGCGCTGCAACTCGTTTCTTGCAAAACAATACTCGTGCACAATTGGTAGCGGCTTTCAAACCGAAAGTAGATGCAGCAATCAGCAC
>JBILJP010000502.1:0-3140 GCA_044377135.1 Fluviicola sp.
GCGGTCTGGTTTCGTGATACAATACAATGTTTACAGTATCTCCGGCTTCTTTTTTGATCACTTTACGGATAGCCGCCTTTACTGGCAAAAACAACTTACCACCACCCATGGGCATGAGTTTGTAGTGCGACAATTCATAACCGTCGATACTGCCCCGTACGGTTGTCCAACCAAACGGCGTGTTCTTATCAGGCGCAACACCGGGAAGCGCAACGTAGGTCCAGCCGCCTTTTCCGGGGAAGCGTTCCAAGAGGTATTCACCGGCAATAAAGGGTTTTTCCTGTGTGCTCATTTGGGTTCCGTTTTGGTTCAACCGCACTAATTTATTCCGAAAAACTTGCAAATCAACTGAAATTGCCTATATTTGCAGTATTGAATTTAACATTACATAAGAACGAGGGGACGCAAGTCCCCTCTTTTTATACCCATGATTACAAAAAAATTAGTAACTGAACTGGCGGAAGAACGCATGAAGGAACGCGATAACGGATTGTTTATCGTGGAACTGACGATTAGTACGCGCAACGTAATTCGTTTGGAATTAGACAAGCACAATGGCGGTGTTACCGTTGAAGATTGTGTTTCCGTTTCACGCAACATCGAGCACAACCTTGATCGCGAAGAGCAAGATTTTGAATTGCACGTTTCTTCTGCAGGCTTGGATAAGCCATTGCGAGTGCACGCTCAATACGTGAAAAACATCGGGCGTAGCCTGGAAGTGAAAACCGCAGCTGGTGATACCGAAGGTAAGTTGGTTGAAGTGAAAACAGATAGCATCGTACTTGAACGCGAAGAGAAGCAGTTGCTGGAAGGTAAAAAGAAAAAAGAAACAGTGGTGATTCAGGAAGAATTGCCATTTGTAGATATAATAGAAGCAAGAGTAGTTATTTCATTTAAATAAATAAGCCATGAACAGCTTGGAATTGGTAGATTCGTTTTCGGAGTTTAAAGAACTCAAAAGCATCGACAAACAAACGATGCAGCATGTTTTGGAAGACGTATTTCGTGCAATGTTGAAGAAAAAATTCAACACCGATGAGCACATCGATGTCATTGTAAACATTGACAAAGGTGACGTTCAGATTTTTGTGAATAAAGAGATTGTAGCCGACGGTGAAGTAGAAGATTCGAACACCGAAATCGCTTACTCAGACGCTATCAAAATTGAACCCGATTTCGAAATCGGTGAAGAAGTTTCCGAGGAATTCCGTTTCAACGATTTTGGTCGTCGTAACATCCTGGCGCTTCGTCAAAACTTGATTTCTCGTATCCTTGAATTGGAGAAAGATCACCTTTACAAGAAATACAAAGAACGTATCGGAGAAATCATTACAGGCGAGGTTTACCAGGTTTGGAAGAAAGAAATCATGGTATTGGATGATGAAGGTAATGAGTTGATCTTGCCGAAATCAGAGCAAATTCCTTCCGATTACTTCAAAAAAGGCGAATCCATTCGTGCCGTTGTATCGAAGGTGGATATGCGCAACAGCAGTCCGGTAATTATTCTTTCACGTATCGCCCCTGAGTTCTTGGAGCGTTTGTTTGAATTGGAAGTTCCGGAAGTGTTCGACGGATTGATCACCATTAAG
Source organism: Fluviicola sp. (assembly GCA_044377135.1). Classification (GTDB taxonomy): domain Bacteria; phylum Bacteroidota; class Bacteroidia; order Flavobacteriales_D; family Crocinitomicaceae; genus Fluviicola. The sequence goes on from JBILJP010000502.1 coordinate 1,590, forward strand.
CGCATTGTGCGTGAACCGGGAGAGCGTGCTAAAGTAGCGGTAGAATCATACGATGATCGTATTGATCCTGTTGGAGCTTGTGTAGGTATGAAAGGTTCCCGTATCCATGGAATCGTTCGCGAGTTGCGTAACGAGAACATCGATGTGATTAACTTTACAAACAATCCTAAGTTGTTGATTCAGCGAGCATTGTCTCCTGCTAAAATCACCAACATCGAAACAGACGAAGAACAAAAACGCGCAAGCGTTTACCTGAAACCAGATCAAGTATCGTTGGCCATCGGAAAAGGCGGATACAACATTCGCTTGGCAGGGAAGTTAACAGGATATGAAATAGATGTGTTTAGAGACGGAGAAGCTGACGTGGAAGATGTTGATTTGGAAGAATTTGCAGATGAAATCGATAGCTGGATCTTGGATGAACTAAAGGCTGTCGGATGCGATACTGCCAAGTCTGTTTTGGAATTATCGTTAGAGGATTTGGTGCAACGTACCGACCTTGAGGAAGAGACCATTCAGGAAGTTCTAAAGATTCTTCGTTCGGAATTCGAATAATTGACCAACACTAACTATCTTTATCCACTGAAATACAGCGTTAAATCTATCTTTTGGTAGGTGAAAGTGCTGATTATTAAAAAAGGAGCAAATTAAATATGGCCGGTAAAGCACAGCGTTTAGGCAAAGCAGCAGGGGAGTTGAATGTGGGAGTTTCCACCATTGTCGAGTTTTTGAACTCGAAGGGAGTTTCCATTGATATGAATCCCAATTCCAAATTGGAACCGGAGCAGTATGAAATGCTGCGAACCCAATTTGCTGCAGACCAAAACTTAAAGGAGCAATCCAAATTGTCTGCGGTGAAACGCGAAAAACGCGAAACAATTACGCTTCGCGATGTAAAAACGGAAGATACAGTGGTGGAAGATGAAGATGATTTCGACTCTTCTGTATTGGAGCGTGTTAAATCGCAGCCCGTTGTTACACCAACACCAACACCAACACCTAAACCGGTAGCCGAAACACCTGCTCCGGAAGTAAAAGAGATCGTACCGGAAGAACCGAAAGCAGTAGAGCCTGAAGTTGTTGCTCCAACTCCTGCTCCTGTAGTAGAAGAACCGGTAGCAAGTTCTTCAGAATTGGGTGACTCGAACGCCGGACCGCAAGTGATCGGAAGAATTGATTTGGATAAACTCAATACCCGCACACGTCCGGACAAACGCAAAAAAGAAGATGGCCCGATTGATAAATCGGACTACCCGACTACTGCAACACCGGATGCTACTGCGGAACCTGTGAAAGCAGAAAAAGAAGAAAAACCAACTCCGGAACCGGAAGCACCGAAGGAAATTGAAACGATTCGCGTTGAAACACGCAAATTGACAGGTCCTACGGTACTTGGTAAAATAGAACTACCTGTTGAACGACCGAAATCGGTTGGTTCTTCACGCCCTGGTGACGATCGTAAGAAGCGTAAACGCATCAAAAAAGATCTACCGGCAAAACCGGGAACTACTGGTCAGGCTCCTGGAACAGGACAAGGAAATCAGAATCGTC
>JBILJP010000150.1:0-11044 GCA_044377135.1 Fluviicola sp.
TTAATGCTGTAGCGTGTAAAATGGTCGCTAGAATCTTTGCTGTAATCAAACGAGAAGAACCATATGTAAATTTAGTACGATAAAAATTTGCATATGTCCAAACCTTAGAATACACAGATGAAATCCACAACTCAATTTGAAGACTATCCGCTAGCGGATAGTCCAATATCTGTGAAAATCTGGGGCATCTGTGGCAAACTATTGCAACTTTTCTTAATGTATTTTGAGAATGGTTATTTGCGTGGAATAATCTTTATTCCGCACTTAACTTTAAGACTATTTCGATTGAAGATTATCTTATGACTTACCACTTCTGAGACATGAATTTTCATCCTTCGGTCTTGATTACAAAAATCATTTCGTGGGTGGCGGTTTTGACATCAGGGCATTAGGTATTTATTGGTTGGCGAAAAACAATCATTCAACCTCTGGTATCTCGGTAGAAAAAGTGCTCGAAAAAATGAATATTGCTGACAACTTTGCTTTTCACCGGGCATTAGACGATGCAAAAGCTACAGCATTGATTTTACAACACATTTTGAGTGAATGTTGAAGTGCTAAGTATCCATTGTTTGTTAACCACAGAACATTTTAGTTAAAGGTCTACACCTTTAAAATTCTGATTTTATGATAACTAACATGATGTAAGATTAGTTGATTTGACACTATTTTTGTCCTAAATTCGCGTTAATACTATTTATCGAAACGTTCACCATATACGTTCGATCATTATATTTGACGAAAAATTTATTGAATGAACGATCTGAAATTGAATTAAATACGAGAGTTCTTGCTCGCTTAAGATAAACTTTCGCAGCAGATCATTCAAAACGAGAAAAAACAATACACCCCACTCTTACCAAAAACAGCTATAAATAGAGTATTTAAAATTAACGCGGTGCCCATTTATAATATTCCGGAAAGTTTTTTACCAGTCCAAAGTCGAGAGCACGATTTTTTTGTTTACGATTTCAAAATGACCGAAGACGCTGTCAATAGCAAGGTCAATTTGACGCACAATATGTTCAGCTTTTTGCAATCTGGTGAAAAAAAAGTTCAATTGGAAGGTGATTTTGTTGAAGTCAATGACAAACAATCCGTATTAATAAAACACGGAAATTGTTTGATGACAGAATTGTTAGTCAAAGACGAAATCTATTTCTGTAAACTGTTCTTTTTCACGAACAAAAACGTTGCCAATTTCTTGAAAAAGCATCCTGAACTGATTCAGAAATCTGACAAACAACCAACTCCCGACACGCCATTTTTTGTAATTGAAAACGATGAATTCATAAACTCTTTTGCGGCTTCCATCACTTCAGTGTTGCGTTTAAAAACGAATATTCCTGCTTTATTGGAAATTAAATTCGAAGAAATCATGCTGTATTTATCTGAAAAATATGGCGGAACGTTTATCCATTATATTCAAACATTGGCTAGTTCAGAAAAAAACTATTCTTTAAAAAAAACAGTTGAAGCAAATATCAATTCTAATTTGAGTTTAGCTGAAATAGCTTTTCTATCCAACATGAGTTTGTCTACTTTTAAACGCCATTTCAAGACTGAATACAATGCCAATCCGGGCAAGTGGTTGCAACAAAAAAGGCTCCACATTGCAAAAGAAATGCTTGAAAATGACGGTAAAAAACCCTCGGAAATTTTCAAACAATTTGGCTACAACAACCTTTCCAATTTCAGTATCGCCTTTAAAAATGAATTCGGTTCAAGTCCCAATCAGCTCAAGAATCGAATGGATTGAAAATTGACCTTTTTTCATAAATTATTGACCTTTTAGCTTGTTTACTTTTAGCTACTCTTGCAGTTCAATAAACTAAAAGACAAGAACATGAACATTTCACTAGAGCAAGCTGAAAAAATGATTGCTGCCGCAAAACTAAAAGCAGTAGAATTAGACACAAAAATGAACATTTCCATTGTAGATGCCGGAGCAAATATCCTGGCATTCGTTCGTATGGATGGTGCTTGGTTGGGTTCTGCAGATATTTCGTTGAAAAAAGCAAAAACAGCTCGTTTCTTTGATTTCCCTACCGGAGTTATCGGTAGCCTTTCTCAACCTGGTGGTTCTTTATTCGGAATTGAGCATTCCAACGGCGGATTGATTTCTTTCCCGGGTGGAATTCCGGTAAAAAATGCTGCTGGTGAAGTAATCGGTGCAATCGGAGTATCCGGAAGTACGGTAGAAAACGATCATGCTGTTGCAGAAGCAGGTGTAGCCGCAATCTAACGTCAGTTCGAAATAAGATTTTAGGGTTATCAAGAGTTACTATCCCTATTAATTAACGTGAGTTCTGGATTGGAATTCACGTTAATTATTCTAAAGCAATCTATGAAACGAATATTAGCAGAAACAACAGGAACATTTGCAATTGTCTTTTGTGGTACCGGAGCAGTAATTCTGAATGAGGAAATACCCGGTTGTCTTGGCTTAATAGGTATTTCGTTGATTTTTGGAATTATCGTAGCGGCGATGATTTACCTTTTCGGCCGGGTATCTGGTGCACACTTTAATCCGGCTGTCACCATCAGTTTAACCATCGCAAAACGGTTTCCGAAAAGCGAGCTGGTAAATTATATCTCGGCTCAGTTGCTCGGAGCCATTTTAGCAAGTTCCTTACTTCTGTTTTTATTTCCTGAAAATCAATCATTAGGCGGAACAAGACCTTCCGGGAGTATGCTGCTATCGTTCTTCATAGAATTGGTGATGACTTTTTTACTAATGCTGACCATTTTAGCCATAACTTCCCGAAAAGAAAAACAAGCTGTTGCCTTGACAGGGGTTGTAATCGGAGCTGCAGTTTTCGTAGGTATTTTAATTGCCGGCCCCATTTCGGGTGGTTCGTTTAACCCAGCCAGAAGTATCGCTCCGGTGATCGTTTCCGGAAACTTCGCCGCTCTTGAGATTTACATTTTAGCACCAATTACGGGCGCTCTCTGTGCTATGTTTGTCTGGACAAAGTTCGTAACCCGAAAAGGCATTTGAGCGCATTTAGCCCGTTTACTTTCGGTTAAAAGAACAATTGATTCTGGCACATCTGGTGCTGTAATCTTAATAGACCACTACACCTAAAAATCCCCCAGTAAACATTTTACTTACCCGCCCTTTCGGGAAAATCGAAGTTCCAGCTACACTGTACTACCTGGAATTCACAGGCTTCTTTTTCGAAACTAAAAAACCATCTATGAATCGTGTAACTTTTATGCTAAACAGTATAAGAACTACACCGGAAAACACCTAGACCTTTACAGTGTAATAATTCCGTTACAAATTAAATCATTACACCATGAGCAAAGATCAGAACGACAATCGCAATCAACCAACTGATAGCATGTCAAAAGAAAAAACCAATCAGGATTTCAACAAACAAAAACCAAATCCTACAGATACGAATCAAACGCATCAAATTGGTGAGGATGATGAACGAGAAAACAACAGCCGAAAAGTGACGGCCGAAAACTCTCATGAATCAACGGGGAATCAAACTACCGAAACGAGTCACAACACCCATTCTACCGACAATCATAAAACTGAAAAACACAATTCCGATAAAGGAAAAATGTAAGGTTTTGGAAATGAATCTTTCGTATAAATGCGGAGGATTCATTTCTTATTTTCAACAACGTGAGTTAAGGCAAAAACAACCTTTAAATTCAAAAAAAATCACTAGTGTCCGATAAACAAAAAAGAAAAGTTCAGCATTAAGGGCAAACAGCAGCTTTCAACGTTTTTACTCATTAGTAGGGTTGCTTTTGCCACGAATCATCCTGAGGCTGACACGTGAACTAATGACGAGCTGTGTATCATTTGGGGCGAATAGTTTGAGCTAGCTCAAACACTAATTCGTTACGAATCAAACGATCTATCCAATTTATTTATTCGTTTATTCGTGGCGGAAAAAATAAATAAATTTTTCCCCGAACAACAATGAAAAAAAATAAGTTTTGCGTTTTTATTGAACCGCAAACTGCTGACCATAATCATTCATTGCCTGCATGATTGGCAGGAGTTTTTTTCCTTCTTCGGTGAGGCAATAATCCACTTTTGGAGGCACCACTTCATACACCGTTCGATGCACAATACCTTGTTGCTCCAATTCTCTTAAAACCTGAGAGAGCATTTTATCATTGATAGTCACCAACACCTTTTTCAGTTCATTGAAGCGCATTCGATGTTCACGCAAGTTCCAAATAACAATTCCCTTCCACCTGCCTCCTACAATTTGCAATGTCAAATCAACCGGGCAATAAAAAAAGGTTCCATTCAATTTATAACGCTTCATACCTCTGTCAAATCAGATTACAAACGTACAAACTATGAACATACACTTACCAATAAGGTAGTGCTTTCATTTTGGTAAGTAACCCCTGCATTGAAAGTGCCGAGACTACTTTTGCTTTCTAAAAAACAGAAACAATGAATGTAGCAAAACTTACCATTACAGACGAAAACGAATCGACTACAGCGCAAACGACCTATGCGGTATCACGCGCAATCTTAGAAGGCAATTGGGAAAAATTAGACAGTTTGCTCGACACTAATTTCACGTATACAGGAGATGGCTACTCATTTTCGAAAGACCAATACATTGCCTTTATGCAAGACATGAGAGGCGCTTTTTCCAATTTTGAAATGATCCTTGAAAAGACGATTACCGAAAACGATTTTACGTCCATCCGATTTACCTCTAAAGTGGTCAATACCGGAAGTTTCATGGGATCGCCTGCGAATCAAAAAAACTTAGTTGTTACGGGTATATTCATGCGGAAAATTGAAAACGGAAAAGTGATGCAGGAATGGCAAACAACCGATTTGTTAGGCACAATGAGTCAGATCGGTTTTGGTGCTACATTCGGTTATGCCGTATTTGTGACTGGTTTTAAAGTCAAGCAAAAACCGTTGAAACGAAAACCAAATGACTTTTTACAGATCAATGGAAGTGTTGCCAATTTTGACCGATTAAGCGCCAAGGAGAAGAACAGTTACATTAAGGATTACATCCGGAAAATGAAATAGAAACAGGCTGATATAGCCATCTGAAAGCCGGCACATAGTTGTCGGCTTTTCTGGTTAACAGGAGTTTGATTGAAAAACACGTTGAAAACAATCGTACTTATTTAGTCTTTTTCGGATGAAACCCGCTACTGTCCAAATCACCCCGTCACAAAGTCTATTTTGCACCGTTTCCGGGTAATTAGTAGTCAATATTTTTGTTTCCAGTGAACGAACACTTTCAAACAACAACGTCATGAACGAACAAGATTTGGGGCAAATGGCGTTGTTAAAATCGTAATTTGAAAATTGTTTAAACGGATGAATTGATCGTTTATGTCTGTTCGCATTTGAAATCTATCTTTGTGCAACGATTCATCGAATCAGCATAAAAGAAATGAGCACATGAAACGAATTACAGTATTTTGCGGATCAAGCCTTGGCACCGAAACCGAATATCAGTCACAAGCAACTTTGCTGGGTCAAACGTTGGCAAAAAACAACATTGGCCTGGTGTATGGCGGCGCAAAAATCGGACTAATGGGCGCTGTTGCAGATGGCGCATTGAGTGAAGGCGGAGAAGTAATTGGAGTAATTCCTGAGTTTTTGCAAACGAAAGAAGTGGGACACGACCGGTTAACCGAATTGATTGTGGTTGATAACATGCACGAACGCAAAACAAAAATGCATGAACTGTGTGATGGATTCATTGCCTTACCCGGAGGTTTCGGAACCATGGAAGAACTTTTTGAAATCCTCACATGGGCGCAATTGGGGCTTCATAAAAAACCGATTGCATTGCTGAATACCAATGGTTTTTATGATCCGTTGATCGCCATGATCCAAACAATGGTTGACAACGATTTTTTAAAAGAACTCAACCAGGAAATGTTACTGGTCAATGACTCTATTGATCAATTACTTTCCGACATGATGAACTACCAAGCTCCAACAGTCGGGAAATGGATTCACAAAGAGAGTGAGTTGTAATAAAAGATAGAAATCTGATTTCTTCAGACCTCTATCTCCTCGTACCCGCTTTTGATCACTGTCAAAATCAACTTAAACCGACCATTGGGTTTGATTTGACTGGAATGATGCGCAGGAATTAAAATCCCATCACCTGTGTGGAGAGTTGTCGCTTTTCCGTCAACTTCAATGATCGCACTACCATCAATAATCTGCGCATAGGTATCGTAGGGAGATGTTTTTTCGTTCAATCCTTCACCCTTTGCAAAAGCCATCGCATCCACAGATCCGGTTGTCTTTTTCAATATTGATTTACGCACAATAGCATCATGTTCGTATTCAATCAGTTCAACAATGATATGTGGTTTACCTTTGACTATTTCGCCGTCTTTTTTCGGTTGTTTTTCTAAATCTTTCGTATCCATCGGTTCATCTGTTAATTATGCTTACAACACAAGTAAACCTAGGGCTAGAAGTTTTAGTGATTACTACACAATTCATGAAGAAAGTTGCATGATTCACACCTTTACTCCATTTTCAAAAAACGGATTGGCTTATTTTTATTGGGGAAAGAACGTTTTGCCGGAAGAGATCGACCATGATTTTTTTAGTAAATTAGACTGCTAAAGAACAATAACGCGCTCACCAAAACGAAACGACTATGAATAGTATTGAAATCCAATTAAACAAAACAAGAATGAAAATCGCAATCGTTTCCAGTTCGATTCTCATTCTATACGGCATTTACCTGATGGTTTTTGTGGCTCCTTACCAGCAAACCATGAACATGTGGCTCATGGAAGGAATTACATTGGCCGTAATGTCGATTTTCATTTTTTCCATCCTTTACAACCTCAAAAAAATCAACATCAAAGTAGGTTTTATTATCAACGACGAAGGAATCATCGATAATACGGCTTCTACAGAATTAGGGTTGATTACCTGGGGTGAAATGACGACCATCAAAGTAGAATCGATGATGACCTCTAAAGTGTTGCTTATTTATACGCGTGATCCGCAAAAAATCCTGGAGCGCGTGAAAGGAAAAAAAGGACGTTATGTGCGCAACAATATGAAGATTCAAGGAACAATGGTGGCCATAGCCTCCAAAACCTTGGTCTACAACTTTGATGATTTGGTGAAAGAAGTAAAAGACAGACACAAGAAATACCTGGAAAAACACCAGGCTCAACAAGAAAACGTCTAATTCTCTTTTGAAATGATGGTTTAACGGCCAAATCTATCTAATTCGACGAAAACCATGCTCAAAGAAACCTTCTTGAAATTGCTGACCAACTACACCGCAGACTCACGGTTGATTGATCGGTTGTGGAATGAAATCGAAGAAGCGTATTCCGATAAAAAAAGGCACTATCATAACCTGACACATCTCGAAAGTCTGTTGGTAGAATTAAACCAAGTGATTATTGAGAACCGCGAAGCAATGTTGTTTTCGCTGTATTACCACGATTTCGTTTACAATGCTACAGCGTCGGATAACGAAGAACAAAGTGCTGTTGCCGCTGAAAAAAACATGTTGCAACTAGCTGTTCCAATGTCATTGATCGAAAACTGTAAGCAGCAAATTCTGGCAACCAAATCGCATATAACTACCGGAGATCAGGATACTCTTGCTTTTTTGGATGCCGATCTTTCCATTTTAGGTCAGCCGGAAGATCGTTACAACACCTATACGGAGTCAATCAGAAAAGAATACCTCTTTTATCCGAGTGCGATTTACAATGAAGGTCGGAAACGCGTCGTCCATCATTTCTTAGCGATGGATCGTATTTTCAAAACAGACCATTTTTATGAGAAGTACGAAGTTCAGGCGCGCATCAACCTGAAAAACGAATTGGAATCGTTGAACAAAATGCGTTCCGAATTTCATCTAAATACAACCAATGAATGGTGCTTTGTTATTGAAGACAACGGCGACTGGTATGAATTCTTCAACGAAGCTGCCAAACTGCTTGACAACACTCCTAACGTTGAAAAAAACACCTATTATCCGGGATTTTTTGATTCGGGATATTACCGGTTTTACTACAAAAATGTAAACCTAAACCTGGAATATGATGGTTTATCAGGGTTGATCTTAAAAACCATTCCACATGCAACGGAAAGTGATGTCATCATTGCACGGGAAGTCTATGAATTGTTAAAAACAGTCAGAAATAACGCACTCGGTTAAGGTCATGAAAAACATTCCGATAAGAACAATTGATTCTTCTCTAAAAGAGCCAGATTTATCTGGTAGCTTCAGCATTCGGAATGTAGAGGAATTACTTGCCGGCAAAAACATGGTACAGGAACTTCACCGACACGATTTCTTTTATATTCTGGCTTTAACAAAAGGAACGGGAAATCACGAAATCGATTTCACAACATATGAAGTCTGCGACAATTCCGTGTTTTTCATGCGTCCGGGGCACGTGCACCAACTTACCTTAAAATCCGGAAGCCAGGGCTTTCTCTTGCAGTTTAAACCCGAGTTCTATTACCCGAATGATGCTCCGTCACGACAACTCTTGCGCAAAGCGAGTAATAAGAATCTGTGTCAGTTGGATGAAATTCGATTTCGGAAGTTAATCACCACCCTCACCATAATTTTTCAGGAGTACGTTGACAAACAAGAAGGTTATCAGGACGTCATCAAAGCAAACCTGGGGCTTTTCTTTATTGAATTGGTGCGACACAGACAGCAACGAAGCAATGCAATCACTCCCGTAAATCCTTACTCAGAAGAACGATTGGAGGAATTCTTAGAACTGTTGGAAAATCACATTTCCGTTCACAAACAAGTTTCTCATTACGCCGGCATGATGCACTTGTCTTCTTATCAATTGAATGCCATCACCAAAGCCACTCTGGGTAAAACCGCCTCAGAATTGATCAACGAATGGATTATTCTGGAATCGAAACGCAACCTATTGGCAACCACCAATCAAGTCAATCAAATCGCCTTTCAACTGGGTTACGAGGATGTTTCGTACTTCATTCGTTTCTTTAAGAAACATACTGGTTACTCACCTGAAGCATTTCGGGCGAATTTTAAATAAGTCCTATTCAATTTCAGTTTTGTCCTATTTCCATCCGACCATTCGGAAGTACTTTTGTGTCATACAACAATTCAATAAACGGATATAACATGAACACAAAAATGAAATTAATCACCGCTTTAAAAATCTGGATCGTCCTTTACCCTTCTATCACCTTGTTTCTTTACTTCTTCGGAAAACAATTATCAACAGTTCCTCTTCCAGTACGCACGCTCATTCTCACAATGTGCCTGGTTCCGTGGATCATCTTTGTTGGAGTGCCTTTTGTGAACTTTCTCATTAAAACTTTTTTAGGGAAGAATGAAAACCGATCGTGATTTATTCTTTCCATCACGACGTCAATTTATCCGACAAAGCGGAATGACTTTAATCGCATTCAGCTTACCAATAAACACATTTTCAATACCACATCCAATGGAAAACAACACACATTTCGACGTCATTATAGTTGGTGGAAGTTATTCAGGACTTGCGGCCGGCATGGCTCTGGGACGAGCTTTACGGTCCGTATTAATCATCGATGCAGGCAATCCGTGCAACCGTCAAACACCGCATTCGCACAATTTCCTCACACAAGACGGACAAACGCCTGCCGCAATTGCAGTATTAGCCAAAGAACAAGTCATGAACTATCCAACGGTTACGTTTCTAAGTGATCTTGCCACAACTGGCTCTAAAACGGAAAGAGGCTTTGAACTACAGACGCAAGCCAATGGAACATTCACCGCAAAGAAATTGATTTTCGCTACCGGTATCAAAGATATAATGCCTACCATTGGCGGTTTTTCAGAATCGTGGGGAATTTCGGTCATTCATTGTCCGTACTGTCATGGTTACGAAGTTAGTAACGAAAAAACGGGGATTCTTGCCAACGGAGACATGGCCTTTGAGTTGGGGAAACTTATCCGTAATTGGACTGCTGATCTCACTGTCTTTACCAACGGGAAAGCGGCGTTAACAGAAGAACAATCCAAAAAACTTACAAAACACGGAATTAAGGTGGTAGAAACCGAAATCGATCGGTTGGAGCAAACCAAGGGGCAACTGGAAAACATCGTTTTCAAAAACGGATCTACAACTCCGATCACGGCTATTTATGCTCGCCCGACGTTTGAACAGCATTGTCAAATCCCGCATGAATTAAACTGCGATTTCACTGAGCAAGGTTACATTACGGCAGATCCATTCCAGAAGACATCTGTTCATGGAGTATTCGCTTGCGGTGACAACACCACTCCTATGCGCTCGGTTGCAAACTCAGTTGCTATGGGAACCTTGGCGGGTGTGATGGCAAATAAAGAATTGATTGAGGAAGAATTTTAATTCACTGAATCAATCTTTAAACGGATTCCGTTGCGTCCATTCGGAAGTTTTGATGTAGTAAAAAACCGGTTTGATCAGTTTATTGGTCACTACTTCCGAATGGCGCATGTAACAATACATATCCACCGGAACGGCTCCGAGATTGCTTTTCATTTCCATAGCCGTTCTACCGAAAATCACATTGCCTTTTTTGCGCTCAATTGCCAGCTTTACCGTATCGGCCAGCAACTGCTGATACACCGCGTATTCGGTATTGAATTCATAATCAACTCCTACCGAATGCGCTTCGCAATGATCGCCCCAAAAGAGGTTGGTTCTGAATCCGACCATGGTTTCGTTGAGAAAATAGCCGGTAAACACAAAGTTGTCGCCCATTTGCCGTTTCAACTCTACAAAATAAGAAGTGTCGTAATGATTGATTTTCATCTTGGCTTTATTGGCCACATTAAAATACAATTCCTGAATCTTATCAAAATGCGCTTCAATTTCCTCGGTCGACAAACTACGTTGTTCCAATGCACTTCCGCGTTTGTACATATCGCGCATGCGGGTTCGGTACTTCGATTTTAATGCATTTTGGTAATCGGCAAACGTTTCCCATTCCGGTAGAATGGGCAAAAACATATTCGGATCTAACTTGAACTTGCGGTAATTAAACACCTTCAACTGTTCGGAAGGAATT
>JBILJP010000151.1:0-11025 GCA_044377135.1 Fluviicola sp.
ATGCCGGTCAAGGTAAGTTGTTGGTCAACAGAGAAACCAAGCAAAATGCAACGGTTTACGGTCAGGAAAAACTTCAGTACTTGATGCAAGGCATTGCAGACACCATTCCACTTGGACTTTCAAACGGTGTTCCTGTGGGATTGGAAGTATTTGTGGTGATGGACAAGCTTGGAACTATTTCAACGGTTCCTCAACAAACGCTGGATGCCGATACAGCTCAATCGTTTGTGAAATTACTTTCTTACAAAGTAACCAAGGAATTCGATGTGGCCAATGAAGCGATCGTGAGTCCGGATGTCGCTAAAAACTTGTCACAACGCAACTTCAAAGGCGAAGGAACTGTGAAAATGGTTTCGTACGCTCCGAATAAATTGGTGTACAATGTGAACGCTACCGATAAAGGATTGGCGGTGTTCTCTGAAATCTACTACAGCGATGGTTGGTCTGCTACAATTGACGGAAAACCAGCCGATATTCAACGAGTGAATTACTTATTACGTGGTTTGGAAATCGGAAAAGGAAATCATAAAGTAGTGTTTACTTACGATTTACCAAGATTCTACAAATACAATAACTACTCAATGATCGCAAGCTTACTCATTTTGTTGGCAATGATCGGTTATGGTGTGATTTCGTTGCGTAAGAAGAAAACAGCGATAGTAACTGCGGATTGATTTAATTGAAGAAGATGCCAGGTTTATACCGATATTTAATAACATTGTTTATTGCTTCTAAAAGCACTTACCTCATTGGTATGGTGTTCGTTAGAATGGCACGAAAAGCAAGGAAACGCAGGTTTAAGGAAAATCAAGGCATTGAAAATGTGACGATTTCCAATTTTGCCGGAAATCTAAAAATGCGTGTAGACAAGAATAGCTACATGGGTGGAAGCATTTATTGGACAGGATACCATCATATCAATGAGTTTCTTTACCTGAAAAAAGCGCTTTCTCCTGATATGACGTTTGTTGACGTAGGTGCAAACCAGGGGGAATTCACCTTATTTGCCTCATCCTTATTGAAGAACGGAAATGTCATTTCTTTTGAACCTGTAAGCAGTAATTTCAACTCCTTAACCCACAATATTGAGCTCAATGGGTTAAAGAATGTGCAGATTCAAAAAATGGGACTTTTTGACAAAGAAGATCAAATGCCCATTTATACTTCCATGGAAGAAACCTTGCACAGTGGACGTCACGAAGGGCTTTCTACCTTGTTTGCAGGAGACACACGTAGCACGTTTGAAGAAACAATTGAGTTGAAAGTATTCGATGACTTATTTTTTGATTCACTTACGCGATTCGATTTCCTGAAAATAGATATTGAAGGTGCCGAATTGTATGCAATGAAAGGAATGGTCAAATCACTGCGTAAATTCAAACCTGGAATTCTAATTGAAATGAGTCATCAAACGTTTCTAGACGCAGGTTATACGGTAAAAGAAATGCTCGACTTTTTGTTTGAATTGGATTACGAACCGTATACCTTGCATCGTGGTAGTCTGGTTAAAAAAGAGTCGATGTCTTATGATGATTGGGGGAACTACGTGTTTTTGAGTCGTTCTCAAAACTAAGGTTGAACTGTAAAATGTCTACCGATTTGAACAAACAAGCGTATACTAGCCTTCGCGTTTCACCGGAGACCATTTCTGATTTGATAGAAATAGCCAGTAGCGCTTTCGGCGTAGTTTTAGACAAAAACACCTTACTTGAAAAATATGACACTCGCTTTGCTGGCGTTTCTTATTTAGGGTTTGTTGCCTATGATGAAAATCAATCACCGAGCGCTTATTACGGCGTGTTCCCTATAAAAGTGAAAGTTGACAATCAGATTTATTTGGCGGCACAGTCGGGTGATACCATGACACATAAGTCGCATCAGGGTAAAGGATTATTTGTGAAACTGGCGAAAGAAAGTTATCAATTGGCTGCAGAAAATGGTGTTCAATGGATTTTCGGTTTCCCCAACGGGAATTCTTATCCGGGATTCGTTAAAAAACTGGATTGGAAACATGAGGTTGATCTGACGAAATTTTCAAAGAAAGTCTACACTATGCCGCTTTCAGGAATCGCTTCAAAGTATCAATGGTTTGCCAAGAGTTACAGAACTGTTCTTGGAAGTCGACTACGAACGCGCGATTATTTTCAAAGTTCCATCATTGCCACAGGTCAAAATGGGGTAGAGCGCGATCACGATTTTTGGAAGTACAAAGCCTATTCGCCCAATTTCACGTTTTCTGCCGGTGGAGTAAAAGTGTGGGCTAAGATAGATGGCGTTTTGCGAATTGGTGATATTGAATACAATGAATCAATTGATTATGATAAAGTCTTGAAGAAAATTGCTCGGCGTGCTTTTTTCTGGGGATGTCACAAAATTGTGTTCCAATGCAGTAACGATACTTGGCTTGCCGGTATTCTGACCAAAAGTTATGCTTCCGAAAAAGGGTTGCCACTAGGCTACTTGCGTTTGGCAGAAACTTTCCCACATGCAGAACTGAAATTCAGTCTTGCAGATTTTGATACATTTTAAAGAAGTACATGAAGTTATTCTATCGTTTTTTCTATTCTCGTTTTATCAATGTGATCTATCGGAATCTGATGTTTCCTTTTCGAAAATTGGTACCCAACTTTATGCGGGTTCCGGTTACAGGTGTATTGACAATTAAAGACGCTGAATCAGGCAAACAACTGAAGTTTTATTCGAATGAATCGTGTCCGATGGTACGCCATCTTTACTGGAATGAAGAAGGTTTTTCATTTGAGTTTTCCCCGATTTTCAAACAACTCATAACCAATTGCGACACGTTTGTTGATATTGGTGCGAATGTAGGTTACTATTCGTTACTCGGGGCTGTGCTAGAACCGAAAATGACCATCTTTTCGTTCGAGCCATCAGTTGGACCACTGTGGTTTCTGCGCAGAAATGTAGCCTTGAACAATTTTGCGAATATTCAAGTTGTTGATAGTGCTGTTGGTAACGAAAGTGGTGTCATTTCATTTTTTGAAGAACGAAATTTGAAATACGGGTACTTAGAGCATCACGCAAGTGGCATTGGAAACACGATTAATAGTTGGGATATCGCGAATTTCTCAAAGTACGATGTCACATTGATTTCATTGGATGATTTTCTAAAGAATCACACATCTTCTAAAATCGATTTGATTAAAATGGATACGGAAGGTACCGAAAACCATGTGTTGGCAGGAGCGATCAATACAATCTTGGAGCATCAACCCATTATTATTTGTGAAGTTTTAAACGGGAAAATTGAAGCAGAGATGGATGAGTTGATTCACAATCAGATGAAGTACGATATTTACCAATTCTTAAATGATGAATGCCGCTTGTTGAAAGTGCCTGGATTGAGCACTGCTACTAAATTGAGTAACGAAAACTCCAATTTCTTTTTCGTTCCTCCAAGCAAACAATCATTGATTCAGCCATTTATCAAAAACCCAGGCGCTTAAACGATTTACCAATCATAAGTAAGTTTGATTGATACGTGGTGCTGTTACTGATACTCAGTCGCGGTAAAATACGATTGTCTTCACGATCAGTGGCACATCGGTAATCAACTGCCAATTGAGTGGTGTAACCTGCTTTTTCAGCACTGTTTTTCACAGCTTCGTTATAAGAGCCGTCGGGGTAAGCGATTGAATGAATTTCCTGACCTAATACCGATTCTAATTCCTGTTTCGAGTGCATCATTTCAGATTCAGCTAATTCCAAATCAATGTTGGCTAAATTGTGGTGTACTTTGGTATGAGAACCGATTGTTACATAAGGAGATTGTGCAAATTGCTTCAATTCAGCAGCGTTCATCAACTTCCAATAATCTGGAAACTGTTGTTTTAATCCGTCAATTCCCTCAAGATTTGCTGCTAAATCTTTCAAGATGCTGTATTTTTCAACCCCAAGTGTTTTCAAATAATCTGAAATGCCGATGTTCGCTAATTCAGGGCAGATAAAAATACCGTTGTTTCGCTCAAAACGATGATTTCCCAATTGCAGGTAATTAGCGGTTGTTGATCGTAATATCAAATCCAGTAGATCGGTCCAAACGATAAAACCATCTGTTATTACTCCCTCCGAAATAATATAAAATGTTGCGGGAACTTTGTATTTCTCTAAAATAGGGAGCGCTGTGGTGAGATTATCCAGATAACCATCATCGAAGGTAAGGCAGATTCTTTTTTTGCCCGTTTGCGGTTGTTGATTTGCCGAAAAAAGCACATCCAATCCAACCACTTCGTAATCCCGGGATATCGCACGAATCAACCGATCAAATTCCTGAACCGGCATGTGTCGTTTGTTGATCGTTTGGTTGGGAGAAGAGGTAACACCATGAAAACACAAAATCAGGTTTCTCTGTGCGGCTCGTTGACCAATCAAGTAATCGATTCTGAGAAAATGGATCACTGGAAACAAGAAGGAACGGGCAATAGATTTTAGAAGATGCATCTGAAATGTTATTTGAAATTCAAAGATAATGATTCAAGTGAATTGAAACTTTCATCGCAGACAGAATGCAATACTGTTTCAAAATAAACAACTAAGTTTGTATGGAAGAATCGACTAATACTCATTTTAACTAATCGGTGGTAGTAGAACAGATTCAAATCAAAGCAAGTGGGAATAATTCAAAAAGACGCATTAAAAACAACATTGGTCTCGTACTTGGGATTGATTTTAGGTTATTTGAATAAAGGCGTCTTGTTTTTGATTTTTCTCTCCACCGAACAAATCGGATTATTGAGCCTCATCCTTTCAGTCGGATTGCTTTTCGCACAGTTTTCCAACCTGGGAATGTCTTACACTGTTTGGCGTTTCTTTCCTTTTTTACGCAATAAAGACAAACAGAATTTCGGGTTTTTCCAGTTTTCCATTTTAGTTACATCCATCGGAATCGTTTTATTTACGGTGCTTTCGGTGGTGTTGAAGGATTTCATTTGTTCGCTCTATCTCGAGAAATCGAAACTCTTTGTCGATTATTATTATTGGATGCTTCCGATAGGTGTTTCCTATGCTTTATTCATGACATTTGATGTTTTTCTCAGAGGACTTTATAAAAACATCATCTCTGTAATAGCTACCGAATTGATTTTACGCTTAATAGTTACGGTTGCTATTGTAATGTACGCTCTAAAATGGATTTCCTTTTTTGAGTTGCTTGTGCTTCACAGTATTTCGTTTGCTGCACCTACATTTATTCTGGCATTACAGTTGTTTCGCAACAAAGAGCTGCATTGGCGCATGTCTAAAATTGCTATTCCGAAACGATTTAAACGGATCATTTTTTCCTACAGTCTTTATAGTTATATCAATTTCATCGGGATAATGGTGGTAATTTCCATTGATACCGTGATGGTTGCGAGTATGGTTGGTTTGGGAGCTACCGGTGTTTTTTCAACGATTATTTTCATTGTCAGTGGTTTGCTGATTCCTTACAAATCTCTGGTACGAATCAGTTCTCCGTTCGTGGCAAAATATTGGAAAGAACGCGATATGACGCGCATGAGCGACTTGTATACCCGTATCAGTTCAATAGGATTAGTAATTGGATTAGTGACATTTTTGGTGTTTTGGGTCAACCGATTTGAGATTTTTCATTTTTTGCCACCTGAATTTTCAGACGGTATGATCATCTTCTTAATTCTGATGATTGGTCGTATCGTGGACATGTATTGCGGATTGAACGGTGTTATTTTTGTGACGTCCAAAAAATACAAATACGACTTGATTTTCACCATGTTTCTGTTGTTATCCGTTTATTTCCTCAATTTATTTTTGATTCCGGCTTACGGAATTTTCGGCGCCGCGATCTCAACAACTGCAGCCTACATTTTCTACAATTTATGTCGCCTGTTGTTTGTCTTTTTCGCTTATAAAATTCATCCGTTTAAGTGGAGTCAAATCATAGTCATTGCATTATTCTTGATCATTTTGGCACTTTTTGAATTTGCTCCGGTATTGTTTGGAAACGAACTGATTTCCATCGGAATAAAGTTAATGGCAGTATCCGTTCTGTTTTTGTTTCCGATTTATTGGTTTAAATTGGATAATGACGTGGTTGACTATTCCAATAGCTTACTGAAAAAGGTGTTTAAACGATTCAATCAGGTGGGTGAAGAATAACTTATTGAAAACAAGTTTATGAAAACGATTTATTACGGTTATCCTTCTCTTTCCAGTTTTGTAAAAACAGATATCGATTATTTGTCGAAGGAAAATAACATATTGCACCGTCAGCAACTATGGAGTAATAAAGTGAAACTGCCGTTTTGCCTTATTGCTCAGTTCTTTTTCTTGCTCAAAAATTACCGTCGTTTGGATGTGGTTATTGTTTCGTTTGCCGGATACCATTCGTATTTACCGATACGTTTTGCCAAGTTGAAAGGAATTCCGTCGTTTATCGTGTTGAATGGAACCGACTCTGTTGGAATTCCGCAATTGCACTACGGGTCGCATCTGAAAAAACTCCTTCGTCTTTTTTGCAAATGGTCCATAAAACGGGCTACCGAACTTTGGCCGGTAAGTCCATCTCTCATTGACGGTGGAAACACGTATTTGAGCGAACCGTTGGTTTATGGAATCAAGCATTCGTTTCCGGAGATCAAAACACCCTATTATCCCATTCCCAACGGATTTAATATCAGTTATTGGACAGAAAGATTACACCATCGAACAGACTCATCCAATGGAGTAGTAAGCGTTGTTTCAGGAGCAAAACAGTTCGAATTAAAAGGAATTGATTTATTGCTGGAAGGAGCTGCGCAAATGCCCGAAATACCGTTTTCAATTGTTGGTATGACGCAACCAGAAGGACTTCAAGTACCTGCGAATGTTCGTTTTTTGGGAAGACTAACTCAAGACGAATTGCGTGATGTTTATGCATCCAACCTGTTTTACATGCAACTTTCTTCATTTGAAGGATTCGGTTGCTCGCTTTGCGAGGCCATGCTTTCGGGATGTATTCCGATTGGTTCTGCCGTAAATGTAATTCCTGAAATAATAGGTGATACAGGGTTTGTTCTGGAGAAAAAACAAGTTGATTTATTGGTTGAGGGATTGAGACTTTTAGTAAATGAAATCAGTAAAAACAGACAAGAACGCTCTCAATTATCATCAACCAGAATAGCTGAAAATTATACAATTCAACAGCGTGTAAAGCTCATTTCGGAGCGTATTAAATTGTATCAAAACAACTAGATTTTGGCTCGTCATGTGAAATTAGTCGCAAAATTGAACTATTTTTAAAGCTAATATTGTTCCGATCGACTTGAACATGAAACAACCTTCAGTATTCCTACTTCTTCTAGTGTTTATTGCTTTACTACCAATTGGGGCTTTTTCACAATCCAATTCCATTATCGGTGAACCCGGAACAAATGAATACGGTCTAAGTATTTGTGTGGACGATTTTGGAAATACGATAGTTGGAGGAACCCGCGGAAATGCGGCATTGGTGATCAAGCAAGATGCGCAGAACAATACCATTTGGTCAAAAACACTTTCGTTTACTTCCAATTCACAATATGCTTCCGAAATAGGTTTCATAGATGTGTTGGCTGATACAATTTTCGGCTGCGGTTGGGTAAGTACAGGAAGTCTTATCGGCGGAGCTGTTTATTTTAAGCTGAACGCTCAGACTGGGGTGCCTTATTGGATTAAAACTGCCACTTCATCCATCAGTTGTTTTTCTACAATGCGTTATAGCAATGGAATTTATCTGCTCGTTGCTGCTGTACAGGAAAGCGGTGGAGATCGTGATGGAAAAGTGATTGCTGTTTCCAGTTCATCCGGACAAGTTATCTGGGAAACGCCAACGTTATCATTAAAATTCCCTCCCAATAATGCGGATCACCTGGATGATTTCACCGGTGCTTCAGAGATTGTTAACGGCCAAATCTTTATTACCGGCAGATCTTACGTGAATGGCGCAAGTTCCTTGGATATGAGACCGTTACTAGTTGGTGTTGATGTTACCGGAAATGTTTTCCTCAAACGGTATCTTCTGTTTGATATCGCGAATGGAGGTGTCAATCGCTTTTACGGAAATCGTATAGAATTTGACGGCGCAGATTCGTTGGTGGTGGTCTATACCGGAGATGATAATTGTAGCTCTTGTAATGATTACAAAGCGGGGATTTTAAAATGTGATTTATTAGGGAATGTCAAGTTTGCCAAGTATTTTGATATTCAAGGCGTTTCGATTGAAATGGTGCGATCATTTAACAGAACCCCAACAGGATATGTGATTTATGGCTTGGTGAATAATGCCATGTCAGATATGCGGTTGTTTACGCTGAAAACTGATAAGCAGGGAAATTATGTCAGTTGTAAACTGATAGCCCCGCAAACGGGAGTTTATTCCGTCTATTGCGGAGTGGGTAATTTCGCCGCCGGACACAATGAATACAGCAATGGAAAACATTATTTTCTAGCAAATGCTTATTCCTCTAACCCAAGTTTGAGAGACATTAAGAAAATTATATTGGATGACAATCTGAATAATTTCACTGATTGCTCTTTAAACACCAGTGTTTCTGTAACAACAACCACATTTACTCCGTTTTCCGGACAGTTGGTTTCGTTAGATGTTCCAATTCCATTTTCATTCACAAATTCTGTGGCAAGTAATAATGTGGTGATAGCGAATCAATGTGCTACTGCCAATTTCAATTTATCAAGTAGTACATTGTGCAATTCGGCAACCATTACAGCACAATTGAATGGTGTAAATAACGCGACTTACACGTGGTCAAACGGCAGCTCCGGAAATAATGTAACCGTTAATACAAATGATAGTTTGTTTGTCACAGCTGTTAATCCTACTAATTGTTGCATCTATTACGATACGATTGTTCCAACTATCCCTGTTAGTCAATCGTTTTCCTTGACACTGCCGGCGGATACGTCAATTTGTTTTGCTCAAGGTCAAACGTGGACCGTAAATGCGTTACTTGGTAATGTATCTGCTCCGATAGATTACGCTTGGAACAACGATCCGCTCACTACAAATGCCAATAGTATTGCTCCTTTTGTTGTTTCTGCTGCAGGAACGTATTGGATTACTGCCACAGATGGTTGTACAACGGTTACAGATTCAATAATGGTGGATGGAAATGCTTTTCCGTCTATCGTTTCAAACGCAACAATTCAAGTTTGTTCGGATGATTATCCTTATTTACTAAGTCCAACACTCACCAATTACACTTCTGTTTCCTGGTCAGACGGTACAACCCAAAACACCCTGAGTGTGCTGCAAGCGGGAATTTACACAGTTACCGCAGTGAATAGTTGTGGATCAATAGCTGTTGATATTGAAGTGACAACGTTATTAAATCCAACTGTTCAATTAATCAATTCGATTGATACGTGTCTTGCAGTAGGAAATACAGTAACCTTGGTGCCGCTTGTTTCTGATGTAACTGACTTTTTATGGAGTACATCAGCCGTTTTGGATAGCATTTCAGTCAATTCATCGGGAACATATTGGGTTGCAGGAACCAACCAATGCGGAAGTGATTCAGCTTTCTGTGCTGTAACCATAAATTATTTCCCTGAATTAGCTTTACCTGCTGTTTTGGATACCTGTTTTGAAATTGGAGTTGGATTCGCTTACACAGCTCAAGGATCGGCTGGAACTTATTCGTGGAATAGTGGTTCTTCAAGTGCAACGGAATGGATCAATCAGGAAGGAGTTTATACATGCACACTTACCAATCAATGCGGTTCAATAACACAGAGCATGGAAGTTAACCTGTTGGCCGCAATTGATTTGTATATTCCGGAAGACTCCTTTTTACTCTGTTATGAATCGATTCATCAGGCAATGCTGGGAATAGAAACCAATTATGATTATGAAATATTGGATGAGCAGGGGCATTTGATTGGTGATTTCATAGATGAAACCGGATCATATACCGTTCATGCGTATAATGTTTGTGGAACCTTAGATCGTACCATTTACATTGACCTGCAAAATGAACAATACTTTTATTTACCCAATGCATTTACTCCGGATGCAGACGAGTATAACCCGCTATTCATTGATAAAGGTTACAATTACGTCATAGATCTAGTTGAAATTTATAATCGTTGGGGACAATTAGTGTATGAAGAATCAGGTGGTTTTTCGGGGTGGGATGGAACTTACAAAGGCGTTCTTTGTCAAGATGGTATTTACCAAGTGAAAATTGTTTACCTCAACTGTGCAGGAAAGGAAACCGTGTTTCAAGGACATGTTGTTCTGCTAAAATAAGATCACAGTAATTCTTAGAACCAAAAAAGCGGTTTCAGAAAACTGAGAACCGCTTTTTTAATGAGTATTTATCAATCCAATTACTTCACCATCGCTTTTACTTTCACCGTTGAAATTCGCGGGTCGGTATTGGCTTGAATAGTAACTGTTTTTTCAGAAGGACCGGGACCATTTGGCTTGAATCCAACTTCGATTACATCACTTTTTCCGGGAAGAATCGGTTTTTCAGGTTTTTTTGGAGTTGTACAACCGCAACTAGCCCCCACATTAACAATCTTCAATGGGTATTTTCCAGTATTGGTAACCTTAAACACACACTTATTCTCCGAACCGGTCGCAATTTCACCGAAATCGTGGACTTCTTTATCAAATTTCAATGTTGTAACGGTCTTAGCCAGTTCACGCTCATTTGCTTCTTCTTCGGCAATTCGTTTGGCGTTTTCTTTAATCAATGCTTGATCTTCTTCGCTTCCGGAAGCAATGGCAGAAACAACTTCTCCGTCACTTTTCGAGGATTGTGTCTCGGAACAAGCAGTCAAGAATAAAATTCCTCCCGCAAAAACAATCAGACTTTTTTTCATATTCATGCTTAAAATAAATCAGCCTAAAATTAAGGTTTTGTAATATAATTTTAATGGTAATTCTGTATCGGCTAGCCGATACACTTATTATTTCCCACAGATAAACAAATTTTTGCGTGCCTAACGGACACGCTTAAAATCGTAATGGCGAGTGCGTTAGCCGAGCAAAAATCTGTGTAT
>JBILJP010000152.1:0-11010 GCA_044377135.1 Fluviicola sp.
CACTTTTAAAACGAAAGCCGTTCCCAAAAGGAGCGGCTTTTTTTGTTTATACCGATTCCCCAATACAGATGTTAAGCCCGTTAGTGCTGATGGTATGTGTGTCAGCCTTAGGCTGATGGGAAAGTAAGTCGATGCCATCGGCCTAAGGCTGACCGTTCCCAAAAGGAGCGGCTTTTTTTGTTTATACCGATTCCCCAATACAGATGTTAATCCCATTAGTGCTGATGGTATGTGTGTCAGCCTTAGGCTGATGGGAAAGTAAGTCGATGCCATCGGCCTAAGGCTGATCGTTCCAAAAGGGACTATTTTTTTTGATTGAGAATGTTTGGATAACGCCTTTATTAAGAACAATCAAATGACCTGTTTGTCAAAAGTGATTCTAATACAAGTAACTTAATTCTTTCCTTTCAATGAAATTTTTAATTATTCGTTAGAAAACAGATGAACTAATGATTCATTTTCCTAAGTTTAGTTATCTTGCACACGAATTTTAAGGATATCACTTTAACTGAAAGTAAGACATGAAGACAAGCCAAGAAATATTAGACGCCATAAATACATGGACAAGTATCATTACTAATCCTGATCAACTACTAGCGAATCTTAATCAAGGGTATAGCTTCGTAATCAACAGAAATCAATTTAATACGTGGAATAGAATAACCGGTGTAGATACTATTCATGCTTATCCAGCTATTTTTAATGGGGTATTGCAATTTGTAGTTGTTGATAATGTTACAGATGCAAATCCGAATATTGATTACAATAACGTATTTACGTGCAATTACACTTACGGAAAAACCGACACTGTATTGGCTAGTATTCCTGGATCACCAAATAATATTAGTATTGAAGATGCGCTAGAGCGAATTTTCCGTTGGTTGATGAATAAAACTGGTTGGGTAAATCACGCAATGACTGTTAGAAATGGAATGTTTCAAGGATTCACTATACCATTTTCCGATTTAACAAACTTGTTTGCTTCAACCGAAGGTGATGATTTATACGTTTTAATCGGTATGAAAGACGATGGATCAGCAGATTTAATCTTGTGGAGTGATACAGTTAGTTTTCTTGATCCGAAATCGGTGGCTGATGTATCAGTGGCAATTCCTCCCTTTGGTTCTGAAGGTGAAGCTGCTTTTCAATTGCTTTTACAATCAGCTCAATAAAATCCCGAGGAGAATTGAATGGATATTAGTTTATTCATGAGATCATTGACGCTCGTGTCTCCAATTGTTTTGTTGACAGGCGTTATTATTGGAACGATTAACATAAAGAAAAACCCGGAAATAGGTCAGCTTATTTTCGGGTATTTTATTGCAGGACTTTTACTTGAAATCACTTCACGTTATTGGGGACAAGTCAATGAAGCTAAAAATAACCTGATTTTTTTGTCAATTTCAGGAACTGTTGATTTTTTGTTTTTTACAGTACTTTATATTCGATTCTTCTTCGGTAGAAAACGAACGTGGTTATTATTTCTTTCATTTCCAACACTAATTCTGCTGTTTTACATGATGTATCATAAAGCGGCATTAATACCTTCGGCATTTGATGCGTATGATAAAGTAATTTGCGATGGAATAATCGTTTTTTATGCACTACTAAGTTCCTATGATTTAATTAATGGAAAAGAAGAAGTTCGAACAGATGTAATGCGGGTAAATGCAGTTGTTTTACTGTTTTTCTCACTGGATTTGTTGTTTTCGTTAACAACTAATTTTCTTATAAACGCAGGGACACATTTTGTTATTTACTTTTGGATACTTAGATTCGTGTTACTAACAACACTATACACAACATTAGCGTATACATTATGGCAGATTGGCAAAAACCGGAAACACTAGCAATTTGGCTCACGATAGGTGTTACGTTGGTGCTTTTTTTGGTGTTGGTACTTATCTTGTTTACACGTATTTATATTAAACGGATACTCACAGAACAGTACGAAAAGAACAGATTAAAGCTGAATCATCAAAAGGAATTACTGAAAGATAGCATCCGTGTACAAGAACGCGAACGTAATCGTATTGCTGCTGATTTACATGATGGACTCATTGCCAAATTAAATGTATTGCTCTTGACGATTCATTCGAATGAATCAGTTGATAAATCAACCAAATTATTACGTGAAAGCATCGGGGTAGCTAGAAGAATTTCACATGATTTAAGCCCGCCATTATTAGGAGAAACTAGCTTTTCAGATTTAATCGCCGAATTTGTATCTCCGTTACGCAATAACATGGAGGTTAAATATTACCTTTCAGAACTCTCGAAAGAGTCGCTGGGGAATGATGTTAAATTGCAATTACTGCGAGTAGTGCAAGAAATTATCAGTAATACAATTAAACACAGCCATGCCACAATAATTGATGTTAATCTGAGAATTTCGAAAGGAATGCTATGGCTTTCTATTGCGGATAACGGAAAAGGTTTTCAAGTTGAGGAAAAACACAATGGACTCGGTCAGAAAAACATTGAAATGCGCCTTCAGTTGCTGAAAGGTAACTATCGCGTGAAATCAAGCGAAGCCAAAGGAACCTCCTATCTGATTTATTTGCCTATTTAAAAGAGAAGTATGAGTGAGGAAGAAAAGATATCAATTGCAATCGTAGACGATGAAACGTTGATTGTACAATTGCTGGAAGATTATTTTAGAAAGGTAGATTCAGTTCAAGTAGTGATGAAGGCCTACGACGGAAAGGAGTTTATCGAGCAATTGAAACAAACCGATAAGTATCCTGATATCGTATTGCTCGATTTGCGAATGAAGGAGATGGACGGAATTGAAACCACGACGTATTTACGTGAACATTTCCCCGAAATCAAGATCATTGTGATGTCGTCTCATTATATGTCGTCTTTTATGGGCTATATGCTCAAAACAGGCGTAAATGCGTTCATTCCGAAAGAAATTTCCCCGGATTTCCTCACCAATGTCATTCATTCTGTGAAACAACATGGCTATTATTTTTCTGAAGAACACGTGGAAGTAATGCGTACGCAAATTGCACCGAAAGTTCCCAAGCCCAAATTGACACAACAAGAGATTTTGTCTGAACGGGAAATGGAAATTCTGAAATTGATTTGTCAGCAATTTACTTCGCAGGAGATAGCTGATAAATTATTCATTGCACGCAGAACGGTAGAAGGTCACAAAGGAAATTTATTGCTTAAAACCGCAGTGAAAAATACAGCCGGTTTGGTGATCTATGCGATCCAAAATCAATTGATTGATCCGGATGAATTGGTGATTAATTAATCATCGTAAGTGTACTCGATTTCTTGCTCGATAAATTCGCTTACAACAGCTGTATACTCGCTTAGTTTTTTGGTTTTCTTGATGCGTTTATACAGCTTGTGACCATCATCAAAAGCTTCCGAGAAGTATTCCCAATAACTTTTCATCTTATTGAGCGCATTTCCGTCATTGGAATGGTGCAAATGGCTTTCGAGCAAAAGATCCGTGAATTCCTGAAACACCTCATAACGATCCGAAGGATATTCGGTTGTGTCATCGGCAATCATCTCAAACAAAAACGGATCAGCAACCGCACCCCGACCGATCATCCAGCGCTCAATTTCCGGAAACAGCAGTCTCAGTTCACGGAATTCTTCTACAGATGTAATATCGCCATTATAACAGAGTGCGTGTTTGGTAAGTGGAATGCTTTCCTTGAATCGCTCTAAATCACAACCACCATTGTAAAGCTGTTTCGCATACCGCGCATGCACAATAATTTCCGTAATCGGATAGTCGTTCAAACGCGGAAGCAATTCCAAAATATCTGCCGTAGATTCATAGCCCATGCGCATTTTGATTCCCAACCTGGCGTTCATTTTCGGGAGAATTTCTTCAATAATCGCACAGATTTTTTCCGGTTTATCCAAAATTCCGGCTCCTAAATCGCGTTTGGCAACCATCGGATACGGACAACCCATGTTCCAATTAATTTCGGTATATCCCAAATCGGTTAAGTATTCCGACATGTGTAAAAAATCGGACGCAGTAGCTGCCATTACTTGCGGAGTGACAGCTTCGAATGGATTATTTTCGGGTAACACATCGATTTTTGGTCCTGGTTTGATGGAACCGTCGTGTGCTAGCTTCAGGTAAGGAGCATAAAACTGATCAACGCCAGCAAATACTTGCTGAAACGCATTTCGAAAGTGGTGATCTGTATAGCTTTGAAGTGGAGCCAGTAATAATTTCGGTTTCATGACGATTAACCGCTATGGCGTTGTCAGCGAGACAGGAATGATTCTACCGTGCATAAATCGAGAAGCATTTAGAGCAAAATCACAGATGTATTCGGCCATTTCTTCGGGTTGTAACGGAGCTTTGTATCCTGGGAAAGCAGTCTCAAGCATTTCGGTTTGAACAGATCCGAGGCACAAACAATTGATTTTAATTCCTGTTTCTTTTAATTCTTCAGCTAACAATTCTGTCAAAGAAACAACTGCTGCTTTAGAAGTAGAATAAGCCGAAAGTCCAGGGAATTTCATCGATCCCTGAAAACCTCCCATAGATGAAATGTTCACAATATGCGATCCGCTTTTTAACTTCGGAAAACAGGTTTGGATTGTTTGCATCACTCCGATTACGTTCACCTGATAGGCGGTCATAATTTCTGT
Organism: Fluviicola sp.; assembly: GCA_044377135.1. Taxonomy (GTDB): domain Bacteria; phylum Bacteroidota; class Bacteroidia; order Flavobacteriales_D; family Crocinitomicaceae; genus Fluviicola. Next base: position 4,639 of record JBILJP010000152.1, read on the forward strand.
GTACGACAATTCTTGAAACGGTTTCACTACAATGTAACCAGCGTTATTGATGAGAACATCGATGTGATCCAATCGGTCAATAACCGGCTGTAATTGTTCGTTGACATTGGGTAACGACAAATCCAATGCATGAAGTTGAACATTGGAATGGCTTGCCAAAGGATGGTTTTCGCTGAAACTTCGGGCAAAACAAACAACCGTATTCTTCGGATCTTGAGCGAAACGTTTTACCGTTTCCAACCCGATGCCTCTACTGGCGCCAACTACCAGAATGATCTTAGACATCAAAGTCCAATTTCAGAATTTCACTGGTAGGATGTGCCTGACAAGTCAATAAATAACCTTCTTTCACCTCTTCATCTGTCAAGGCGTAGTTAATCATCATGCTAGCAGTTCCTTCCAAAATTTTCGCTTTACAGGTACAGCAAACACCGCCTTTACATGAGTAAGGAACATCCATTCCTGTTGCGTCAAGCGCTTCCAAAACGGTTTTACCTTTCGTATTCAATTTTACGGTTACAATCTCGCCATCAAGCATAGCTGTAACTGTACTTTCACCCGAAAATGTTCCCGTAGAAACCGTTTCCGGAGCTTTCATCAATACCGGTGTGGTGAACAATTCAAAATGAATTTGCTCGGGTTTGATTCCGAATACTTCCAGCACTTCTTTTACAGCAACAATCATTGCTTCCGGACCGCAAATATAAAAGGCATCGGCACGAAGTAAAGCCAAATCACTTTTGATAAGATTACTGATGGTTTCTTTCTCGAAACGACCTTGTTGATGTCCGGCAACTTCTTCACGGCTAAAATAATAGCGTGTTTTTGTATTGGTCAATGCATCCAGTTCGTTCGCGAAAAAGGTTTCGCTTTGTGAACTGTTTCCGTAAAACAATTGAACTTCCTGATCTGTACCTTCTACCGATTTTGCCATCGATAAGAAAGGTGTAATTCCGCTTCCTGCAGCAAAAGCAACATGTTTTTTAGCTCCTTTTTGAAGACCAAAATTTCCATGAGGAAAATCGACCTCTATGGTTGTTCCTGGTTTTAACTGATCAACCAACCAATTCGAAGCAATACCACCTTCAACAGCTTTCACAGCAACAGACAACGGTTCACCCGGCGCACTGCAAATAGAGTAAGAACGATTTAAAACAGTTCCATTTATGTTACAGTGCAAGTTCAAATATTGCCCGGGAGTAAACGCAAAAGAGTCAGCTATTTCAGCTGGAACTTCAAACGAAATACGCGCAGCTTTAGCCGTTAAACGTTCATGATTTGAGACAGTTAAGGCTGCAGAACGTTTATGTACTACAGCTTCGGTCTTCTTTTTTGAGCGTGAGAATAATCCCATAATTTAGTCGTCAAATGATACAATGAGTTTTTCTGAAGTAGGATGTGCCTGACATGTCAACACATAACCTGCTTCTACTTCGTCTTTTTCGAGGGCGTAATTCACATCCATTCGGGCTGTACCTTCCAGAATGCGCGCTTTACACGTACAGCAAACTCCACCTTTACATGCGAAAGGTAAATCTGCTCCGGCAGCTTGCGCGGCATCCAAAATAGAAGTACCGTCAGAGTTTAGCGGAATTTCCAATTGATCGCCATCCAATATGATCGTAACAACCGAATCAACAGTTGGTTCGTTTGATGTGTTTTCTGAAGCCGGTTTTACTTTTGGAGTAGAAGTCGCAAACAATTCGAAATGAATGTTTTTTTCATCCGTTCCTGCTTGCATCATTCCATCTTTTACAGCGTGGATCATTTCTTCAGGACCACACACATAAACACCGTGAATAGGCTGATTGGCGAAAAATGCTTTGTTGAGTTTCGTTACTTTATCCAAATCGATTCGCCCTTTTTGCAACGAATTACCAAGACTTTCTCTGCTCAATACATGAATGAGTCGGAAACGATCAAGGTGTTTGTTTTTTAGCGCTTCGAGTTCTTCTCTGAAAATGATGCTGTGGAATCCTTTATTCCCGTAAACCAACGTGACGTCGCTCAATGGCTCTTCGGTCAAAATGGTTTTCAAAATTGAAAGAATAGGTGTAATTCCACTTCCGGCAGCAACCAATAAATAACTTTGAGCAACACCCGGATTGGGAGTAAAGGCAAAATTCCCTGTAGGTGTCATTACCTGCATGCGATCGCCAACCTTGAGTGATTGAGTTGCCCAGCTGGAAAAAACACCGTTATCAATACGTTTAATCGCTACGCGCCATTCCTGCTCATTGGGAGCGGTACAAATCGAATACGAACGACGAATGTCTTCGTTATTGACATCGGCACGAAGCGTCAGGTATTGTCCTGCCTTGTATGCGTAGTCTGCAGATAGTTCCTCTGGAATAGCGAATGCAACCGAAACCGTTTCATCCGTTTCCGGACGAACATCAATTACAGTCAGATCATGAAACTTGGGCGTCATTTTCGTTATTTTGAATGCAAAAATAGCAAATCTATCGGGTCAATGAGTGCCGTAAGTCGATTTACTCTGCCAATTTCAGATCAGTATTTCACAAAATGGGTGCGAATCATTCGACCATTTATAAATGCTTCGATGAAATAGCTTCCCGATGCTAATTCAGAAACATCGAATCTGTTGTTCAAAAGCGTAAAGTGATTCGTTTTTCCATCGGTTGAAATAACAGTGACATCACTGATTGATGCATTTTCAGGAGCTAGTAATTGTACCGTTGCCGTTCCCGGATTCGGATAAGCAATCATCCAATTATCAGATTTGATTTCTTCCAGTGAAACGGTATTCAGTGCTAAAACAATGGCCTGATAAGCATTGATTTTCCCCATTCCCCAGCGTGTGTCGCCCGGTGCGGTAATAACTCCAGTGAATTGGTCTAATCTAGCCGTACTCTTGATAATGGATTTTACTTGTGCGGCACTCAGAAACTGATTGGCATCCAACATTAACGCTACAATTCCGGTTACGCAAGGTGAAGCCATTGATGTTCCCGAGAAACGTGCGAAGTCGTAATCTGTTCCGTTGAAATTAACCGTTGCCATTTGAGTATAAGCTGCATCTGTAAATGAAGAAATAGAAGAAGCAACCGAAACGCCCGGAGCTGAAATGTCTGGTTTCATTTCTTCCGTATAAATAGGACCTGTACTGGTGAAATTGGCAATTGCTCCACCGGAAGGATTGCCCTGACTGTTGATGTATCCGGATGTGTAGGCTCCAACACTGATCACATTGGGTGAACAGGTCGGTTCTCCAATGCTGTATTTTGAATCGCCTGAAAGTCCATCTGTCAAACCAAAAGTCACCAAGGGCATTCCCCAGTTTCCAACACCAGTTGTCAATTCGGTGACGTTCCAGTAGTGAACTGTTCCTGAACTTGCGGCGCTTTTAAGCACAACTTTGATATTGGTATTGGTGCATTTTACACGTAAACGCATATTTGGTCGGCTGTTGAGCGGATTGCTGTATTCGGCTGCTACGTTGAAGAAAATGGTATCTGCGCCAACTACCAAAATCGAATCGAGGTAGCCATTCATACTCGCATTGTAAAGCGGTGTGGAATTCAATAAAATATCAGATGAATTGTATAAACTGATTCCTGCCGCAAAGTCATTGTTTTGTTCACCCCACATGCTGATACTTTGTCCCCACATGTATTGGTTGGCGGCATAATTGTAGAAATTTACACGACTCGAAAAACTATCATTATTGAATGTTTTTTTGATGTGGAAGTTGACATTTCCGTTGTTGCCGGCAGAAGAAACAAACACAACACCATCGGCGCTCAGTTGGGCAATGGCTTGCGAAAGAAGAGAGTTTCCATCCAGCGTACCCATGTAATACAATCCCCAACTCATATTGATCACCAATCGCTTCCCGGCGTCATCCGCTTTCGCTTTCATCCAGTTAAATCCGTCAATCACCGAAGCTGCATCAATCAAAAAAGTGGTAAATAAAAATTCCGATTCAAAGGCAAACCCTCTGTACTGAGGCAATCCGGCACCGCTTCCTCCGGCAATTCCACCAACGTGGGTTCCATGCGTGTTGTAGCTGTAAATATTAGATGTATCACTTCCTGCGGCGAGTAATTCAGTTGTGTTGTCGTATTCTACACCGTAAGAATATCCGGCGGGTAAATCGCCTGCTTGTTTGAATTGATCCCAAGCTGCGTGAATGCGTGTTGCCGTTAACAACGTATCGTAAAACATAGGTTGCGTGTAATCAAACCCCCAATCGGTGATTCCAATTAACACGTCTTTTCCGGTAAATGCTTCTGGTAAATTCCAGCCTTGTTGAACACTGTCGGCATGCGTATCTTTTACGGCTTTATCCAAATGCGGAGCAACTTTCGGCGGAATTTCAACATAGGTGTAAACGGTAGAGAAATCCAATTGATGCATGATTTCCAGCGGTACTTTGATCGTAGCAATATCCCCAATACTCGATCCCAACAAGACTCCGGCTTCCGTGAATGCCGACCATGATACAGCGGGTTGCGTTTTTCCAAACAACGAAACATAATACGTGCCGTGAATCTTATTAATCGGAAAACGTTGCAACATTTCTTCGGCTATTTTATGCGACTGTGCGAATTGCTTTGATTGTTGTTGAAGGATTTTCCATTCACTCAGGTTCTGTTGCGATTGATGTTGATTCCAACCAATGAAACAGATGGAAAGAGTAAGCATTAGAAGGCACGTTTTCATAGTCATCTTTTAAAGGCGCAAGATACGAAAGATTTGGTTGAGGGAAAGAGCTGGGAATTTTTCAACAAAAACGCAAATTCCATTTTCTCGTGATTCAAAGTAGAAAAAAAAATGTATTTTCGATCAGTAATAACCAATCACTATGGAAGCTTTAAAGAGGGTACATTCATCTTCCTCTCATTCACAAATGAAGGATAGAAAACGTCCTTTTTTAACTATTCAGGCAAAAACGCTTTTTACCGGAACAAATACTAAAAATGAGGTTGTTAATACGGGTACAAACAACAATGTCAGCATAAATAAATTGGAGGCAAAGATGGCTCCATTTGCAGGAATGATTGATAAGGAACCTCCAACTATTGCAAGTGTTATTAAAAAGGGAAAAACAGATAGTAAGTTTTTTGCTCAATTACTAAAGAAGAACGGAATCACTGAAGCAAACTGTTCTGATTATATTTCATACAAGAGCGAGAATAGTTATACGGATTTGAATTCAGGTAAAATTGTACTCAATAAAAACTCGGGTTCTGATATCAAACGTTTGGTTATTGAATTAACCCATGAACTCACCAATAGGTTGAATTTGTCAAAAACACAAGAATTGAATCGAAAAGTTGAGAGAGGATTGATAACGCCCCATACCTATGCGAAACAATTAGAAAAATCGGAGAATGAAGGTGAGATAAATCAAGTGAAAGTAGCAGCAGAAATCAACTACAAGTACAATGATAAAGCGATTGATGATTTGATAGAAAAATATAGAAACGATCCGACTATTGATTTAACTAAACTCATTGAAGGGAGTAATATGTATTATGGAAGATACAAGAAACAAGGCGAAGAGTTGAGAGCAAATTATTTAAAATACGCTGCTAATATTCAAACTATACAAGGTTCAACGATAACGTTTGATTCCAATGTTGCGGAACCAAGCGCCGATAAAAAATACTTGACTGTTAAAGACTTGAAAACAGGAAAAAAACACAAAGTCGTGCGGAATCCGACGACGGGAACTTATTCGTTTTATGTAGTAGGAAATAATAAAAAGTAATGCGAAGGCTTATGAAATATAGTGTTTTTTTAGTGTTGATTGTACTAACCATTCGGTGTACATCGACAAATAACAATGAAAATAGTCAGGATAAAGTGATGGTAGAAAAAGCACAAGATATGGAGCGTTTATCTGGGTTGATCAACAACGAAACAATCGATTATCAACTAGTGATGAAATCATGTGACACCTGTGTTCCTATTTCAAATGTCGGTTATCGGATTGTGGTTAATTTACCGGAAGAAAAAGTAGAAAAGATTCGAAAAATAACGCCCGCAGAATGGCTACAATTATTAAATAATGAACAAACAGATTGGGCGGCCAATTTAGTACTCTACTATTTACATGACAAAGATGCACTGATTTTGTCAAGGCATATTGATTGTGCGGATTGGAAGAAAACCTTAAAAAAAGAAGACATAGACTATTGGAATAAAAAAATGATCTGATAGCAGTATCGAAATGTAAAAAATCGTATTTTCGAACAGCAATAACCAATCACTATGGAAGCTGTTAAGAAGGTACGTGCGTCTTCTACCCACTCGAACAAATCGGATGGGGCAAAACCATTTTTGGGCATCCAAGCTAAGTTAAATGCCGCGTCCGACTCAGTCGTGGTCAACAAACCGGGCGAT
>JBILJP010000153.1:0-10988 GCA_044377135.1 Fluviicola sp.
AAACACTTACAGTGCTTTAAACACTGAGCATTTCATATTTCCGTTGTTTATTCTAATCACTCCATCATCCTGAATTCAGATTATTGAATAATCCGGTGGTATGATCAGTAATCCCTAATCCTCTTAACACGAAATTTCGGATCTAATAACTAGCCGTTTCTAACCGTTAAAAACACTTATCATACAGTAAATACAGTCATTCCAAGAAAACGAAGACTCAATTACGATCAAATCCACATCACTTATCTCACCTCACATGAACCAATCTCCCATTTATCTGTAACTTGTAACACCTTAAATAAACAATATGAAACAATGGATCCTAGGCGCGTTGTTAATTCCCTTCGCGCTTTCAGCTCAAAAAATGAGCGAACAAACAATCAAGTCCGACATTAAAAAAGTAAAACTTTTTCTTACTACGGGCGAGATGACACATGAAACTCCCATTAAAATGGCCAAGGGTCGTAATAAATTGATTTTCTCAGGTATTTCGGCTTATGCTGATCCTGCTTCTATTCAATTTTCGGCTTCAGGAGTTTATCGTATTGTATCCATTACCACTGAAATAGATTTCCTTGCTGCTGAACTGTTCAATCCTCGAATCAAGGTATTGAAAGATTCATTAGAGCAACTCAAAGATCGTCATCAGGGAAACCTGGATATGATCGGTGCTTTCAATGCCGAATTAGCGGTAATGAATACCAACAGAGAACTTGGTGGCAAAGGAAATTCTGTGACCATTGCTCAGTTGAAAGAAGCGGGGGAATATTACCGCACCAGAACCCTGGATATCAATCGTCAGTTATCGAAAATCAACAAAGAACAACAGATTATCAATGATCAAATTGCCGATACGCGTTACCAACTTACCGAATTGAATTACAATGAGAATCAACGCAGTAATCAAGTCATTATTCTGGTTGATTGCAACGACATGTATATGGCCGATGCCGTATTGAAATACCAGGTATCCGATTGCGGTTGGGCGGCTTCGTATGATTTATCGGCTACCGACCTCAATCTACCGATTAGCCTCAAGTACAAGGCTCAGGTCTACAACAATACCGGAAATGAGTGGAAAGATGTTCAATTGACCTTGTCGACCGGTGATCCGCGACTTTCGGCAGCTCACCCTACAATGACTACCTGGTACCTGGACTATTCCAGTCAGGTTACTCAACAACAAAATTATTACGAACCCAAAAAAGCACAATACGATTACCGCGTGCAGGCTGAAAATGAAATCAACATGGCCAATCAGCGTGCTTACGACAATTATATGCTGGATAAAGAAGAAGAAGTCAACCAGCGATATGCCCGCAATTCAATGGAATGGACGGCGATTTCTACCGGAAAAAATCCAATGAATAATCCCGTTCAAATCAAACAAATCGAAGTTTCGGAATTAACGGCCGAGTTTCCGATTGCAAATCCGTTTTCGTGTCCTTCCGATTCGAGACCGTATACCGTTGAAATCAAGGAACTCAGTATTCCAGCTACGTTTACGCATGTCAGTATCCCGAAATTGGATCAAGGCGCTTTCTTGATTGCCAACATTGTAGGATGGCAGGATTTGGATTTGATCCCAGGTCCAACGAATGTTTATTTCGGAGGAAACTATGTGGGCATCAGCGAAATCAACACCCGCAATGTGAGCGATACATTGGCCTTGTCTTTTGGTCGTGATACAAAGATCCAAGTAGCACGTAAATTGAAATCGGAAATGTCTACCCAACGCGTTTCAGGAAATACGCGAAGAGATACGTATGCTTATGATATTGTGATTCGCAACAACCGCAATGTAGCGGTGAAAGTGGATGTGTACGACCAAATTCCGGTTTCACGCAATAGTGAAATTTCTATTTCAGTGGATGAACTTAGTCACGGTAAAAAAGACGATGCCACCGGAGAAGTGAAATGGGAAGTAACCATTCAGCCGGGAGAAACAATCAACCTGCAAATTGGCTATAGTGTGAAATACCCGAAAAACGCGAAGGTGCAAATGAAAACGTTTAGAACGATTTCCTCACCTAGTTTTTAAGGGTGGAATGACTGAGGCAGGTTTGTTAATCCGGCCTACAGCCCAGTATTTTCGGACTTCTTTGAGAAGTGTAAAATTGTAAAATTGCGCAATTTTAAACGTTTACAATTTTAGAATTTCACACTTTTCTCGCGAAAAATTCTCCTCAAAAAAAATCCCCGCTCAATTGCCGAACGGGGATTTTCTTTTTTACAACTATCTATTAATGCGAACCGCGCGCCATAAAGCTACACTCCATCATTAAGTGCTTGCGTTGTTCGGTAGATTCTTTCAAACGATCCATCAATCGTGCTACGGTTTCTTCACCGATTTGTGCGATTGGTTGACGTAATGCCGTTACAGCAGGCGTAAAATAAGAAAACGACTCTCTATCGTCAAATGAAATCAAACGTGCCTGGTCCGGAATGGAAACCTTTAAACGTTTCAATGAAGTAATGGTTGAAAGTGCCACTTTGTTGTTCAGAGCCACGAACGAATCAACTCCTTGGTCCAACAATGCTTTTACTTGTTTATCTGCTTCTTTCGGATCATCCGAAATACACAATTTCTCAAAAGGAATTCCCTGAGCCGTACATGCCTCTTTCGCTCCGTCTATTCGCAAACGCACCGTCATTACACCCGAAGCTTGTGGATGAATGATTCCAACCTTTTTCGGTTTCACGGTAAACAAACTTACCAATTTCCCCGCTTCTTTTGAATTATCAATACCTACGAAATCAGCAAATTCATCTCCGATACGATCGACCCAAACCACCGGAATAGGTGTCTCATCCAATACCGGTTTCAATTCAGGAATACCGTTACACGGAGCAATAATCAATGCATCAACCGATCGAAGAATCAAATCACGCATCAATTTCAACTCCATTGTATCATCGTCATTGGTGCTTACAATAAACAAACTGTATCCTTGTTTGTATAAACTCTCTTGAATGGCTTTGCTGAGTTCAGAATAAAAGGGATTTGAAATATCAGCCAGTACCAAACCAATGGTTTGCGTTTTTCCTTCGCGTAATCCTTTGGCGAAAAAGTTAGGAACATAATTGAGTTCCTTGGCTTTGTCCAAAATGAGTTGTTGGGTAGTAGCACTGATATTAAATTGTTTCCCTTTACCGTTAAGAACAAATGAAACCGTTGACTTGGAAATGCTCAGACTTTCGGCGATATCGGCCAACGAAATACGTTTAGATTTCATACGTTTATTTAATTTCTTCTATCAATTCCCCAAAGCATTTTGTTGCGAATGGTATCTAAGAAATTGTTGTCCTCAAATTTAATCACATTTATCATGTAATCAGCTTTATGAATCACAACTTCTTCACCTTGTTTCAAACTTTTGGATTGACCGTCGAGGCTAATCAGGTAATTGCGTTCGCGACCTTCTACCGTTAAACGAACAGGCATTCTGTCAGGCACCACCATTGGGCGCACGTTCAGGTTGTGCGGTGCGATTGGTGTGAGAATATGTACCTGACATCCGGGGGTAATGATTGGTCCGCCGCAACTTAAACTATATGCCGTAGAACCAGTTGGAGTAGAAACGATCAAACCGTCGGCCCAATAAGAATTCAGGTATTTATCTTCCAGGTAAGCGTGAACTGTTATCATGGAAGAGGTATCTTTTTTGTGTACCGTCAACTCGTTTAAGGCCACGTTTTCTTCACCAAACAATTTTCGTTCGGTTTCTACGCGCAACAATGATCGCTTCTGAAACTCAAATTCTTTTTTCAAAACCAACTCAAGTGCTTCTTCCAGAAATTCACTACCCACATTGGCCAAAAAGCCCAATCGGCCGGTATTGATTCCTAAAATAGGAACGCCACTGTCGCGGATAAATGAAACGGTTTTGAGAAACGTTCCGTCGCCACCAATACTAAACGCCATATCAATGCCTGATTTAAAATCGCTGCTCGATGAAAATGTTTCTGCACCGATAGCCAAACCGGCTTTTTTTTCCAATTGTTGCTGCAGTTCCGTTTCCAACACAGGTTTCCACCCATAATGATCAATCAGCGCTAAAAATTGCTTGAAAACAGGCGTGTTCTGCTTGGTGATTTTTTTTCCGTAAACAGCTATACGCATGGCTTACATATTGAGGTAATTCATCAACGCGTCGTATCGGAATTGCATATCGTCTTCGTCTGAACTGCGTTGATAAGATGCTTTCACAACAATATCGTAGCGTTCAAATGAGCGAATAATGCGCCCCAAATCCATTTGATTGATCTTCAAGGTCACTTCGATTTTGGTTGAGTCGGGAGTAGACATGATGTACGAACTCAAAATCTTGGCATTGTTACCTTCAACGATTTGAGCAATTTGCGCCATTGAATAGTCAACACGATTCATTTCAAGCACAATGATTCCGCCAATTTCCTTGATACTTCCGGTATTGGCGATCATACACATCAACTGGTGCACACTCGTACAACCTACGTATTGTTCCTGCTGATCCAAAATCGGTAACACGGAAATGCGGTGCTCGGCCATTTTGGCTAACACTTCAAATACATGCACGGTATCGGCCACATACGGTCGCGGAAGATGGTCAAACAAAACGTCTAACGACTGATCCAAATCTTTTCTGTCTAGAATCTCCGTTTCGGAAATCAATCCTACGAAGTTTCCATTTTTTAATACGGGCAAATGCGACACTTTGAACTCTTCCATCCAACGCAAAGCCTTTTCACCGGAGTCTGTATGAATCAACGGTGGTATCTCGTCTGTAATTACGTCTCTTGCTATCATGATATGCGCCAAAGTAGGGAAATATTTGAAGTCTGCAAGGGTTTTAAGTGTGTTTTTTTGCTGATTTTTTTAATATATTCGTTAAAACTATTACTATGAAGAAGTTCTCTTTCACGTTCATGGGCTTTTTTTTAATTTGCTTTACTGCTCTCTCCCAACAGCCCAAATTATACATCAATTTAGCGAGCCACAATGAAATACAAGGCGAATTCTACGACACTGATTCGTCGGAGTATGTTCGAACTCGTGATTCACTGATGATTGTGCTCAACAAAATCAATTCCATTGGTGGTAAATGGAATTTCCAAACCTGTTCTAAATTTGTTTTGGGCGCTCTTAGATGGGAAGATGCGGCAACCTCAGGTTCGGATATGTTAGATTTGTTGGAACAAAGCGGCAATGTTCAGATTGATCCGCGCAACAAAAAACAATTCCCCGATTACAACTACAATATTTCAGATGTCTATCATTTGCTCGATAGCTCCGGAGTGCAATCGACGCATACCGTAGGTGGTTTTATCCATTATCCGTTTGCGAATGAAGATTGGACTCAGTTTCGAAACGTCACCATGGGAAGTGTTTATCATTTGCCCTGGCAAGCGGATGTTATTTGGGGCGGCGGAAGTCCAAACCATTCAAATGATGCCAATGATTATGGTATTTGGAAGCCGAAAGACGGTGTTGATGAAACCAATTTCTACACCCACGCTCCGGATTCCAATTTATGGTTGGTTGGAAATGGCTGCGCTCCGTTGATTTCGGATACTACCACCAGTGTGCAATGGATTGTAAATCTGATTAACAAGAATGTAGACGATTTGGAAAATGGCTATTGGCCAGCCAATAAGTTTTACTCGCTCACCGTAATGATCAACTGCCGCGATCTGGATTTACCGAATCACCTTAAAAAGATTGATACCGTATTAAATGCCATTGACGCACGTGTTCAAAACAGTTCTGTTTTGGAATGGGCAACCATTACCGAGAAGTTGAGCTTATTTCAGACTTGGTCACAAACAAATAGTATTGCTTACAGTCAATGGAGTTGTGCGGATGCAAGCGATCCGAGTTTAGGTATTCTGGATGCAACCGAAAATGATTTTCAGCTATTTCCCAATCCTGCAAACAACGAAATTGCGTTTCAAACAGAAGATTTAAAGAAAGACGTGATCATTTATTCTCCGACGGGAAAAATCGTAGAATATTTCACCCCTCAAACCACTGAAACTATCATTGATTTAAGTAATTTTCCGGCCGGAATCTATTTGGTAAAATCCGGTGATCGAATCGGGAAATTTGAAGTGATAAAATGACGAAACTAAGCGTAAACATCAATAAAATTGCAACGATCCGCAACGCACGCGGTGGACAAACCCCCAATGTAGTGCAAGTGGCAATGGATTGTGAACGCTTCGGAGCTCAAGGAATTACAGTGCATCCCCGTCCTGACGAACGACACATTACCGGTCAGGATGTGATTGATTTGGCCAAAGTGGTTACTACCGAATTTAATATCGAAGGTTACCCCGATCAACGTTACATGGACATGATCGAGCAGATTCGTCCTGCGCAGGCAACCTTGGTTCCCGATCCGCCACACGTGCTTACAAGCAATGCCGGTTGGGATACCAAAGCCAATGAACAGCAATTAAAAGAGTTGATTGATCAAATCCATTCCTGGGGAGTTCGCACATCGATTTTTGTGGATACAAACCTGCAGAACATTGAGTATGCTGCGAAGACCGGCGTAAACCGGGTGGAATTTTACACCGGACCATATGCAGAACAATTTGCTTCCGGAAAAGAAAAAGCTATAGAACCATACGTTATTGCTGCCAATCGCGCGTTGGAATTGGGCCTGGAATTAAATGCCGGACATGATTTGAACCAAGAGAACTTACGTTTTTTCAAACAAGCTATTCCTGAGTTGGCGGAAGTTTCCATCGGTCATGCGCTAATTTCGGATGCGCTTTATTTGGGATTGGAAAACACCATTCAACGCTATATTTATTTACTACGATAAACAACCAATTATGACTACTTTATCTACTACAAAAGGATTGATTGCTTGCTCACTCTTATTTCTGACAGTGGCTTGTTCTTCTGAAACCAAAACCGGAGAAACCACCGAGACTAAAATGGAAGAAACAACAGGCACCAATGAAACGACAACTTCTTCAGAAGAAACCACAACCGAAGAAGAAGTTACGCCACCAAAATCGGTAAAACTATCCGGAAAGTTCCTCAATGAGGATGAATTTGGTGGTTCACATTATCAGGTAATTCTTACGGTTGATGGTAAAAAAGAAATCATTGATACCGTGATGGCATGCGATAAAATTCCTGCATCCAACTTTTCACAATACGAAATTCCGAAAACGGCATTGAGCGCTTGTGGTGGCTGGTGGGCCGGTGCCGGCGATTATTTTTATGCCGATTTGAAAGACAATAAAGTAGTTGTGTATCAGGGCTGGCAAGATGAAGAGCAAAAAGATGAAGGGTATCATTGGGAGGTGGTGAAGCGATAATGTTAAGTAGGTAATCATGGTTATAATCAAAGCAACTTCAATAAAGATACCTACGATATAGTTTGCAATACAAATCTTCGTACCCTCCTTTGAGACTTTAGGCTTACGCTGTAGCTTGTATCATTGCTTGAGCTATTGACGATTAGCGAAAGTGTTGCGTTTACCATATTTCAACGCTAAGAAGCAAAGAACGCAGAGGAGTTGCACATGTGCAACCAGTAAGGCGAAAATTTCAACTTTCAGATTTTAGGTGTAACTAATAACATATACACCAAAGAATCGCCCTTACCCAAACCCAATCATTATGTAACCTTTCTCCTTTAATATGTAACACCTGAGTTGTAAAAGCAAACCATCTTTGTTTCATGCGAAATTGCATGAATAATCTACAACTTATGAAAAACACATTTACACTACTAGTTGCAGTGCTTATTATTGCCTGCAGTTTACCTTCTTGCGGAGTAACATTGGTGAAACGTCAACACGGACCGGGATACTACGTGAATAAAAACCCACGATTCCCAACCGCTGAATCGGAGAGAAACGACAACAGACACATTAAGCCTTCCTCTACCAAATCTGAAAATGAAACGATAGAAGAAGAACTGTTTACGGATGAAGAAGCTACATTGATACTTCCTTCTACTGAATCGGTAATTCTTACCACAACGAATGATCCATCAGAGGATGCTTCCAACGAAACTGTTTTAAAAACAGTTCGGGATATTGATGAAATCAAACCTGTTAAACCTTCTTTGTTTGAATGGGCTTCCAACTCGCGTTTGTCTCCAAAAATGGATGTGGGATCAGCAGATAAACAATCCAATACCGCTACACGCAACAGTGAGGGTGGTTTGAGCCTTTTTGGATTGGTTATTTTAATCCTTGTAATCTTATGGCTTATAGCAGTACTCAGCGGTGGCTGGGGATTGGGTGGATTTATTCACGTACTACTCATTATTGCGCTTATTTTATTGATTCTTTGGTTATTGCGGATTATCTAATGGCATCTTCTTTTGAAATGTTGAAACCATCATTCCAAAAGATCACTATATAAAAGAAACAGGTGTACGAATCCCGTACACCTGTTTCTTTTGGTTGTATTTGTAATTTATTCTAAGCGCCTTTACAGGCAACTTATATGGTTATATCGCCGGGTGTGAAGGAAGTTCCTCCATGTCGTCGATATTGGTTGTTTTTCCTTTTTTACGTCCGAACTTTGCTTGAATGCGGTCAACGGTGTAATACAGCATCGGCACCAAAATAATGGTGAGGAACATGGAGCTTGTTAATCCGCCGATCAACACCCACGCCAAACCGTTTTTCCATTCGGCACCTGAACCTACAGCGGTTGCAATCGGCACCATTCCCACTACCATCGCGATGGTGGTCATTAAGATCGGACGCATACGTTCGCTTACGGCTTCGAGCAAGGCATTGTAGGTCGATTTACCTTCTGCTTTGAGGTGATTGGTGAAATCCACAATCAAGATGGCATTCTTGGCCACCAATCCAAGCAACATGATCATACCGAGCATGGTAAAGATTCCGATGTTCATCGACGCCAGATTGAGCGCTAAGAATGCCCCCGGAAGCGCTACCAGAATGGAGAAGATTACTACGAACGGATAAATGAAGTTGTCGTACAAAGCCACCAAGATCAAGTAAACAAGGATCAAACCGACCAACATGGCAGAACCTAAGGCTCCCATTGATTCTTTCTGACGTTTGATTTCACCGCCCCAGAACAAACGCACACTTTCGTCAAGTGGTTCTTTCTTCAGGTATTCTTCAATTTCAGCAGCCACGTTTCCGGCAGCTGTTCCGTTTACATACGCACGAACGGTGGTATTGCTGATACGGTTTTTACGTTCAAGTGATCCGTTTCCGTTTTCAATATACACATCCGCAAATTCACTCAATCGGATTTGTTTACCATCGGCAGTCTGGAAACTCATTGCCTGAATATCTTGCAGGTTTTTACGATCAAATTTATCAAGCATTACCTTGATTTTGTACTCGTTTCCGTTTTCGTCGTACTTCGAATCGTCGTTTCCGGTAAGTGCATTTTGCAACTGCATACCCACTACTGCAATCTGTAAACCCAATTGCCCCATTTTCTCACGGTCTAAATCCACACGTACTTCCGGCGTAACATCATCCGTAGAAATGGCCGGATCTTTTGCGCCTTTAATGGTGAGGATTTTCGCTTTGATACGACGTGCTTCTTTCATCAACACATCCTTATTTTCTGAAGAAAGGAACATCTCAATTGGTGCTTCTTCCGATTCCACCATACCGATGTTAATGGCTTTCACTTCGATGCCGGAATGCTCATCCTGAATTTTCTTGCGAATCTCCTCCATGTATTTTTCGGTCGGATATTTCTTTTGCATATCGGGTTTCATCTGAATCGTGATCTCCGATTTGTTTTCACTTCCGAACGAAGCTGCCCCCAAACCGGCACTCGGTCCACCTACATTCGAGAACACCATGCCTACAACTGAATCTTGTGCCAACAAGAACTCTTCAATTTGTAGCGTCGTAGCATTGTTATCTTCGAAAGTGGTACTCTTTTCATATTTGAGTTTCAGCATGAATTTTCCCTGGTCACCCTGAGCAACGAATTCTTGCCCCACAATTCCCAATCCCATAGAAGCCATACCACCAAAGAACAAGACAATGATTCCGATTCCGGCAATGATTTTGTGACGCAAGGACCAGCCCACCAATTTCACATAACTTTGGGTAAACGCGCCTACCCGACGTTCAAACCAAGCTAAGAATAGGTGGAACGGATTTTTCTTGTTGGTCAATTTGGTTTCTTTTGCCAAACGTGAAGCCAGCCATGGAGTGAGTGTAAAACACACGAAGAGCGACATCAAGGTAGAAATAACCACTACCACCGAGAATTGCTGTAAGATATCTGAAATAACCCCTTCAACAAATACCACCGGTGAGAATACCACGACATCCACCAAGGTAATGGCCAGTGCAGTGAAACCAATTTCATTTCGACCGTCAAGTGCGGCTTTCCGCCTTCCTTTCCCCATTTCCAGGTGTCGGTAAATGTTTTCGAGCACCACAATGGAGTCATCCACCAAAATTCCGATCACCAACGACATTGCCAACAAGGTCATCAAGTTGAGTGTATAACCCAGCAAGTACATGGCGATAAATGTAGAGATCAATGAAGCCGGAATGGCTACCAATACAATCACCGCATTTCGCATACTGTGTAAGAAAAGCAACATCACAATTCCCACAAGGAATATGGCCAATTCAAGATCATGGAATACAGCGTCAACCGATTCTACCGTTGGTTTTGATGTATCGGTTGCAACGGTAAATTTCAAGCCTTCTTTCTTGTATTTTTCTTCGAGGTCTTTGAATTTTTGTTTTGTGGCTTTCGACATATCCACGGCATTGGCATCCGATTGTTTCACAATACGTAAACCGATACCGTTTTGTCCGTTGAAACGGCTGATTGTCAATTGATCTTCGGCTTCATCAACCACATCTGCCACATCAGACAAACGCACTGTTGAGTTGCCGTTTACAGCCAATGGCAAGTTGTTCAGATCTTCAACGGTTTTTAATTTTCCGGCCAAGCGCACGGTTAATTGTTCGCCTTGATCTTTTACTTTTCCGGTAGGAAATTCTACGTTTGA
>JBILJP010000503.1:0-3090 GCA_044377135.1 Fluviicola sp.
CTTTTCGCCGAACGCAAAGCCGATTACATGGTGCAGGAGTTTACCTCTTCGGTGCAATTGCCCTTTGAAAATGAACAAGGTGAACGCTTGTTGAGCCATTCGTTGATATACCGCATCTTTTTCGCCTCCAAACAACCGATGGCCTATCAAGGTTATGTGATTCACGGAGAATTTAACGGCACGTATTATACGGCACCGGTGGTTGTGGTGGATTGAGGTTTAAGGTCACAAATTGTGACCTTAAAGACATAAAACTGAAAGAATAAAAAGATCAGATATAATTTAACGAAATGGAATAACCACCCTCAATTTCTAGTGCTGGATTACAAACTGTATCAATAGGAAATCCCAAAAGACTAAAATCCTGAATATGAATAGGCTCAACACATTCTAGAAATTTGTTTTTTTGGTCGTAAGCGGGAATCGTTGTCACGGAATTTCTGTAATTAACGAATGAGTTTCATTATTTGTCAAGCCAATGAAATCAAAATCAATTGCACCATTTATGATTGGAGGGGAAAACACTTCTATTTTTTCTCCGGCGACAATAACCATTCGCTCACCGAATGACATTGAAGAACCATTAAACTTGATCAACCGAAAAGTTTCATAGGGTAAGATTTTCGTTCTACTAGACCTATTAACAACCTCAATTTTAATATGGGTTGATTCTATTTGAAATCTAAAAACTAATCCAATTAATTCTAATTCATGACTAAAATCAAACCATTCGTAATCAACAGGTAAATGCAATAATTTGAATACTAATCGATAAATGTTAGTGTATGGATTTCGCTCATAAAAAGGCGTTGGACTTCCTAAATACAATTTACGTAATCTAAGAGCATTCTGAATCGCAGTTTCCACATTCGGATGATAAGACTCAAATTTAAATTCTTTTCGTTTTCCTTCATAAGACAAGTATCCCGAAGAAACTATTTTCCCACAAACACAATTCTTTCCCTCGCAATCTTGATCATGGGTATTTGAGCCGCAGAAATAATACGTTTTCTTCTTTTTCTTCGTTTTACCTCTACACATAGACTTGTTGAAAACACTATCATCATACACAAAATGCAATAGAATCCAATGTTCAAAAGCGACGCTAGTAAATCCTATTTGCACATTATGCCCATTAATTTTCTCAGCCGCCAAAACTACTGCTGCGGAATGCTTAGGATGCTCGTCTCTATCATATACAGCCCACACATCTGAAAATGCTCCATCCTCAAGTCCAAGTATTTGAGCTTTCCGTACATAGCATAAAGGTTGCGCTTTGTTTTTTTCCTCAACAACCAATTCATCATCTCTGACCTGTGAGCTATTCGTCCTTCTTCTTTTGGCGCCCTCCCTCAAAGTAAATCCCTCCTCATCCTTCTGTATCTGTGGAACAGGATCGATTTTTATAAAAATGTCGTTTAATCTATTTATTTGGCGATATCTATCATAAACAATATCACTTAACTTTTGAAAGTAAGAGGGTTCCGTAGAGTCTCCTTCACAAACAATAAGTATAGATTTGCGAAGTTCCATTATTGAAATTCAAACATTGAATCTACCGAATTCATCTTTGGTAGCCCTCCAAATTTACCAGCCAAATACCATTTTTCAAAAGGAGTGTCTTCACGTACATCATCGAAGTCCTGTAACGAATAAAGGTCTGTCATCCCTTTTTCATCTTTCTCAGCTAACCATATTTGGTCTCTCCTGATCAAATCTCTATCTAACAATGTTACATCATGCGTGGTAAAAATTAATTGGGCATTCTTTGGATTAGTGCTAGTTGACTGAAACATCATAAGAAGCATTTTTGTCAAAAAAGGGTGTAAGCTTGTATCCAATTCATCAACGATTAATATTCCACCATTTTCTAGTGTTGTAATTATTTCCCCCCCCAACTTATACAGAGATTGCGTGCCATGAGACCAATTTCTAAATTCCATATCATATCGATCAATAATATCATCTCCCTCATAAACATTATGTACACCATATACATCATAAGGATTCGTTCCAACTGAACTAGCGCGATCATCATTTATGACCTTCCCTCTATCATCAAAAATCTGCTTAACAATAATTATATCTTCAATTTTTGTGTCTCCCCATTTTATCAATCGTTGAACTTTCTTAAGTAATTCCTTTTTCTCGGATAAAGTCTTACTTGTTGTTCGTTGAAGAGAATCTAGATGTTTTTCATTTGTAGCATTTATTACGCTAAATGAATCAAAATACTTGTAAACCTTGCTTAAAAGTTCATGAGGCTCATCATCACCAAACTTTGATAAAATAAGCTGATTTTCAAACACAGATATTATTTTTTTATTAAAGCTATCTCCCAAAACACCCGTTTGAACGGTATTTAATTCCTCCAATGGATTTCTTTTAAAGACCGTAGTTTTTTTGCCATTTGGATAATAAACCAACTCCTCTTCTAAAATCGAATCTTTTAATACTGAAAAAGAATAAGTGTACTTTTTTTGTTCAGGACCAAGGAAAGTCAGTGTATACTCACTTGGTTGATTCTGACTGTAGCGATCAAGTTTAAAAACTTCATTAACACGTAAAGATTGATTAACCTTTGGCTTGTACTGAATGAGATATAATAATTCATATAAGGCTCTAATAATATTTGTTTTCCCGGAAGCATTTGCTCCATAAATTAAAGCCACCTTAAGAATCTTAAATCGTTGATCAGCAGCATTATCAAATTCAATAAAATTAGACGATTTCAACTCCGAGGCGTTGGCCTCCATTGAAAATGTCACTTCGTCCTTATATGAACGAAAGTTTTTTACTTTAAAATGAAGTATCATACTTTTATATTTCAGAGTAAAAGTAACGGAATTTTACCTTTAAACAGGTCAATCATGGATTACTTTTTATTTTACGATAAAAAAAAACAAAAATTAGATTTTAATCAATCAAGATTCAATTCTCCTTCAAATCAATCTATTTCTCTATAACAAGGGAAAATCCCTAAGAAAAAATAGTATTATCTTCGTGCTCTTATATCTCAAAGTGCATGAACACCGCTGGCGAATTACAGATTTACAATAGTCTTTCAGGGCAAAAAGAACGTTTCACTCC
>JBILJP010000504.1:0-3084 GCA_044377135.1 Fluviicola sp.
CCCCTATTATTACTAAGATTCATGAATAAAGAACTAGCTTAATTGGTATTCCAAATTCGATTAGTAACTCGCTGTTTTTGCGGAATATCTTTCCTTGAAAAAATCTCAAAAATTCAGACTTAAACTTAGCCGTTTCTAACCGTTAGAAACACTTACGGTACTGCTATTACTGGAATCCATAAATTCTGCACGCCTTTTTTGACGCTAAAAACAAACGTCTTTTGGCTGGTTTTGCATGACTTTCTTCACGAAATTCAGCTCATTTTCACCCGAAAATTATCCGTTTCTAACCGCCTGACTGTCTGAGGCATGTTTAGAAACACTTATAACCTTATAAACATTGGGATACACCTATTCTCATCAACATTTATTGCCGATCAAACACCCTTGCCCTTCCCTATTTCCAACGGAAAACTATCTTTGTATTCAAAATTGAATTACAGATGAAAAACGTAGCAGTAATTGGTGCCGGAACAATGGGAAACGGCATCGCTCATACCTTTGCTCAATTCGGATATACCGTTTCGTTGATTGATATTTCGCAAGCTTCTTTGGATAAAGGAATTGCCACCATTACCAAAAATTTGGATCGCCAGGTAGCGAAAGAAGCCATCTCAGAAGCAGATAAAGCTGCAACTTTGGCCAATTTAACCACCTTTACTTCTATTGAAGAAGGTGTGAAAAATGCCGAATTAGTAGTAGAAGCAGCTACAGAGAACGTTGACCTGAAACTCAACATTTTCAAACAATTGGATGCAGCTACAGGTCCTGAAGTGATTTTGGCCAGTAATACGTCTTCTATCTCTATCACGAAAATTGCAGCGGTAACTTCCCGACCTGATAAAGTAATCGGAATGCACTTCATGAATCCGGTTCCGGTAATGAAATTGGTCGAAATCATTCGTGGTTATTCTACTTCCGACGAGGTGACGAATCTGATCATGGAAACATCGCGCAAACTGAATAAAGTACCGGTTGAAGTGAACGATTACCCTGGCTTTGTAGCCAATCGTATCTTGATGCCAATGATCAACGAAGCCATTTATACGTTGTTTGAAGGCGTTGCCGGTGTGGAAGAAATTGATACGGTAATGAAACTGGGAATGGCTCATCCGATGGGACCGTTGCAGTTGGCAGATTTCATTGGTTTGGACGTTTGTCTGGCTATTTTGGAAGTATTGCACGATGGCTTCGGAAATCCGAAATACGCACCTTGCCCGTTGTTGGTAAACATGGTGATGGCCGGTAAAAAAGGCGTGAAATCAGGCGAAGGATTCTATTCATGGACCCACGGAACGAAGGATTTGGTAGTCGCTTCCAACTTTAAAAAATAATTGATCAAACTCCCTGAATAATTGGGGAGTTTGTTTTTTCATCATGGCAAAACGTCGCAAAAAAACACATACTGCCAAATCGCGCAAAAAGAAAGGCAACGGCTACAAGCTGGTGATTTGGGGAATGATTCCGGTTGGGATCATCGCGTTTGTGTTTTTCTGGTATGTTGCCGATACCAAAGAAGAGACACCTCAGCATTTTCGTAAACTCATCCCGGAAGGTTACGCCAGTGTCGGTATCGATGTTTCGCACCATCAAGGCACCATTGATTGGGAAGAATTGTTTGTAGAAAAAGGATTTGATACCTTGATCGATTTTGTCTATTGCAAAGCCACCGAAGGTTCCGATCATTTGGATACGCAATGGGAACGCAACCGCGAGGAATTGAACGATATGGGCGTTCTAAACGGTGCATATCATTACTTTTCAACCAAAAAACCACCGCGTCCGCAAGCCGCACATTTTCTCAAGTATTGGAATGAGCGCGAAATCGATCTTCCGCCTGCGCTTGATGTGGAAGAAGAAGGTTTTTCAGACGAAGACCTCATTGCAAAAATGAAAATCTGGCTCACAGAAGTGGAACGCATTTCCGGAAGAAGACCCATTATTTACACTTCGCTTAGTTTCTACGAAACCAAATTCCGCAATCAATTTCCGGGTTATAAGTTCTGGATAGCCGCTTACAGTCGCGAACCGCAATACATGACCGACCAAGATGTGATTCATTGGCAATTCTCAGAAAGCGGGCGACTTCCCGGTATAGATAATAAAGTAGATTTGAATGTGAGCGAGGTGGAGTTTTAATGAAAAACTAATTGACTAGTCGCAAATATACCACTAACCAATTTTAGGAGAAATCGTTTCTAAAAGTCTTCTTTTCACCTATAATTTGGATTGCGGACAGCGCCAATTCTTGGAAGCGATGTAAGAAAAATGGCTGTTTCGTTGTGTTTTGTCAAAAGCGCTTGCGTTTCAGATCCCGATCTGACACTTTTGACCTTAAAACACAGAAAGAACCATTTTTTACGAGCGGCTTAGAATGGCGCAAGAGGATGTTTTGCTTACTTTTTCAGCCTCGGCAAAAAGTAAGGTAGCATCGTGGTACGTTTGAGATCAATCAAAAAAACCGTCCGCAAGAAAACCCTTTTCCCAACTAGTTGAAAACTTTACTCAATCGTTGTAAACCACCGGACTGCATTGAGAAAATGGCATCTCACCCTCTAACCCGAATTTCGCTTGCTGTATAAACAACTGAATCAATCGCGCGAATTCCTGTTCTTGTTCCGGAGTAATTTGTCCTTCTCTGAAATTGTAGAGGAAATAATCAACTTTTCCTTCTTTCGAAAAATAGATCTTGTTGAAGCAACGAACCTGCTTGCCCCATTTAAAATTGTTTTTCGCCAAAAAGTTTCCGGCATCGAGCATAAATTGCTGGTAGGCCTTTATGTAAGCTTCCTGATCTTTGAACACCGACTTGGTGGAATCACTATCAATTCCGCCGTGGTAAAGACTATCCAATTCATTAAATAATTCGGCGTCTTTCGCTTGTTGAAACGTCATTCCTTTCTGAGAAAATGCAACATTGATATTCCCCAAAAAAAGGATGAGTAGTAAACTGAAAATACTTTTTGTAATCATAATAAAGGATTTCATTCCCATTTAACAGGAATCAATATTCGCTATTCTCAGCATCCCAAAAACGGTTTTAATGTAATCTGACCAGATTATTGATTGTGCTGTCAGTTGAAC
>JBILJP010000505.1:0-3069 GCA_044377135.1 Fluviicola sp.
AATCTGAATAATATCGTTCACTAATGTAGGCGTATTGAATTTCCAGCAGATGGTTCTCGAATAACCAAGATTGTAAGGGTCGTCAAGTTCCGGAGTTACACCAGCGATAGGCATTGCCGAAAGAATCGTTCCGAATTTTTCTTGGTCACTGACATTGCATTTCAGGCATTGATCATCCACAATGGATTCATAGAAAGGAAGATCGATGCAAATAGAGCGAACCGCAACACCATTGCTGTTTAGATCAAGCGTTGCCGAAGTGTAACCTGAAGAATAGACAATATCCGTGTTTTTGATCGTTGCACGGTGATCACATTTGCATGGTGGAACACAACATTCAAAAACAATTGAATCGATGATTAATCCATAACCGGCACCAGGTCTGTTGTAGGTAAATGAAAGAGATGAAAGACTTCCGCTCCATTCTGCCCAACCGGCGGAGTTATTCAAATTAGATCCGATCGTTGTCATTGCTGCATCCGGAACCAAATCTCCGGCTGTTTCCACTACGTTGGCGTATGGCGTACTGAAACCTGAAACGCTTTCATTCAAATCGATATCGGTAAAATGGATACGTAAATTACATACCGGCTGCGTAAATGCAAAAGAAATCGGAATGTGTTGAAGGATTACACCAGCCGGATTAGCCGGTACAAGTAGTCCGGGAGATACCACCGGGTTGCCAGAAATTTGATTGGCATAATGCTGCATTGTTGCTGAGCTGGTAACCGTATAACTTACGTTGTCGCCGTCGCAAAAAGGAAAACTTGGACTGGTAAATGTAGTGGACGGTGAACTACCATAAACCCAATTGAAGTTGTCATGAACGCTTTGCGCATGCAATACTTGCGCAGAAAACAGGAGCAAAGCCCCCAAAACTAATTTTTTCATAATGGTTAATAATTAAATGAATATTGAATGGTTAAAAATGTGTTATTGATAATTTTAAACTTATGCCATGGCAATACTTGTGACCGGTTGAGGACAAAATTAGGTGGTATGTTGTCGGGAATAATTACCGCTTGTTACGTTTTTCAGCCGATTCAAGGAGAAGTGGTGACTCATTGTTTAACTTTACCCTATGCGAGAAAAATTGGTTGCAATAGCTTTTATGTTGGTGATTTTACCAACGATTGCTCAGCACCATGTTTTTAGAAGGGCAAACGTAAGACTGCCGTCTCCGGAATGTTACCGTATTTTGCAAGATAACCGTGGTTTTGTTTGGATAGCCACAGAACAAGGGCTGTGCAGGTTTGATGGCGTAAACACAAAAGTATATACCGGTGAACAGGGAATTAAAGAAAAGGCCGTTTATGCACTGAGAAAGGATAGCAAAGGATTAATCTGGCTGGTCACAAAAACAGGACGAATACTCACTATTCGAAATGACAAAGTGGTTGATCCAGGATTCAAAAAAAAGTTCGTGAATCCCGAAATATCCAATTTTGGATATGATTTGTTCTTTCAAAAAGACAAGATATATATTCCTTTAGGGATTTCAACTGCTATGGTAGCTGATAAAAACAGGAAAACTGTTCGGAAAGTGGCAGACTACACTCAGGTGAATTATTCACTGGTTGCGCGCGATGGAAACCTGGTTTTACCCCTGAACATTTGTTTACCCCGACGCAATATGCCAACGAGCCGGGTTATACGCTATGTAGATCGACAAAACCCAACGAATAGCCGCTTCATTCAGCTTCCTTTAGAAAGTGTCATAACTCCCCAAATAATAACGGGTAAACTAAACCAGCGATCGTTTTTTAGTGTTTCATCGGAACTTGTAGAAATTGATGCAAAGGGTAAGGCAATAATCCATCATTTTCCGCATAGAATACTCAGTTTATTTACAGACTCGCGAGGTGGATTATGGGTTGGCGTGTTTGGGCATGGTGTTTATCACATTGACAAGGGCGATTTTTCTAAGCAATTAATCAATAGTCTTCCGGGATTATCGGTGAGTAATATCATGGAAGATCGAGAAGGTCACATCTGGTGTACTACCCTGGAAAAAGGTGTTTATAGCTGCCAAAATCCGCAATTACTGGCATTTAATAACTTTTCAGGACTGAATCGGCGAGCAGATGTTTTGACCGCTAGTCAGCATGAATTACTCGTTTCTACCAAAGAGAATGAGATCATTTCGATCAACTCTTTGTTGCAACCTGAACGAATACGTTTGTTCGGAAATGCAGGAGAACGAATTGTGGCAATCAGGTATTTATCCGGAAAATGGCTCATCGGTTATAAGGAAAGACTAACATCCGGTATAAGAACAAATGGATCCATCGTATTAAGTAATCATAACGAATATCAGGATTTACAGGGTATTAAGTTCGATGAATTCAGAGGCACGACCTACGTGCAAGGTTACCACAGTATGTTTCGCTATGAAAAGGATAAAGCACACTTTTTGTTTAACAGTTTTGCCAAGTCAATACGTGATTTTTTGGTGTTGGGCGAGAACAAATTTCTGTTGTCGTCGGTAGAGGAATTGTATATCGTTTCATTGAAAAATGGAAAAGCAAATGTTCGAATAATAGCCCGGCCGTCAGTAACAATTTCAAAGCTGTTCCTGACACGTGGAAATCGTCTTTTTGTATTGACGAAGGGAGAAGGATTGTTTGAACTGATCGGTGAAAAGTTGGTCAACCAAAATCAACGAATGAAAATCCCGACTACTGTATTGAATGATGCGGTAGAAGACAAACAAGGGAATCTTTGGATGGCGACCAATGAAGGGCTGTTGAAAATACCGCGCGATAAAAATGGCTACGGGGAACCGAAATTGTATGATGAGCTTCATGGTTTACCGTCGAGAGTTTGTGATAAACTGGCCATTTTCTCGAAAATACTAGCTGTTTCTACAACCGAAGGACTGATCACCATTCCTTTATCCAGCAATTTGGAATCGCGGGTGAAACCACAGTTGATCTTCAATCAAGCAACTGTTAACGGTAGACCGACAGCTATCCGGAACACGGAATTTAAGTACAATGAAAATTCTTTTTGGCTCGATTTCAGCGTGTTGAGTTATCACCAAAAAGGACATCAGATTAGCTATTCCCT
>JBILJP010000506.1:0-3063 GCA_044377135.1 Fluviicola sp.
ATTTGGACATTACAGGCTGGGATATCAAGAAAAGCTTGCAGTTGATGTGGAAATCAAACGGACCGCTGTTAGAGCGTTTGCAATCGCCAATTGTGTACTTTGAGGCTGAAGGTTTTTTAGATTTATGCAAACCGTATGCGGAACAATGTTTTGCACCGGTAGCCAGTATGTATCATTACCTGAACATGGGTAAGAAAAGCTTCGAGGATGTTGAAGGACAACCGGAAGTAAAGCTAAAGAAGCTATTCTATGCGTTGCGTGCCGCATTTTCATGCAAATGGATTATGGATAAAGAAACGACTCCTCCAATTGTGTTCCATACCATGCTGAATGAGTTGGAAATAGCACCTTCGATCAAAACGCGTATTCTCGAGTTAATTGAGTTGAAGTCACATCAAGATGAAAGCTATGTGCATCCGATAGAACAGGAACTGAATGATTTCATCAAAACCATATTTGACCAATCGGGGGTTGTTTCGTTGAGTTTAAAAGGCAGAAAAGAAAAACAGGTTGATCTGGATGGTTTGTTCCTTCAAATCTTGAATCAATATTAGCTATGAACTGGAAAACGATTCACGAAGAAGAACAATTTTTGCTGTTAAAATGCATTAGCGGTAGCAGAGCGTACGGACTGCATACACCACTTTCAGATACCGATTACAAAGGCGTTTTTCTGTTGCCAAAAAAAGAGTATTACGGATTTGAACAACAAGAGCAAGTCAATAATGAAACCAACGACATTGTTTATTATGAGCTAAAACGATTCGTTGATCTCTTGGTGAAAAACAATCCGAATATCCTTGAATTACTGGCAACTCCAAACAATTGTGTGCTTTACAAACATCCGTTAATGGATGAACTAAAACCGGAGTATTTTTTATCGAAACTCTGTCGGCAAACCTTTGCTGGTTACGCTCAATCACAAATCAAAAAGGCAAGAGGTCTCAATAAAAAAATCACCAATCCCATAGAAATTACACGTAAATCGATTCCTGATTTTTGTTACATTTTGCATGACCTGGGAGTGATTCCCTTAGATGAATGGGCAAAAGAGAAAGGATACCTCATTCATGAGTTTGGTTTGGTGAAAATCCCTCACATGCGCGATTTATATGGCTTGTTTCATCAATCACAAGTCGGTGCTACTGTTTCATTAAGCGGTGTTTTTTCGGGAGTTGATGCCAATGATGTTTCACTTAGTTCTATTCCGAAAGATATTGAGCCAATAGCTTACATGAGCTTCAACAAAGATGCGTATTCCATTCATTGCAAAGAATACGCGCAGTATTGGGAATGGGTCGAAAAGCGGAATGAGGTTCGCTACAATAATAACATCTCAAACGGTAAAAATTACGATACCAAAAACATGATGCACACCTTTCGTTTACTCAACATGGCTGCTGAAATTGCGAAAGAAGGAGTGGTTCATGTTCTCAGAGAAGATCGCGCTTTTTTGCTTGATATCCGCGCAGGAAACTTTGAGTACGATTATCTGGTGGAGCTTGCAAGTGAAAAAATCGTGATGATTGATGAATTGTATGAGAAAAGCGATTTGCCTGAACTCCCCAATAGTTCAAAAGCAGCAGAATTATTGGTAAGCCTTAGAGATCAATTTTACGTGAATCAATAAAGCGTCCTTCACTTTACTCTTTTCCAAAAGCCAACTTGATAATTCCCCAATTTATCATTTATAATTCTTCGACCAAAATCCTCATCCAACATCAAGCGTTTAACATCCAACATCATCCAAGGATGTTATTCTTTTCCTAATTTTTCAAATTCAGCACCTTGTTTCAGAAGGATGACTTATTTTTAATCAAACTTTTTGATTCAACGTATGAATACTGAAACCATAACTATCAGCAAAAGAAAACAACAAGTCATTTGGGGATTACGCATTTTATTGTCGTTTTTGTTCCTTATCTCGGCTGTTGCAAAGTTGTATCCGTCGCCTTATTTCGCGATGACTACTTTTGAAATCAAGCAGTTATTGCCAATGGGATTCAGTGAAGGAGCAGCGGCTTACTTTTCACGAACACTCATCGGATGTGAGTTTGCGCTTGGTTTTTTGCTGTTACAACCACACTTTTTAAAGCGTTTGGTAATTCCTGTTTCGTTTTTGATGCTGTTGATTTTTGTGATCGAATTAACTTATGAAATCGTCAGTTCAGGTAATAGCGGTAACTGTGGTTGTTTTGGAACGTTGTTGCCAATGACTCCACTGGAAGCAATCATTAAAAACCTTGTTGCAATGGGAATATTGGGGTATTTGTACAAAACAATCCAGGAAAATCCTGCTAAAAAGAACTTTTCATTCCTGATGTCGATTACATTGGCCAGCGTATTGGCAGTGTTTATGTTAGGACCAATTCAACCGTCTCAGGCATCAACTGCAACACCAGCATCAGGAATTGTAGTGGTTGAAGACGAAGAACCAACCGTTACAGATGCTCAAAGTTCCAATACCACTACTTCAGATGCGAAGGGAACAACCTCGGATGGAACAACTGCTACAACCACTTCCGATCCTGTAAAACCAGTCAATGGAAAAGATCCGAAAATAACTACAACGGAACCTGTGGTTGAAAAAGTAGACGAACCTGCGCAGAAAAAATCGGGGTACAAATCACTTTATCCGGATATTGATAAAGGCAAAAAGATCTTGTGTTTCTTCGCTCCTGGGTGTGAGCATTGCAAGGAAACCGCCAAAGAATTGACCCAAATGAAAAGCCAGGTAAGCGGCTTCCCGGATATTCGTATTGCTTTTATGGACGAAGAAGCCGAATTGATTCCTGCATTCTTTGAGTTTGCCGGAGCAAAATACACGTATACCGTTTTGGATATTGCTACTTTCTGGAAAACAGTTGGAAGCCGCGACACACCGGGCGTTTTTTACATCTGGAATGGAAATATCGTGAAGGTGTACGATGGTATCGACGCCAATGCCTTTAAAGCAAAAGAATTTAAAGCATTGATTCAGAAACCGTGGAGTGAGCTGAAATAACTGCTCCATCGATAACTTCTTCCAATGAAAAAACTCGGTAAAATCCTTAAACTTTCGGG
>JBILJP010000154.1:0-10762 GCA_044377135.1 Fluviicola sp.
CGCCTTTGCCGTTCATAACCATGTGCATGTAGCCTGATGCCCATCCCCAATGCATAGAAGGATCATGAAAACCAAGCGGATGATGATCAGGATACAGGCTGATATCCAAGTGATTCAAGTGCTCAGGGACACCAACATCAAACGTAATTGCTTCTACTTGCGAAATATTGAAGCTCCCTAAAATGATTTCAGGAACGTTAAAATTCACGTAGTATACTTCATTCGTATCCAAAGCCGTTACTTGTCCGCCATCGTGGGTAATTTTAACGCGTGACATATAAAATGCCATGCTCTGCACACTATAATCAACACCATTATATGCTGCAATGGTTTCGTTCAAGGCAAACGGCTGTCCTGCATTGTGAAACAAAAACGAGGTTCGCACAAAATTTTGTGCCGTCAATGAGGCTGAACAGAAGACGATGAATACGGGAATAATGAATCTGCGCATACGTGTTGAATTTGGCGACAAGATACAAAAATCCGATCTGAAATCAGCATTCACTTTACGGTACTTTTAGATAAAGGATTCCGATAATGCGCTCAAAAATGGTACACGCGTTGATAAACTCTGCTACATTTATTTCGTTAGCTCACAGTATGTTTTATTTTTGCACTCATGAAAACTACACTTCGAACTGCAATACTTGTACTATTCGTACCCTTCATGATATTTTCACAACAATCATTCAAGTCGATGAAAGCACCAGATGCTCCTCAAAATCCCACTGTGCTTGAAAAGCATGGTCATCAACGCAATGATCCTTATTTCTGGATGAATCAGCGTGATTCTAAACCGGTATTGGATTACATCCAGGCGGAAAACACGTATTCCGGAGCTTATTTCGGGGAAATGAATCCGTTGGTAGAATCATTGATGACAGAATTTGATAATCGCATCGATCCGTTTGAAAGAAGTGCTCCGTTTGAAATGAATGGTGTTACATATCAGTGGCAAAGTTTGGAGGGAATGGATTATCGTCAGCTAATCAAACCTATTACCGGCCAGTTGGTTGTTTATTTTGACGAAAACGAACGTGCGAAAGGTCATGAATATTATGGTTTGGGAGAATTGGAAACTTCGCCAAATAATTTGTTGCTTGCCGTGAGTGAAGATATTGTGGGGCGTAGAAAATACACGCTTCAGTTTCGCGATAATGAGACCAATAAATACTTGAAAGACAAATTGACGAATACAGACGGTTCTGTGGTTTGGGCAAATGATAATAAGACTGTATTCTACGTGAAGAAAGACGAAACCACGTTGCGTGAGTTTCAGGTTTACAAACATGTGTTGGGAACTTCTCAAGCGAAAGATCAGTTGGTGTATCAGGAAGACGATGAGCGTTTTGCGGTTTTCATCACCAAATCAATGGATGACGCGATGATCTTTATTTATAGTCAAAGTTCGACAACTTCGGAGGTTTCAACCATTAATGCCGCAACTCCTGCCGAAAAACCACAAGTATTCCTTGCTCGTCAGAAAGGACATTTGTACCAAATCGATCATCACGAAAACGGATTTTATATCTTAAGTAATTGGGAAGCACCCAATCGTACGTTGCGTCACAGTATCACAAAACCTACTTCCATCGAAGCGTGCACTATTCTTCAGGCACATAATGTAGATACGTATATAGATGGTTTTATTGCGTTTAAAAATAACCTGGTGATTCAAGAACGCACGAAAGGAAAAACACGCTTTTTGTACGGCGATTTAAAAGCAACTTCGATGCAAGAAGTACGCATTGATGAAGAAGTGTATGAAATTGGCCTGGGTTGGAACGATAATTACGAAGCCACCAGTTTCTTGTATAGTTATACGTCTATGACGGTTCCGGCGTCTGTTATCAAATTCGATATGACAAACGGAAAGCAGGAAACAACTTTCCAACGCGTATTGCGCACAGCCTACAATCCTGCCGACTACAAAAGCGAGCGTGTTTGGGCTACTGCAAATGACGGAACAAAAATTCCTATTTCGTTGGTCTATAAAAAAGGAACGGATTTAAAGAAGGCTCCACTCCTGCTCTACGGTTACGGTTCTTATGGTGTTACTATACCAACTACGTTTAGTCCGTATCGGTTGAGTTTATTGGATCGTGGGTTTGTCTATGCCATTGCACACATTCGCGGGGGTAAATTCATGGGGGAATCATGGTATGAAGACGGAAAGTTGCAACACAAACGTCATACGTTTACCGATTTTATCAACTGTGCCGAATGGCTTTCAATGAAAGGTTATTGTAACCCGGAATCTATTTATGCGCAAGGCGGAAGTGCCGGAGGTTTATTGATGGGCGCAGTGACCAATATGGCGCCATATCTGTTTAAAGGTATTGTGGCTCAGGTTCCTTTTGTTGATGTTGTAACAACCATGTTGGACGAAAGCATTCCGTTGACGGTAGGCGAATACGAAGAATGGGGAAATCCGAATGAAGAAGAAAGTTATTGGTATATGTTGAGTTATTCTCCGTACGACCAAGTGAAAAAAACGGCGTATCCCGCCATGTTGATCACTACCGGATACCATGATTCGCAAGTGCAGTATTGGGAACCGTTGAAATGGGTGGCAAAATTGCGTGATATGAATACCGGAAATCAACCGATTTTGTTTGATTGTACCATGAGTGCCGGTCACGGTGGCGGTTCAGGAAGAACTACCGAGCGTATGGAAATTGCCAAAGAGTATGGATTCTTATTAAACTGTGAAGGCATTACAAAATAAACTTCTCCTGTTAGTTTTAACAGTTTCGTTGTTTTCCTTTTCTCAGGTTGACTCACTTCCCTATGTGCGTTACAAAGAAAAGATTGTTTGGTATACGGATCTTGGATTCAGCACAGCACCGTTTAAGGTAAAATATCCGTTTATAGACGATATTTCAACCTTGAAGTACAAAAACAACATGAGTGCTGTACTCGGAATTGGCGTTTCGTACAAATGGTTTGCCTTGAGATTGGGTATTGCTTTGCCTGGAACGATTCGTCCGCCGAGTCGTTACGGAAGAACACAGTACTACGATCTGGGATTTGATTTTAGTGTAAAACGTGCTTTTTTCGATGTAGACCTTCATATCTACAACGGTTACGCGATCAAAAATGCGTATCGTTGGGATGATACGCTCACCAATTTGCGTCCCAATGAATTACGTCCGGAACTGACTTCCATAAGTTTTTCGATCAATACATGGATTTTCAAGAACCATCATTTTAAGATGTCTGCCTTTCGGGGTAAAACCGGGCATTATGTGAAAGATATTCATTCGTTTTACATCAAACCTACGTTCAATGTTCATGGCGCAGGATCAAACGGGAAAGATCCGCTGATTCCATATCAATTAGAAGATACCAATCAAACCAAAACCAGTGCACATTCCATCACTGCTGTAGATTTGGGAGTTGTTCCGGGAATGGTTTATATTAAGCGATGGAAATCGTTTCAGGTAGGCATTATGGGCGGAATAGGATTTGTGATGCAATCGAAATTTTACCTTGCCGACAGCACTACTCGTGGATTTTTCGGACTCGCACCCCGCTTTGATGTGAAATTCATCGCCGGATACAATCAACCCCGCTATTTTGTGATGTTTGTTTCCGATTTTGATAATAAATCAATTCGCTTCAATGATCTGGCCTATCGGCAAACGTTTTATAATCTCAAAATTGTGGGAGGAATCCGTTTGGAACCGAGAAAGAAGAAAAAGAGGGAAGATTAAGGGACTTCATTTTTTTTTTACCACAAAGGCACAAAGGAAAAGGAAGTATTTGGCGTGTTAGAAGAACACAAAGGGAATTTAGTAATGAATCATTGATTCAAGGTACAAATCATGAGGACTAAATTAATTTACAGAAGATAAACTTAAATCTTTCAATGTAAAACATTAGAAATAGACGTGTATCTAAGCTATTTAGATGAATTTCTTTGTGATCTTAACAAGTCTAGTTCGTCAAAAAAAAGCTTTGTGCCTTTGTGGTAAAATGCCACACTAAACAGCCAGTAATTGCTTATATCGGCTTTCACTCACCGGAACGGGCCAATTCCCACGAATATCACCAAGTGTTTCCACCAACGGATCAAACAACAAGGCATTCGGGAAATTCTTCAATTCGGTAAACGGAATGCGTTGAATATTTCCTTCTTCTTCGATGAGCATATTCATGCGATTGAACCAGTCAATTTGGTTGGCAGTGCCGATTTCACGCATAAAACGTGTCAAGGCATCAATGGAACAACCGCTTGCCCCTACTTTTGATTGATCTAGCACAATCGCTAATTGGAATGGGTTGAGCCAAACGCCGGTAGCTGTCAATGCTTTTCCGTGTGTGGCCCATTGCTCCAGAAAAGTCAGGATAGGCGAAGCTAAAGCTTGTTGCTGGTCAGCGCTGACTTCTCTATCAGAAGTAAACACCCAAATACGGGCGTCGTCGGGAAACAGGTCGAGTTCCATGACTTATAATTCCGCTGCGTTAGCAATCAATTCGGCTACATCTAACACGGCAATTTCGTGTTCTTTGTTGAAATTTTTCACGCCATCCGTCATCATGGTATTGCAGAACGGACATCCGGTAGCGATAATCGTAGCTGAAGTTTCCAAGGCATCTTCTGTACGTTCAACGTTGATTTCCTTGTTTCCTTTTTCAGCTTCCTTAAACATTTGCGCACCACCTGCACCACAGCACAAGCCATTGGTTTTGCAACGTTTCATTTCCACCAATTCGGCATCCAATTTTTCAATCAACAAGCGCGGAGCTTCGTATACATCATTCGCGCGACCCAAATAACACGGATCGTGGAAGGTGATTTTTTTTCCTTTATAGGTTCCACCTTCTATGGTGAGTTTTCCGGTATTGATCAAATCCTGGATCAATTGTGTATGATGAATCACTTCGTAATTGCCACCCAATTCAGGATATTCATTTTTCAAGGTATTGAAACAGTGCGGACAAGCCGTTACAATGCGTTTTACCTCATAGCCATCGAGCACCTGAATGTTCATCATAGCTTGCATCTGGAACGTAAACTCGTTCCCAGCACGTTTTGCGGGATCTCCAGTACACGATTCTTCTGCTCCGAGAACGGCAAATTTCACGTTGCAATGATTCAGAATCTTCACTACTGCCTTCGTGATTTTCTTGGCACGATCATCAAAACTACCGGAACAACCTACCCAAAACAAAATATCGGGTGTTTCTCCTGCGGCCATCATTTCGGCCATTGTTGGAACTTTGAGATTACTCATACTGCACAATTACTGTTCAAAAACCTGAATACTTACTGTTTTTTCTACCAAATCGGTAAACTTTCCTTCGAAGCGTGTAGCACGAACGATATGATTATCAATCCAATGGTAATTTCCTCCGCGAGGTTTGCCCATCAACATGGCATGCCAACGAAAACCGTTTTCAGTGAGCCATTGTTCGGTTACTGCGCGGTGTTCTTCTACGCGAGAAGTGAAAAACGTGATGATGTGACCTTCGTCGTACCATTTGTTCACCGTTACCAAAGCATCCGGGTACAAACCTGCTGTTGCCATGCGTTCCGGTTCTTCATTCGGAATGTCTTCGCAAATGGTGCCATCGATGTCGATGAGATAGTTTTTAATGTGTTCGGGAAGTACAGGCGAAATGTGTTTGCCGTCTTCCATTATGTCGATCAACTGAACGTTGTTGCTCATAATCTATCAGCTTGTAATTAATCTTCGTGAATCCAGTTACCGCGATCGGCAGGTGAAAATTGCCAAGGCGCTCCGTTGTTTTCAATATTGGTCAACATTCCCGTTAATTCGGTTGGCATTTTTGATTCTTCCATCACCAAATAACGGCGCAAATCAACAATGATTGAAAGTGGATCAATGTTTACGGGACATTCCTGAACGCAGGCATTGCAAGAAGTACATGCCCACAATTCTTCTTCGGTAATGTAGTTTCCTAAAAGCGCTTTCCCGTCGTCGTAATCTTTTCCGTGCTTGCGGAAATTATCGCCCACTTCCATCAAACGATCACGTGTGTCCATCATGATTTTGCGTGGCGACAATAATTTGCCGGTAATGTTGGCAGGACAAGCCGATGTGCAACGACCACACTCTGTGCAGGTATAAGCATCCATCAGGTTTTTCCAAGTCAAATCGGTCACGTCTTTTGCTCCGAAACGTTGTGGTTCTGCTCCTTCAGGCGCTGCTGCATACGGATCGGCATTTGGGTCCAACATCAGTTTTACTTCATTGGTAACCGATTCCATGTTGGTGAATTTCCCTTTTTTCTCAAGATTCGAGTAGTACGTGTTCGGGAACGCCAACAAAATGTGGAAATGCTTGGAATAAGGTAAGTAGTTCAAAAAGGCAAAGACCATGGTTACGTGACCCCACCATCCGATTCGTTCCAATAAATGAAGTGTGGCTACGTCCATTCCGCTGAATACATTTGCTCCTAACCAGGAAGACACGGTAAATCCGAATGAACCTTGAACATCGTGCGCGGCATGTGAAGCTCCTTGTAAGTACAATGCTTCATCAGCACCATTCATGGTGAAGATACATGCTACGAGTAAAATTTCACCCAAGAGAATCAGGTTGGCATCCAAACTCGGGAATCCTTTCATTTCCGGTTTTTGGAAACGTGCCAGACGAATGATATTGCGTCGTGCTAAAAAAGCAAAGGTTGCAATGAGTGCCAACACCGAAAGAATTTCAATGAAACTGATCATGAAGGTGTAAAAGCCACCCAATGCTTCATGAAACATACGGTGTTTACCCGAAACGCCATCAGCAATGATCTCGATGAGTTCAATTTGTGTGATAACAAAAGCGGCATAAATAGCCAGGTGCAACAACGCCGGAATAGGTCGGGCGAACATTTTTTTCTGTCCGAAAGCTACCAATAACATGGTTTTCATCCGTTCGCCTTTGTTATCGGTGCGATCGATGTCTTTACCTAAGTTAATATTGTAGCGAATTTTACGGATGTTCCAACCGAAAAAGCCAAATCCTGCCAAACAAATGACACTAAATACAATAGAAGCTATCATAGTTTAAATTTAGTTGGGAATAGAATCCAACAACGTTCTCAATTTTTTCTCTTCTTTACCCGAAAGCGGAACGCCTTTTGTTTTAGCGCCCAGCACCGAGAAATGAATGTAACGTTCAGGGTGAAGCGTTATATCATCAACAAGTTCTTGTAGTTCTTTGTTCGTATTGACCAACTCATTGTAGAGTTTTTCGTCGTGTAATAACTTTCCAAGCGTTCCTTCACCGTTGTTGGCCGCTTCGAGCATACCATTGAGTTTCTGAATGGTTTTTTGGGCATCCTCCACTACCGATTTGTAGTTAACAGTTACCAAATCATCCGTAATTTTCTTGGTGTTTCCGATGATTCCTGAGATTTTTTCGTTGCTTGCCTTCAGGTTTCCTGAAATACTTTCAACGTTGCTCATGATTTTACCGAATCGCACTTTTTCTGAAGCTACCAAATCTTCTACTTCCACTGCCACATTTCCGAAGCGTTTGATAGCAATTTGCACCTCGTTCATGGACGCTTCTATTTTAGAAGTAGCCGTTGTGTCCCAGAAAGCACTGATAGAAGTAACTGTTCTGTCAACTGTACTGATCAAACTTTGCAATTTCTGAACGGTAGGATCTGCGTAGGCTTTCACCTGCGAAATCATGTCCGATTCAACGGTTCCTATAATTCTGTCTCCCGGTTTGTAATATCCTTTCGATAAATCGGAATTCAACGTGAGTTTTAAACCTTTATTCAGGAAATCTATCGAACCTATTTCGATTATGGAACCTTTCGGAATGCGCACGTTATCGTCTTGGATATTAAACGTCACTTTTACCTTTGATAGCGAATCGCCGTTTGGTTGATATTCTACCGTCAATACTTTCCCGATGGCTACTCCGTTTACGTAAACAGAAGTTGCAGGAGCAAGATTTCCTGAGTTGGCAAAATAGGCTTCGTATTGATCATCACCACCAAAAAAACTATTCCCTTTGAGGAAATTGATCCCTGCAACCAATAATCCGATTGCAAGTAGAGTAATTATTCCGGCTTTAAGTTCTTTCGATAGTTTCAAAACGCTTATTTTTCTGCTAATTTAATAGCTTTTTCTAAACTAATACGCTCTCCATTTTGAAACGCGACCACAAAGGCATTGGAAAATCCTTTTTCACGTAACTCATTTTTGTATTTATTGGCCGCCGTCAGATCATTTTCAAACGATCCGATGGTGTATTTATACAAATTATCCTGTTTGTATTCGTAAACGGAAAGTCCTTTGAAACGTGTTGAGTTAGTGGCTATTTTGGTGTCTGAAGTTTCTACCTGAACACGGAAAATCACTTTTGAACTTGCTGTTTTTTCTGGAGTTTTCTCCGGTGTTTTTTCTGTATTGTTTGAAACGGGAATAGTTTGCTTACCTCCACCGGTTTTTTCATCTACGCCTTCCAGTTCGTTTTTGTATTTCTCAAATGCGGCAAACATTGCTCCGGCCATTTTTTTCTGTCCGGTGGTGTCTGCTAAAAATTTCTCTTCGTCGGGATTGGTTAAAAACCCCGTTTCGATCAATACACTCGGCATGGTGGTTTTGTACAAAACCAAAAAACCAGCTTGTTTCACCCCGCGATCAAAACGACCGATTCCTTTGAATTCCGTCTGCAATTTACCCGCAAATGAAATGGATTGGTCCAGGAAAACGGAAAGCTGTAATTGACGGGCAATAATGGCGTCGGGCGACATGTCAAAGTCTTTGTATTTTTCTCCTTTATCGTCTTCTAAATAAATGGTGCTGTTTTCACGATCGGCAATTTTTGCCTGTGCATCGGTTTTGTGCAATCCCAATACAAATGTTTCGGTTCCGTTGGCTGAAGCAGATGCCGAGTTGGCGTGAATACAAATGAATAAATCAGCATTTGCTTTGTTTGCAATGTGGGCGCGCTCATCCAATTCCACGAACACATCTTTATCGCGGGTATAAACCACTTTGATATTCGGGTATTTCGCTTTGATTTGTTTTCCGAGAATCAACGCCATTGATAAACAGACATTTTTTTCATGTGCAGAAGCTCCATGACATCCGGGATCTTTTCCACCATGTCCGGCATCAATAACAACCGTTTTGATCGTTTGAAAATCGGTATCGAGCTTTTGCTGCAACTGGGTTTCTCCAAACGAAAACAACAAGATCACTGGCAGCACGGCCAATGTCCATTTG
The DNA here is from genome assembly GCA_044377135.1 of Fluviicola sp. Lineage (GTDB taxonomy): Bacteria > Bacteroidota > Bacteroidia > Flavobacteriales_D > Crocinitomicaceae > Fluviicola. Next base: position 9,209 of record JBILJP010000154.1, read on the forward strand.
AGAATACGTGCGAATTTTTCCATGTCTTTAAAATGCGTTAATTACCAAGTTTAAAGGTAGTTATTAAGTTATTAACAAAAAGGACGCCAAATTGAAACTTTTCTTCGTTAAATTGTTAATAACTGCAATAGTGATGTTAGATGCTTGATTTTTGATGTAGGATTAAGATTTGCCTAAAATTCCGGATTCTGTAAACCAACTCAAGTATGAACTACGAGCCGTTAATTTGGAATATCCCATCAAAAATCCAACATCAAGCATTTTTTAGACAACGAAAAAACGGAAAACCATTACAGCCTCCCGTTTTTCAATATTTCTATTCAAACTGTTAATGCGCAATAAACTTGATCAATTGTTTAGGATCTGCAGTTGTAAGGTGCACGAAATAGATTCCTGTGCCCATTGATTTGCCGGAATTTCAATCGATTCGGATTGACTGATAATTTGTCTGAGTTCATTGAGTACCTTAACTTTCATGTTTGTCGGAATTCCATTCGTTGAAGTAACAGAAATCAAGTAGAAATGCGGTAGATTCTAAACGATGAATGAGACGGCACGATTTATGCTGACGGCATCGGGTAATTTTTTAGCTTTGCATTCGTTATTAGCTCAAGTTGATTTCAAAATACCGAACATCTCTCATGAATAGGAATTGCACGATTTTTCGGGCGGTACTTGCTGTGTTCGCTGTATTTTTAGGTGTTTCAACTACCGCTGCCCAAGATACGGTGGTGATGAATAGCAACGATTTTGAATCGCAAGTGATCTATTCGGCGCGCGATTCCATTTTCTGTGACTACAAAAAACAGCAAATTCATCTTTTCGGCGACGCTCATTTGAATTATACCAACGTGGATATGCGAGCCGATTACCTGCTCATTGACCTTGGAAATAAAGAGGTGTTTGCTACTTATACGACCGATTCTCTTGGCAGACGGGTTGGTCAACCGATTTTTGTGCAAGGAACAGATACGGTTAAAACGGCCACTTTACGTTACAACTTCGAGACAGAAAAAGCCTACATTCAGGAAGTTGCGATCAAACAAGATGAGTTTTACCTTACAATGGAACGCGGAAAACGGCAGGCGAACAAAGAAATTCATTTTGTGAACGGAAAATTCACCACCTGTAACCTGGCAGAGCCGCACTTTCACTTTTTTCTTTCCCGCGCCATTTTGGTGCCTGACAAACGCATCGTTACCGGTCCGATGAATCTTTGGATTATGGGCGTTCCTACCCCACTCGGCTTGCCTTTTAGTGTGATTCCGCAGCGAAAGGAGCGGGATAAAAAACACGGTTTTCTAATGCCGCAATTCACAGCTGTTTCGCCTTACGGATTCGGATTACAGAATTTAGGATATTACATTCCGATCAACGATAAATTGCAAACCACACTTTACGGAACCCTTTATTCGCGCGGTAGTTTCGGGTTGAATACCAAAACGGAATATGCGGTTCGTTACAAATTCAGAGGGTCGTTTGAAGCGGGCTATCAGTTTTTTAGAACCGGATTTCCTGATATGACTAAGTTGAGTAATGTGGTATTGCGTTGGA
>JBILJP010000004.1:0-40333 GCA_044377135.1 Fluviicola sp.
CCGTTGGAGTTGCTTCCTTCGGTAAACGTTCCCAAATAACCGTTTTGTAAGACCGATGGACCGCTCCAGGTTCCTGTACTCGATAAATTACCCGGAATTAATTGATTGTACAAATTCAACGTTCCTGCTCCGGCACATTGAGTGAGTGGAGTTGTAGTTTGATTCGGACTACAAATAGAAAGTGTTAAATCGTCCAAAGCCGCGTCATTTCCGGGACCGCCGGGGGTGTTGGTAAGAATGCGAAATTGAATAGAGGAAGTGGTTGCTGTGAAGGCAGGCATTGTGATGTTTGTCCAAGTTCCATTGGTGATCACCGTTTGCGTTGATAATACCACATTACTTGATGAACGGACTTCAAACGTTAAGTTGTTACTGGCTCCCCAAGCATCTTTTGCCCAGAAAGAAAACCGGTAGTTGGCCCCTAAGCAAAGATTGGTAAACGGTTGGTCGTAAATCAATCCGGATTGACCGTCGGCGATGTTTAAGTAAAGTCCGTAAGAACCCGAATGGATACAACCAGGGAATGTCTGCGGAGAATTTTGGTATGTCATTCCCGGTACGATATGCGGAATAACAGTTGTGTATTCAAATGAATCGAAGAAATAATTGGTCCACGAGCATTGCGCTTTTGTTTGTTCCGGCATGAGGCATGTCAGACAGATCAAGGTCGCATAAACGGCATTCTTCATGAGTTAATTCTAAAAGGATTATCAATAATACGTCAAGGTTGTGTTTGCGTTGTCTGAATGCGCGGGACAAAAGCGGGACAAACTTAATTGTCATTTAACAATTAGTTTTTAATCTAACAATCTGTTTAGATTAATCAATTCTAATGTGTTGATGTTGAGTGTTTTGATGTGGGGTTGATTTTCACGGCTTATTTTTTGTATTTCCACTCCTTCGATTTTCCATCTAATAGATTAGAGATCGTTGTTTCGAGTCGTTTGTTTAAGGTAGCTTCTGTTTTTGCTTCGTTGATCCAATCTACATATTCACGTTTGTGCGAATGGCTGAAGTTATCGAAAACGATTTTTGCAGCAGCATGTTCTGCCAATGCTTTGGTCAGTTCGTTGGGGATCTTTAACTCTTTGGGTTCTTTTTTCGGTCCTTTCGGAAGTTTTGTACCTGCATCGATGAGTTTCATTGCTTCCAAAACAGACGCACCTAATTTTGGAGGTTCGGGAATGTCATCTAATGATTTGATTTTCCCCAAATCACCCATTCCGCCTTGTTCGGTGCGTTGGAAAATACCATGCGCATCGGTCATCAAACTGCTGAGCCAAAAACCGAAAGAACAATGTTCTTTGAACGAAGCCATGTTGCATAAAATGGAATCTTTGTAGACAAAAACGGGAAATTTCCACTTGATGGTTTCTACCACTTCCGGACAAAAGCTATGTACAATTGCACGTAACTCAATCAAAATCGGTTGTGCGAAATCGGCCGAATTAGAGATGTACGTACTTACGGCGGGATTAAATTTTGCCATAATGAGCTATTTTTCGGTAAAAGTAGGAGTTAGGTAGTTTATAAAAGGCCTCAGATTTTCATAACAGTAGCTTCAATTAATATTTGGGGTTTTTGTTCGGGTAATTATTAAGCCATCACAAGGTAAACTTGGATGGCTTTTTTTATTAATGATAATTCGGAGATAGATTTAATTTGTGCTTGCAATTTATTCAAGCTACTCTATTAGCCAACTGATTCCTAAGGTTCCATATCCATAAATGGTTGTCCCAAAGATTTTGTAATTCAAAAATGACTTCTGTTCGCGAACTACATCATTGTTGTAAAACCCAATGTCTTCACTAGCAACTAGTGAGGTTAGATTTGACTGTTGATAATCAACATTTGCAAGTTCTGACTTATATTCCAGTGTATGAAAGTTTTGTCTAAAAAATATGGTCGTTTTTCTGAATCGGACACTTATCCCCCAATCTAAAACAAGCATATTTCGTTTGATTTGATTTCTAGAAAGTGTATGGAAATCAGAATTGACTTTATCGTATGGGTCTTTGGGAAAAGTTTTGAACAAACCCAATCCTTCTAACATAGTATTGTGAATGACATAACGGTAGTTCAAACCGAAATCGAATCGGATTCCGAATTGATCTCTGGAAAGAGGTTTGCTTTTAATCATATAGGTGCCAGATTGATTTAAAAAGTCTAGTGTTGAAAAACGAAGTCCTAGCCCTGTTGAAGTAAGTAATGTCCCAAGTCTCACATCACTTTCAAGAGATACGTTTATTCCTGAATACTTTCGTTGTCCTGTTGATGTTAATGGAGGGCTGATTCTAACTGTTTTCGAACAAAAAATCGATTTATATTGGTTCGTATTTGAAAAGAGAAGAAACTCCCACTTTTGGTTTGTTTGGACTATCAATCGTCCACCATTGGCGATTTGTTTTTCCCATCCATAAACGTGTTGTGATTCATAAATAACATCTTCGTGCAGTTTAGCTTGGATTTTTCTTCCTTGTGACATTCCAATTCCTCCAATTTGGAATTCTCCTTTTTGCCTTACCAATCCATGCCTCCAAGTTCTGTGTTTAGATCTTTCAATGTAAACATTGGAAGCAAAAGGTCTATCATGCTTGTGAAGTGAGTCTGCCAAGACAAAATTATTTCTATACCTGATGTAAGGAGTATATCCACTACCACCTATTGAAACTGTTTGGTAGGTTAATACATTTTCCTCTTTTTTGTTACAGAGTCTAAAGAATCTCCATTTAAGATAATCAGTAATGATAGTAAACTTAAATCCACCGGTATATTCTCTATCTTGGTTCATTCCCCATGGAAACATGAAAAAATCATTATCATGGTACATTTCAAATCCTTTTATTCCATTTGGTTTGCTTGAATACGCTTCATAATACATGTATTCTTTGGCATCCAAGTCATTCATTCTATCTATTAAAAATTGTTTGTTTTCTTCTTTTGTTAAGGTTGATAAACTAGTTGATAATCTCTTATTTGTATCTAATTCTTTTAGCAAGAGCTCGATTACGTATGAATCAGACAATTCGCAGGTGTTTTTTAAAACTAACTCATTGTTGTCTTTGTTTAGATCCAATAAATCGATTAATAAATCACGCACATCTTCTGAATTGTTGCGTTGGACTTGAGCGCGTTTATCTTGAACCTGTTTATAATCCAATATACGATTGCTTGTTTTAGACATGTATTGATTTACATATTCTTCGCAAGCAAACTTATTAGAAGACTCTTCTAAATACATCGGAGAAATCTTTAATGAACCAGAAAGAACAATGTATTTTTCCAACATTCTAATGAATTCTCTCTTTTTATTGATGTCTGAGTAAATATTTTTACAAGTCTGAACATAAGTTTTAGGATCTTTAAGTTGTTTGATCAATTCAAAAAATTCGCAGTCATTCATATCGGGAATTTCCGTCTGACTATATGTGATTTGGAATGATATAACAATTAAGAGTAGAAGTACGTTTTTCATGAAATTGATTTTTTGTTGAACATTTGTTAGGATTCTGTTTCAAAACTATCGCGAACTAAATGCCTGCGTTTCATGGAAAATATCGATTTTCATCTAACTGTATTCCGTTAACTTTGGGTATGGAAAAAGACGGAAATGAAGTCTCAAGAAGACGTATACAATAAAAAGTTAATTGAGGTCTTTAATTGAGCAAAAACACAACTGACGTTATATTTCTAACTAGCGAAAAAGAATGGGACGTGATCTGGAGAAGATTCATCTCATACGTCAATATAATCCTCAATGACTTATTTTCCATCTTGAAGTGAGGAAATGGGGTGATTTTGGCCGCTCTGATAATAGTTGGTCACAAAGAGTGATCATTCTATTTTAGCCTAAACTTCCAAAACGCCCAATACCCGCATGGAATAATCATTATGGTTCCGCCAATCCACATCCAAAAAGGGTGGGGGATGTTGGTCATGCTCATCCAGATAAATAACTGTAGAATACCTGTGATAATCAAGGTTGGTTTAAAATCGGTTCTTCCTTGAATGAACGTTGCGACTGTTCCCGCTACAAAACCAGCTAATCCGTAAGAAATGATCATGAAAAATTTTGCCATAAACGGAAGGTGAAGCATGTATTGCGGCCAGTCACTTCGTTTTTGAGGCAAGGGTAAATCGCACGGAAACAAAATATTTCCCATCCATTGAATAAATGCAATTACAAATGCTCCAACGATGAGGCCTACAAGAATGGCCGCGATGTTTTTCATGGATTTATTTTGCGACAAAAGTAAGGCTTTTCGTAGGAGGTGGGTTGATTGGATGTAATTGATTTAAAAAATTACCAATCCCATTGTTGATAGGACTCAAAATGTTTTTAAATATGCCTGAGGCAGTCGGGCGGTTATAACGACTAACGGTTTAGCCTGAAATTCAGGGGGGATTCCAATGTTTTTTATTCGAAGGATTAGGTTCTGTTGACGGACCGTTTTCTTCCTGACTAATTTAAGATAGAAAATCACGAATCCCGGTATTGATGCGGGTATAAGTGTTTTAACGGTTAGAAACGGTTATTGATATAGCTTAAAATTCAGGGGATTTATTTCATGGTTTTCATTCCAATGATCGGGTACTTTTGATGAATGACTTTCTTGCGGATTATGGTTGTATAGAAATCGTTAATCCCTCAATTCATGGGCCTCTAAGTGTTTTAACGGTTAGAAACGGATAATCGAATTAACCGCGAATAAAAATTAAATTTCTACACATAAAATCAATCCTTCATTCACTCCAATATGCAACGCTTTTCCACCTATTTTCATCAAACAATAAAAAGAAAGACATGCATAAAATCGGTTTAAAGTTATTGATTGTTTTTTTTGGGATTAATACGTGGGCACTTGCGCAATGCTGTCCGTACATCACATCTGTAGAAGTGCTTCCGCAAAACCCGAATGTTTCTGATGACATTCGAATTGCGACACTTGTTGCAACTCCTAATGACGGAGCATTCATTCAACATCAATTTTACTGGGAAAATGACACACTAGTGGTGGAAGCTTGTTATTATTCCGGCTTTCTAGCGGTTGTCACCGAGATATATGATACAATTGCTGTCGGATCAATTGCCGATGGAAATTATGTGCTTGAATTTCGCGCATTCACTTCTTCTGACCTAAATTCATGTGTCATCACCAACTCACAAACACACTTTACTCCTTTTTCTGTGACAGAATTGGTTGGGGTAATACCGATTGAACTTCCTTCGTTAACGATTTATCCGAATCCGTCAAAAGATTGGGTAACACTTTCACCTGTTTCAGAAGAATCAGAAATACGTGTTTATAGCCTGGACGGTAAACCAGTAGAAGTATTCCAGTTGCTATCAAACGGCAAAATTACAATGGATCTAACCAGTCTTTCTGCCGGTTTGTACCAAGTGTTGGAATACAATAATGGTGAAATAGCTACACGTACGTTATTACTGAAAGAATAACGCGAAAAGTTCAAATGTACTTGATTTAGGACATCATCATTTTATGAATGATTTCCTTACAAAGCTCACGGTGATCATCACAATATTCTCTCCAGGCATGTCCTGAATCGCGTAAATCGTATTTTGCTACAATTGTTCCGTAAGATTGCTTTTCGCCATTAATGGTTGGGTAACCGATTACGTAGATGGATTGCGCCAATTCTACCGCTAAATCAATGTCGTGAGTGGTGAAAATAACCGTATTGAATTCGGAGCTTTTGTTTAATAATTCAAATGATTTTTTCACTTCTTGAATATTTCCAATATCCAAGCCAGAGAATGGTTCATCCAAAATAATGAACTTATCGGAGCAGAATAATTGTTCAATAATTGCGGTTCGTTGACGCTGACCACCGGAAAGTTCGTTCGGATATTTATCCTTGAATTCTGTTAACCCCCATTGATCCAAATAAGAATCAATTTTTGCTTTTTTCTCTTCAGCGGTAAGGTCTGTTTTTCGCAACGCAAACTTGAGTGTCTGATAAATGGTTTTGTGTCTGAAAAGGGTGTATTTCTGATCCACAAAACCGATATCACCTTCCGAAACAACTTTGGCAGCATCTTGCTCTTTGTTCTTGAAATCTTTGATCAGGATTTTACCGGAATGCGGTTCTATAAGCCCTGTTAAAGCTTTTAAGATGGATGATTTTCCACGGCCCGATCTTCCGATCAATGCGATTACCTGAGAAGTCGATTCGATATTTGGACGAACAACGTTTTTTTCGATCAGGGAAATGTCTTTTACCACTACCACACCATCATACGCGACACTAACACCGTCTATGTACAACAATGTCTCTTTGAATTCAAATTCCATAATTAGATTTTTGAGTACCTGAACAAGGCTTTGCGTAAGAAATTAATAAACCAATCCAATCCTAAACCGATGACCAAAATGATGATTTGAAGCGCAATGATACGTCCGTGATTCATAAACTTATCAGAGTTTTTGATCAAAAATCCGAGTCCGCCCGATGCGGCAACAATCGATTCTACGGTAACCAACATCATCCATGTAATCGCCAGGTTTTGACGAATGACATCAATCACGTAATCAATTCGACCTAAAATGACTACTTGCCACAACACTTCAAAACGGTTGCATTTCAGCGTTTTCGCGTGGTCGAATTCTTCCTGAGGAATGTCTTTGATGACAGCGATGAGTGAAGTTGTTAAGAAGGTTGTGAGGAAAATCACCAAAATCCACACTTGCATTTCTCGGGCATCTTGTACCACCATTGTGATGAAAAACGAAAGTCCGGTAAACGGAAGGAATCGAAACTTAGTGACGAACTCAGAAACGGGTTTCAACAGCGGAATCGGCCATGAATAAGCAAAAATCAGTGAGATGATCGTAGCTAATAGAATGGACAGAAAACACAGCGAAAGCGAACTGAAAATGTGCGTCACCAATCCTTCTTTGTAGAGTTCCGAGAAGCCGATCATCACGTTTTTAGGTGATGGAAAAATGTGCTTGTCTCCGGCGGTAGTAATCGTCCATAAAAGGATAAGGAAAACTAGCCACGAACCCATAATGAGCATTCTTTTGGACTTCGATACCTTTTGAAACGGTTTTAAAATCTTCATAGCAAATTAAAAAAAGGGTTATCTCGAAAAAGATAACCCTGTATTTTTTGGTTATTTCAATAGTGTAATAACAACCCGTCGGTTTTGGCTTTTACCAGCGGCGGTGCTGTTATCGGCAACCGGTTCGCTTTGACCTTTTCCGTCGATCAATTGGAAACGGGTAGAAGGAATTCCTTTGTTTTTCAAGTATTCCACTACAGCTTGTGCTCTGTTTTTAGAAAGTGCTACGTTACCAGTGCTTGTTCCTGTGTTATCCGTGTGACCTACAATCGTCAATTTTGTATTCTCTGCCTGGATCAACAAGTTGTAGATTTTCTCTAACTCTCTTGATGAAGTAGAAGAGATTTCTGCACTCGCAGTGTTGAAGTTGATTTTCCACTCACCTGATGCGACCACTTCGGTTGCTTGTTCCGAATAGTCGGCTTTGTCGGCAGAAGTTGATTCGATGTCATTGATGTTTTTCAAGAAGAAAAGGTTCACAGCATCTTCGTATGAAACCACAGCACCAACGTTTTCATTAAATCCAAACGGATTAAGTTCGGTAAGGTAATTGGAAACCTGCGTATAAACCGATTTGTAACGATTTACACCGTCGATCATACCAAAGTACTGCATCGCATCCGCATAGTTGAACACACGCGATCCACCCATGTTGTAAGTCAAACCGTTTTTAGTTCCTTGTTGTCCCTGAAACATTTTAAACCAGTAATGAGCATCTTCGATTTTGTAGGTTTCGTAAACTGCTTCAGAAGCGCGAACTCTCCAATCCTCGTAGTTTTTCATTTGATTCGAAGCCGTTAATGCAGATTTCAAGATGTTGGATACATATTCAGGGTTTTTAACAGCCCATTCTTTTAATCCGATCAATACCGTTGGCATTTGGTTGTTGAACTCGCGTGTTGAAACGATATCGATGAAACCTGAAAGTTTGTCGAAAACCATTTTGTCACCCGGAGTCCAGGTAGCACAACCGTCTATTTTTTTGCTCACGGTTTTACCGGTCAATTTCCCGTTCACTACTTCTTTCAAACTTACAGACCAACCTGTTGTTTGCGATTTGATTAATTCTTCAGCCGATTTGATGTAGTCATCATTTTCAGAAGGCCAGATGTTTACCGCATCAGCATCGTACGTTGTAGGATCCGGGTTTACTTTCAAACCGTTTGCGAAACAGTAGTTAACTGTTGTTACCCAGTCACCATCTCCAAGAACGGCAGAAATCACCGCACCTTTCATTGATTTCGGATTCGATTTCCAGCTTGGTGGCCCGATCAGTTTGTCTTCACCGTAGCTCATACCGATCGCACCCATTACCTGAATGTGGTACTTGCCTTTTCCGTAGATTTCGTCGATTGCTTTTTGTGCGGAACTGATGTAGAATGGCGCACCGTCACCCATGATCATCACGGCAAAAGCACTTTTGTCCGAACTTGGGAATTTCTTTCCTTTGTCGAATTCTTCAATGAATTTCATTTGCATGTTGCGCAATTCAGAAAGCCAGTCTTGACGAATGATTTCCAAGTGAACACCGTTTTTCTCCATCAAAGATCCCTTTGTTGTTTGCGGTCCACCGTTTGCAACAATGATTCCCGATTGCGCATTCCATGCATAACCGGCAATTCGGATAACCGGTTTGCTGCTTACTTCCGATGAGATTTCTTTCGATGGAAGTGCAATTTTCTCGGCATTTGTAATGTTGTTTACTTCCGAGCTATTCAAGTCTATTCCGTTCAGTTTCTTTGATTCATCCGTACGAATTCCCGGCGAAACAAAATAAATAATGGCCAAGATGGCACCGATTCCGAGGAAAACAATTAGTAGTTCGGAAAGTGTAGTCAGTTTTTTGGTTCTAAGTATTTTACCCATTTTATTTTAGTTTTAAAGTAGTTGAATCAATGATTAAAAAATATCACCGAAGCCACCGCTTTCTTGTTTGTCTTCTTTGGTCATTTTGTAGTTCGGATTGCCATATTTGGTTGAATCCGGAATGGTGTTTTCACCCGTTTTGATTTTATCAGCGAGTGAATCCAAACGCAAGTACAACTCGTCGTTGTCGACCGAATATTTAGATGTCAATGCATCAATATCAATCAGGTTTTCAGATGTACGTGCAATATCTTGTGCAATGGTAGATGTAACAACTTCAAGGGCATATTCCAATTCCCAGTCTTTCGTAAACATCATGGCATTTTTAGCACTTTCGGTTGCCGCTTTTGCATTCCGGGCAAACTCGTATTCTTTTCGCAACATAACGATTGTTGTATCAAAATCGGCGATTTTAATATCAATCGCAGTGCCAGCCAACGTTAGTTTACGATCCATTTTACCGAGTACGTTTGCACGCACACCGTATTTCTGAATGAAACTTTTACTTTGTTCGTATTGGTTCGAAATACGTTGTGAGTCACTGAGTTTACGAGCCAATTCGCTTTGAATGGCAACATATTCATCCGTATCTTTTGCCATTGCGCCATCTCTTTTCACCATTTCATCCATGGTCAATTTAAGACGTTCCGCTTGGCGTTGTAAACTCAACACTTCTTCCTGGAAAGCTTTTGCCTCTTTTTCAGATTTTGTAGCTTCCAATTCCATTTCATTTTTCAAACCGCGCAGTTTGGCTTTGGTGTTTTTGAAAACCTCTCTGTTCTTGATCATTTTTTGTTTCTGCTCATCCAATTCATTGAACGGGTTGTTTTTGATCAGGGCACGGTGAATGTTTTTGGTAGCAAAGCGCAACGCTTTCATAATCACCGGAAACATCATTACCAGAAAAATCAGAAAAACGGCTGTTGCCGACAACGCAATTACTTGTCCCAACATGGTGAATAACGGTGGGATGATATAGGTCCAAACCAAATATCCTCCAACGCCAAACAATCCAAGGGCTAACAACCAAAACAATGGTTTTTGGCCTTTTTTCAGCAAATTCGATTTTAAAGAGATTTCTCCCTTCGATTCATCAAAGTGCTTTAAAATGGGCAGTTCTAACAGTGTACTTTTTTCTTGTTCGAATCTATTCATGCTTATAGGTATTGATTTATTCCGGAAACAACTTGATTGATAGAATCAACTATTTTCTGTTTCGCAAAGTTATTGGCCTCCATTTTCAAATGAATCTCCGTATACTGATCCATATTTTCCGCATCGATTTTACTCAATTCTTTCTTTTTGGATTCCAAATCGGCTTGTAACTGACTGATTTGAGTTTCCAGGTCAGAAACCGCTTTGGTTAGATTGACCTTGGTACGGGTAATGGAAATATCCAAATCGTGTTTTCGGGTATTACCGGTTGCCTCGTATTTGGCGTGAACCTTTTCGATTTCGTCAATATAGTATTTAGACTTCTCGATAAGGAATTCTTTGGTTAAATCTCCCTTAATGGTTTTTCCCATTGTAAAAGCCATTTGGTAGCTCTGCGGATTGGTTGGTCCTACTGCCATAACGGATTTGTACAATTCGAAAAAATCGAAATCAGCTTGATTCAACGAATTGAATCCTGCTTCATAAACACCGGCTATTTCATTGATGAATGGATTCGGTGATGTGTTTGATACACTTGGGGTTGGCTGACTGCTGGGAAATTTAGTTTCCGTGGAGTAGTCAACAGGTTCCGTGTTTTTTGGTGTTGGTTGGTCGTTTGAATCATTAATAAAAAGTCCCTTCCAATTAAAGCCTTCCTTACTCATGGTTGTTTTCTATAGTTTGATTTTAGGCTATTTTGCAACATAAAAAAATAGCATCAAGCTCTAAAAATAGGATTAATAATTTTCTAAAAAGGTTAAAAATAGTAAAAAGTGATTTTCTTTTGTTGGTTGATTGGTAACTCAAAGACAAAAGGTTGATTATTAGCGGATTTTAGTGAATTAGCGTTGCATTTTTTCTTTGATTTCTTTCATGAATTCTGAAGCGTAAACAAAGTCGATGATTGCTTCATTATCGGTGGTGATAATGGATTTTTTGGTTCCTTGCCACCAATTTTGGCCTTCATTAATGAAAACCACATTGTCACCAATTTCGATCACGGAATTCATATCGTGGGTAATCACAACGGTTGTAATGTCGTATTCGTAAGTGATTTCCTTAATCAAACCATCAATAACGATGGAAGTTTTCGGATCTAGCCCTGAATTTGGTTCGTCGCAAAACAAGTAACGCGGTTTCATGGAAATGGCTCTTGCAATCGCAATACGCTTCTGCATTCCACCACTGCATTCCGAAGGATACAATTTGTTCCGACCGGAAAGGTTCACACGTTCCAAACAAAAATCGGCACGGTCTTGCATTTCCTTTTTGGTCATTTTGGTGAACATGGAAAGCGGAAACATCACGTTTTCTTCCACGGTAAGTGAATCAAATAGGGCAGAACCTTGAAATAACATTCCGATTTCCTTCCTGATTTCCTTGCGTTCCAAGCGATCCATCTTACAGAAATCGCGACCGTCGTAAAGTATTTCGCCTGAATCAACTTCATGTAAGCCAACCACGCATTTTGCCAGTACCGATTTCCCTTGACCGGATTGACCGATAATCAAGTTCACCTTTCCTTTTTCGAAAGTGGTGGAAATATCTTTTAATACTTGATTTTCCCCGAATGACTTATTGACGTGCTTTACTTCAATCATCAGAGTAGGATCATTTGAGTAAGCAAGAAATTGGCAATCAGAATAGCGATACTAGAGCTCACAACGGCTTGTGTGGAAGAACGTCCCACATCCAATGCGCCACCTTTTGTGTAATAACCGTAGAACGATGAAACGGTAACGATCAGAAAACCGAAAACAACCGTTTTACTCAAGGCGTAAACCACATTGCTAACAAGGAAAAACGACCGGATTCCCAAGACATAATCTTCGCTGGAAAGTAAGCCGGAAATAACCACAGAAAGCCATCCTCCGATTAAACTTAAACCGATAGAGAAAATCACCAAAACCGGAAAGAACAAGATAGCTGCAATGGTTTTGGGTAATACTAAAAATGAAAGCGAATTAACTCCCATGATTTCCAGGGCGTCTATTTGCTCGGTAACACGCATGGTTCCTATTTCGGAAGCTACGTTCGAGCCTATTTTTCCAGCTAAAATCAATGAAATAATCGTAGGTGAAAACTCCAAAATGGTACTCGATTGCGTGATGTAACCTACAGTATAGGTAGGAAGCAACGGGTTACTCATGTTAGAAGCCGTTTGCATGGCAATAACACCACCCATAAAAGCTGACATGAGGGCAACGATAGGAATGGATTTAACACCGATAAGCTCGATTTCTTCAAACAAACGAACGCGGAAAATACGCCATTTATCGGGCAGTGAAAAAACCACCCAAAGCATGTTCATATACTTCCCTATATTGCGAATAACACCCATTGTGCCGATAAAGTTAATGGAAATATCCGTTTTGGAAAACGAATGTTGTTTGAGTGGTTGACTACCTTCCGGCCCAATTTGGCGAAATTTTGATGAGAAAAGTGTAAAATTCTAAAATTTGCAAATTTTAGAAATGGGCAATTTGCAAATTTTACACTTTTCAAAGAAGTCCGGAAATAAAGGGCTTCAGAAGGTCCTGCGCTGAATAAGTGTTTTCCATAATTCTTTTTCATGGCCATCGATTCCGCTGATTTCACGATCCTGTTTTGATCAAATTTTCAACGCAATCACACTCATAACTATTTTCTATAAAAACAACTGAAATTAGTCGCCGATACCGTATTTTCGTGTTCAATGAACGAAGAGAAACAACAACGATTGGAAAAACAATTGCGTCCTTACCTTCCACAAGGGTTTGAGCCCATGGTTGCAGAATTGTTATTGAAGTATCCGGTTCGTTTTTCAATCAAAGCACCGCGTAATACCAAATTGGGCGATTACCGCCCGCCGATGGGAACTGAAAAACATCACCGTATTTCGGTAAACGGGAACTTGAATCCGTATAGTTTTTTGATCACCACTTTGCATGAATTTGCGCATCTGGAAACCTTTCTTCAGTTTGGAAACCGCGTAAAACCTCACGGTGAAGAGTGGAAACAGACGTATCGTATCATGCTTTGGCCAGCTATTTCATCCGGTTTGTTGCCTAAAGAAATAGAGAATGCGTTAATGAAAAGTCTGGCAAATACAAAAGCATCGTCTTGTTCCGATACGCAATTGTCGCGTGTTTTAAGGCAATTCGACACCCAATTGAATGATGCGATCACCTTAGAAGAATTGCCGAAAAATGCTACTTTTGCGTTGCAAGGAAAGCACTTTAGAAAAGGAGAATTGCGCCGTACACGGTTTATGTGTGAAGAGATTTCTTCACGGCGAAATTTTCTCATTCATGCGCTTGCAACCGTACATCACATAGAATAATAACTACATGAAAGATAATTATTGCGTTATCATGGCCGGTGGAATCGGAAGTCGGTTCTGGCCTATGTCTACCGTTCAGCGACCGAAACAATTCCTAGATGTGTTGGGAATAGGCAAATCGTTGTTGCGAATGACATTTGAACGGTTACTCAACATTGCTCCGGCAGAAAACATTTACATTGTTACCAACGCCATCTACAAAGAGCTGGTAAAGGAACAATTGCCCGAATTGTCGTACGATCAGATTCTCACCGAACCCGAACGAAAGAATACCGCTCCTTGTATTACCTATGCAGCAGCAAAAATTCACTCGATCAATCCGAACGCAACCTTGATTGTAGCTCCTTCTGATCACTTGATTCTAAAAGAAGAGAAGTTCACAGAGGTGATTCGCATTGCGATTGAAACAGCTAATAGAAATGAGCGATTGGTGACGTTGGGTATCAAACCTACACGTCCTGACACTGGGTATGGTTACATTGAATTTGTGGAAGACGGCGATATTTTACCCGGTCAGGTAAAAGATGTAAAACACTTCACCGAGAAACCAAATCGTGAATTGGCGGAGATTTTTGTGAAAAGTGGAAATTACTACTGGAATTCAGGTATTTTCGTTTGGCGCTCATCAACCATTTTACAGGCGCTTGAGAAATTCAAACCCGAGTTGCATGAATTGTTTACAAGTGAACTCCACAAATACAATACACCGGAAGAACAAGCTTATGTGAACCATTGTTTTGCGGCTTGCGAAGATATTTCTATTGATTTTGCGGTGATGGAAAACGCCAAGAATGTAGATGTGGTGTTGGCTACGTTTGATTGGTCTGATTTGGGAACCTGGGGAAGTTTGTATACCCACCTCGAAAAAGATTACAATGGAAATGCGGTGATCGGTGACAATGTGCACATGATCAATTCGACCAATTGCATTGTGAATTTACCAAACGATAAATTGGCATTGATTGAAGGGTTGGATAACCACATTGTGGTAGAATCGGATAATATGCTGATGATCTTGAACAAAGACGACGAACAAAACTTGAAGAAATACCTCATTCCAATGGAGGAGGCGAGTCCGAAGTTTTTCCCGAAATAATTAAGAGTTGTTAAAACACGAAGGGCTGATTCTACAATCAGCCCTTCGTGTTTATGGTTGTTTTACTTGATTCGGATGGTCGGATGAATCTTATTCTCCCAACGACATGCGGCTGTTGTATTCGCGCAACAAGTCGAAATAACTTCTGGTTTCTACCACAATTACACCGCCATTTGTGTCGCCGTATTTGGCCGGAATAGCTCCCGAGTAAACCATAACATATCCCAAAGATGAACTTGGCAAGTTGAACACTTCATTCATTTTCACACCGTCTACGTAGTAAATCAAATCACCTTTACGCGCACCACGGAATACCAATGAACCATCGTCAGATTGACGTACATCGGAGTTCATTCCGGCCACCAACGCTTTCATGTCATTTTTCACCGGACTGTATTTAATTTCCTTTTGCGTCAGTTTTGTCATTGGTGCTTCACCGATGGTGAGTTTATACTTCGCTACAATTTCAACATCATCCAATTGACTAATTGAATCTTTGTTATTCGCCAAATCGGTTTCTACCGGAGCGAATTTCACAACACTCAGATTTCCGTAGCTATCCGGAGCAACCTCAACTTTTGTTGGGGCATAAACCGTATCGCCGGCATACATAAAAAAGACTTGGTAACTTCCTGCGGGTACAGCCGAGATTCGAAAGCGACCGTCGATATCGGTTTGAGCGCGGTACATCGATTCACCGTAAAAGGTGGTAGCAACAGCTCCCCAAATCGGTTCTTTGTTTTTGTCTACCAAGGTGCCGATGATGTCGCCGTAGGTGTTTTGTGCGAAGGTTGCTGTTCCGATGAAGAGCATGCCTAAAAGAAGTAATTGTCTCATGGTATTTAGAATTAAGATTTCCTTATAGATAACCATGTGGTAACAATTCCATAAAACAGATCAAAAAAATATTCAGACCACCATTTTACTTCATTCGACACCTCAATTATTGGGTGCCCGTATCGGCTAGACGATACCTTTTTGTTTCCCACGAATTCACGAATTACAGCTCTCAGCCTTAGGCTGACCCGCTAACAATCATAAAATCTATCAATTTGTTAAACAAATAAGGCGTGTCCGTTGCGCCTTTGCTGATCGCATGCCGCCAATAGCTTTAGCGATGGCACAAGCTTTAGCGTAAGCATTAGGCACGCGGAAAATTCGTGAATTCGTGGGGATCTTTTGTGCTATTTCTGTGAAAGTTCGATGAAAAAAAGCCCAATCTTCAGCCTGAGGCTGACAAATTGGGCAATTCGAAAATTGTATTGAAAATAGGTCTACTAAAGCGATTCAGCGACCACTTCCGTTACTTCCGGTAAATGCGATTTCAATAAGTTCTCAATTCCTCCTTTCAACGTTGCAGTACTAGATGGGCAACCTGAGCAAGATCCGCGCAACGCTACGGTTACGATTCCTTCGTCAAATCCAACAAAATCAATAGCACCACCATCGTTTTCTACTGCCGGACGTACATATTCATCCAACAAACTGCGGATCGCATCGTCGTATTCGGAAGGCGCGTAGGTTTTAGTTGGTTTTGATTCGTCTGTTGATTCTACTTGTGCTTTTGGCGGTGGCATCATTACCAAAACATCTTTTCCGTCGGCCAACCAATCTTTGATAAACTCACGTAATTCCATGGTAACAAAATCCCATGAAATACTATCGTTTTTGGCAACAGTAATAAAGTTAGCTGCTAAAAAAACACCTTTCACAAACGGAAAGTTGAACAATTCTTCGGCAATTGGTGAGTAGCCTTTGGCTTCTGCCTGGCTGGTAAATTCAACTGAATCACCCGAAATCAATAAGTATTTATTGGCCACGAATTTCATCGTGTTCGGGTTGGGTGTCATTTCGACATATACGGTAATTGGAATTTGCGACATAGCTGTTTGAATTTTTGTCCTACAAAGGTACTTCGAATGATGAATTATGAATGCAGAATTATGAATTAATTGTCTTCTTTTCAATTCATCATTCTGTATTCAACATTCTGAATTATCAAGCCGGTTCAATATGCACCAACACATCTTCTATCATCGGCAATTTTTCCATGAGGTGTGATTTCAGCGCATGCGCGATGGTGTGACCTTGATCTACCGTTAATTGTCCGTCAACATGCACGTGGATGTCTACCCAATAGCGCATTCCTGATTTTCGGACGAGGCATTTTTCGGTACGAACAACATCGGGTACTTCTTGCGAATAGATGCGGATATCATCTACAAAATCATGATGGCGGTGTTCGTCCATAATTTCCCCCAATGCCGGACGAAAGATCAAAAAAGCGTTGAAGTAAATGAAACCAGACGAGAGTAAAGCTGCCCAATCATCGGCCGAAGCATAATCATTGCCCAGCCAAAGTGCAATGGAAATACCTACAAACGCACAAAGTGAAGTAATCGCATCACTGCGATGGTGCCATGCATCTGCTTTGAGTGAACTGCTGCCGGTTTCTTTGCTCTTTTTGGCTACAAAGCGATAGGAAAGTTCTTTGATGATAATGATTCCTGCCAAAAACCAAAGCGTATAGGCATGCGGTATTTTATGCGGAGTCCGAATGTTATGAATGCTTTCTACGGCAATATAGGTTGCGGAAGTGCAGAGAAATCCCACCACAACAAAGGTAATAAGCGGCTCTGCTTTTCCGTGTCCGTAAGGGTGGTTTTCATCGGGTGGACGCTTGGCATATTTTAACCCGAATAACACCAGGAACGAAGAAAACACATCGGCTGTAGACTCGATTGCATCAGCGATAAGAGCAAAGGAATTACCAAAAAAACCAACAATACCTTTTGTCAACGCCAATGTGAGGTTGCCAATTATACTGAAGTACGCCGTATTGATTGCCTTTTGTTGTTGTTCCTTCATGGCGTGAAAATACGGATTCTTATTGTTCGGTTATAAAAGTTTAGATTGATCAGTTTTCACAAATACAGGGGGAGTTAGCCAGATGACTGACTTCTAAGAGCGTTTAGTCAACATGTTTTGCGGTTTGAACAGCAATATACTCCGGATTCTTTACACCAATAATGATTCCTTCACCGGCAGACGCCACATCCATTGCATTAAAATCAGGACTATCACCAATGATTTCGCATCCGTAACTAAAATGAAATCCCAGAACAGGATCGTCTATTTTTCTAGCTTTTACTTCTTCGGCGTATTCCAAAGCGCTCATAGAATCGGCATATTTATGGTAATTCACAATTCTGGATATTCCCAGCATGTAGTTGAAATTTCCCCTAAAAACACGATCCAGAAATTCTTTCACAATTTGTTTTCCAATCTTACTGCTTTGGTAATCGGGCTTTACAATTACGTCTAAGCCATAAACACTATCACCATTGAGGGCATCATCCCGGAATAAATCAAGGTTGGCACAATCGACTTGCGTATGGCGCAATTTGTATTTGTCAAATGGAACAATTCGCGAGAAATTTGCAGCAACCAATTCATCATCAGCGAAAAACAAAATCTGTCCTTGAGGATATAAACTACTGAGTAATTCGAGCTCCTCATAAGTGGAATACATGGAACCCATGTCGGCAAAACATGCTTGCATAAGGGCTTTTACTTCCTCGTAATGAACACTGCAATAATTTCGAATAGTGAATGAAGTTTCAGTCATGGAAGTAGATTAAGCAGTATGAATAGTGGGTTCGAATGCTTCCAACATAAATTGAGGCAGGAATTGATTCACCAGATAATAGGATTGCTGCGTTGGAGATAGCGTTTTGAATTGATCAATGATTCCCCGGCAAGAAGGAGTGCCGCAATTGCAGGTACAAGTCCATAATTCAAAACCTGCAGCCAGAATCCGTTCTTCGGGATAGTGCATGGTGGTTGAATAATCAAAGCAGATTTCATCGCCGGGCAAAATATCCTTGAGCGCAACGAGTTCATTCACCGACCGGATATACGCATTGGGTTCGCACGAGTGGTTGAAAGAGCGCGATGTTTCATCCAAATCAAGGTAGGTCGACATGGAGGTTGCAAGCGGATCCGATTCCATTTCAACACCATTTTTAACGCGATTGACAGCCTCATCAAAGTCAATGTGTTCTCCGGTCATATTGCAAATGAGCGTTCCAGCAGAGATACGTGAAGTGGCGTACACTCCAACGCCGGCAATTGTTGAATTTTGAATCTGAAAACTCATTTTTCGTGATTTTATAACCGCGAATTAAGTGTCTTCTGTGATAGGGTTAGTTTTTAGTTAGTGAAACCATACTTTGGGTTTATAAAGACGGTAATATGGACCACCAGATGTGTGCAAGTGTAGTTTTTTTCAGAAAGTTGGTTTCCTGAATTACGAATTCTTATTGATCGGTTATAGGTGATTTGGCGGAGCAATTGTTACAAACTCCTGAAATAGTGAAATATGTTTCTTCTTCCTGAAATCCGCTTGGAAGCTGAAAAGCAGGTATTACCTGCTCAAGGCACTTAACCTCTTTGCACTCTCTGCAACTAAAATGTATATGCTGATGCTGATGGGTAGTTGAACAGTGGTGACAAACCGCATAATTTACGGTGCCGTTTACGTTCACAATTTTATGAATGATTCCTTCATTGAGTAAGCGTTCCAAAATGCGGTATATCGTTACACGATCACATTGTCCTTGTAATGATTGCTGTATGTCAGGTTGCGAAAGTGCTATTGGTGTTTGTGCAAAAAGCGCTTCAATTTTTTTTCGGGCTACTGTGTTCCTTGTTGTTTTCATTACAATAAAAAAAAACGCAACAATGTTGCATTAGGTAATTGAATTGCTTTATATTTGCAATCAAGTTGCATTAAAGCATGGGTAAAAGTACTGAAAAATGATTCCGAACACATTTGCCGAATGGAAGTATTGTATTGAAAAAGAATGCAAAGTTGAACTTTCCACGATTTTTATAGAACAGCGAATTCAATCACTAACGGATCATATGGATGCACATACGATTGCTTTGAAGAACTTGTATGGAGAATTGCATGTTGCGCAATTAATAACCTGGTTTCAGCAAATAAAAGAAACAAAATGAATAGATTACCGGTTACCGTTTTAAGTGGATTTTTAGGAGCGGGTAAAACGACCCTTCTCAATCATGTTCTTCATAACAAAGAAGGAATGAAAGTGGCTGTGATTGTAAATGACATGAGTGAAGTGAACATCGATGCCCGTACTGTTGAAAACGAACAAGTGCTATCAAGAACAGAGGAAAAGTTGGTGGAAATGAGCAATGGATGTATCTGTTGCACACTTCGGGAAGATTTAATGATAGAAGTAGAACAACTCGCAAAAGCGGGCAGATTTGATTATATTTTAATTGAAAGTACAGGTATTGGTGAGCCCATTCCGGTGGCACAAACGTTTTCGTTTACAGATGAAGAAAACGGGGTTGATTTATCTCAGTTTGCCTACATCGATACGATGGTAACGGTTGTTGATTGTTACAACTTTTTCCGTGATTTTGGAAGCGATGATTTATTGCTGGATCGATCATTGACTGATATTGAGGGAGACTACAGGACAATTGTTAACTTACTTACCGATCAGGTAGAATTTGCCAATGTCATTGTTTTGAATAAAACAGATTTGGTTGATGAATCAACAGTAAACTTGCTGAAAGCTGCAATCGGAAAATTGAATCCGGGAGCGAAACTGATTGCCTCTGATTTCGGTCGTGTGGCCCCCTCAGCAATTATGCATACAGGTTTGTTTGACTTTGATGAAGCCTCTCAGGGAGCAGGTTGGCAGAAGGAGCTTGAAAATGATCACGTCCCGGAAACGGAAGAATATGGGATCAGTTCACTGGTATTTCGAGACAAACGTCCATTTCATCCACAACGGTTTTGGCGGTATTTGAGTGAAGAATTTCCCTCAACCATCATTCGGACGAAGGGGTTGTTTTGGTTGGCTTCACGCGCCGATGATGCCCTGAATTTTAGTCAGGCGGGCGGTTCGTCGAGATTGGAGCGTGCAGGTGTTTGGTGGGCGAGTATGCCTTTTCAACAACGAATAAATTACTCTTCATTTATAGATTATCAGCACACAATTGAAGAGCGTTGGGATTCTGATTTTGGTGATCGCCTGAATGAACTCGTATTCATCGGCCAGCATTTGGATCATACGGAAATCAAAAAGGCATTGGAAACGTGTTTGCTCAACGAAACTGAAATAGAAGAATATAAAAAAGGAGTCGCATTCCCTGACCCTTTCCCGAAGAACGTATAGTTAGGTTTGCTTCGTAGCATAAGTAGCAAAGCAAAACGGCTGAAGAATGATCTTTCAGCCGTTTTTAGTTTTATTGATTTCTGTTTTAAAGCGGAAATCTCTCCTGTAAATTATTTTTTATCCGGCGCAGGTTTTGTCAACGCACGCTCATTTGCTTCTTTCTGAATTTGATCATAGTAGATAAATCCTTCCGGCATTGGGGTTTGTTTCCAATTAAAACGTTGTTCTTCCTGGAATCGTACGTTTTCGTCGTAATCGATCGGCGGAGGAGTCGCATACTGCGAATATTTGTGCGTGTCACCAGGCCCCCAAACAGGATCGTTACCAAATCGGTGATCCTGAAAATGCAAGCGTTTCGCCATGATGCGGTAAGAGAATTCTGCGTTGGAATTTCCTCCGTTTCGTTCTTTTACAGTAAAGCTCGTAGTTCCTTTTGTTACATATACTTCTTGCGATTCACCTTCCATTTGGATAAAAACACGCATCGGGTGATCGGCATCAATTACAACTGTTTCCAGGAAAAGTGGATCCAATTGAATGGTCGCTTCTCCGTTCACCAATGTTCCGCCACCTAAATCTTCGAACCACACTTCAGGAGCTTCTGTTACATACAATAACTGATTTCCTTTTGACGTAGGTACAGAAGCCGATTTGGTTCCGTTGGCAATAACGTGGTTTCCGTTGAAATAACCGGAGTAGTTAAGGTTGTTTGTTCTCCAACCCACAACTGCGATATCCTGATTACCGGTTGGAATACCACCACCAGCTCCAATACCGAGTACACCTATTCCGAATGACGTACCGTTATATGTTCCCAAAACACCCATGTGTTGGTTGCCACTCGCAATGGCATTGTATCCGTAAACGCCTGTTCCACCCGCAGTGGCTGCAGGTGTACTGCAAATACCGGATACTCCAGATCTGGTGT
This sequence comes from Fluviicola sp., assembly GCA_044377135.1. Classification (GTDB taxonomy): domain Bacteria; phylum Bacteroidota; class Bacteroidia; order Flavobacteriales_D; family Crocinitomicaceae; genus Fluviicola. Next base: position 21,667 of record JBILJP010000004.1, read on the forward strand.
TGGAAGTATTGGTACCATTGTAGTTACCAAGTACTCCGGCCCCAACTCCTGAACCACCATAAACACCTTGAACAGCAGAAAAGGCAGTTGCACTAGCGGTTAATACTTCACCCCAGGTTCCTGAACCGTTTTGAGCACTGTAGCCGTTTACTGCAAAAGTAAGTGAGGCTGTAGCAACACCCGCCACTAAGTCTCCTGCATAAGGAGAAGCGGTAGCACCGGCTACAAATTCACCATCGGTTGGATTCAAACGAAAACGTTCGATGTTGTTACAGAAAAAGCGAACTGGCTGCGCATTTGTTGAACCCATGAAATTCGCAGCTGCTGGAGTGTTTCCGGTTAGTGTCCAACCTGTTGTGTTGGAAAGCATCCAAATCCATTGGGTACCATCCCAATAGTAAAAACTACCAATTGTTGTATCGTATACCAAAAGACCTGTTGCCGGAGCAGCAATTGCTGTTCGTTGAGCAGAAGTCATTCGTGGAATTAATAATCCTGAAGTTGTGGAAGATACGTCGAGCATTGCGCTGGCAGCCGGAGCAGCTCCCGTAGCGTTAATACCAACGTTTTGCGCATTTACAGAGAGAGTCAGTAAAGAAGATAAAAAGAAGAGCGTTTTTTTCATAAGAGCAGTAATTTTAGCAGAATTCAAAGTTACAACTAAACTCTTCATTCTATAGTGGTTTTCATGTGCGTTTACCAAAACACCGAGTTTCGTTGATTAAAATGGTGTTTTCACTGAATATTTAGATGCTTGTTTTGGTTTTGATGTATTTGAATACAAGTGGTTTATGTGTTGTTTAGTGGTTTTTGCGTTTGGGTTTCAATGCTGTCGGAAAATTGAATTTGTAGGCTATTCAATTTCGGTTTATCTTTGGGAACAATGACAAAACGGTTGGTTGGAATTGGATTAATGATCTTGGTGTTTCTCGGAAGCATTGGTATTCCTATATATCGACATTCGTGTTCGCATGAGCAAATCACCATTCAAACCTTGTTTACCAAGTCAGATCATTGTGACCAGGATATAAAAGTAAACGACACCTGCTGTGAGGATGATGCGGCGGATGATGCCGTTGATGATCGTTGTTGTACCGATGAAATTAAGCGCTTATCACTTGCCTTCGATTATGTTGAATCGAGTTATTACCATCATCCGGTTTGGATTATAACTTATCCGTTGCTTCCTCAATCGTGTCTGACTACTGAAATTAGTTATACGCATCAACCTGTTCTAGTTGCACAGTTTACCGAACCGCCACCCAAACCGCTGGGCGAAAGGTTACCCGTGAATTGTTGCTGGCGTTTGTAGGATACACTTGAGTTAAGGTGCTGAGGATTTCTTGGTACCATTTTGATGTATCATACAATCACATAATTATGAAAAAAAGTGGATTAGCCTGCTTGTTTGTGTTGCTTCAAAGTTGCGTTTTCGCTCAATTGCAAGGAATTGTTTTTGGCGTTGAAAATGGAGCGAAAGCACCAATCTATCAGGCGAAAATTAAATTAAAACACGCTCAAACCGGCACTCAAACCGATGAAAAAGGAAGGTTTGAACTGATTCTTCCGAAAGCGCTTCCGGATACACTCATTATTTCCGCATTCGGTTTTAGAACAGATACGGTGGTTGTGACCAAAAATGACCGCTTTACCGGTTTGGAAATCAATCTTTACAGCGATGAAATGCTGGATGAGGTAGTCATAGAAACAAAACGAAATACGCATTACGTTTCGCGCTTGAAACCACTTTATGTGGAAGAATTGGGCGAAGGTGAACTTAGAAAAGCTGCCTGTTGCAATCTTTCCGAATCGTTTGAAACCAATGCTACCGTTGATGTGAGTATTACCGATGCCGTTTCCGGAGCGAAAAAAATTCAATTACTCGGTTTGGATGGAATTTACACCCAAATGCAAATGGAGAATATTCCGTTTTTGAATGGATTGGAAAGTTCATTTGGGTTGAATACGATTCCGGGAACATGGGTAGAATCGATTCAGATTACCAAAGGAACGGGAACCGTGGTAAACGGCTATGAATCGATGGCAGGGCTGATCAATGTTGAGTTTCGGAAACCGTCAACCATGCAGCGTTTGTATGTAAACGGTTACGGAAATATTCTGGGAAGAGCCGAATTGAATGTGCACGGCGGACAGCTCATCGGTAAAAAATGGAGTACGGGAACGTTTGCCCATGCCTCAGGAATGCAGCAGGAAATTGATCGAAACGGAGATGGTTTTAGAGATTCACCGTTGAATAAAACACTTTCGTTGTTGCACCGATGGGAATATACCGGCGATCGTTTTGAAATGCGTTTCGGTGTAAATGCCTACGCGGATGAACGCGCTGGTGGACAGCTTAATAATATCGTCAATCGTTATACGGCCAATACAACCAATCGTCACCTGGATGCTTTTGCTAAAACAGGATTCATGTTTCCAAAGAAAAAATACCAAAGCATTGGTGTGGTTTATCAGTTTAAAACCCATCAGATTGAAGGGCGATTCGGAAATCGTGTTTTTTCAGGAGAAGAAAACAAAGGGTATGTGAATGCCATTTACGATGGAATCATTGGTTCTACCACTCACAAAATCAAGTTTGGAGTATCGGGAGTTGCGCAACAGTTGAATCAGCGTGTCGATTCGGTGGCGATTAACAGAACGGTTATTACTCCGGGAGTTTTTGCGGAATACTCGTATGTTGGAACCCGGTTAACTGCCGTAGCCGGTGCGCGTTACGATTATCAGGATACCTATGGTGGACAGTTTTCACCACGATTGCACCTGAAATTTACAGCTGACGAGTTTACAGATATTCGACTCACAACCGGAAAAGCCTGGAGATTGCCCAACGTAATCATCGATAATAGTTCGTTGCTCGCTACTTCAAAAGTATGGTCGCTTCCTACAACCATTCAACAAGAAACTGTTTGGAACTCGGGTGTTTCCATTGTTCGACAATTGCAATTGTTTAAACGAAACGCCAGTTTTACGATCGATTTTTATCATGCACGCTTTGGGAAACAATTGGTAGTTGACCGTGAACAATCAGTCGATACGTTTTTCTTCCGTTTTCAAAACAATAGCTCGTTTAGCAATACATTGCAATCGGAGTTGTCATTTTCGCCGGTGAAAGTGCTGACCATCAGACTTGCCTATAAATGGATGCAGGTAATGGGGCAATACAATGGTGATATTCGTCAACAAATCATGATTCCGAAACACCGCGGATTGTTTAATGTGGCTTATGCTTCGCGCAATAAACGCTGGGAAGTAGATGCAACGTTTTCGCTTTATGGCAAAATGCGCCTGCACGATGTTCATTTACCAGACGGAACCGTTTTGCATCATCAGGTAAGTAGCAGAGTGCCCCAGGTGCTAGCGCAGATTACTCACCATTTTAAGCGATTCGACGTTTATGTAGGTGGAGAAAATTTGGCTAATTTCACCCAAAAAGACCCGATTATCAGCAGTGATGATCCCTACGATGCAGCTTTTGACGCTACACGCGTTTGGGCGCCCATTTTAGGCACGGTTATTTATGGAGGATTCCGGTACGAGTTGAAGCGAAAAAAATCATCATAACAATATTGAAAAACATGAAAACAATACTGATCATCGCTCTTTTATCGGTTGCAGGAACAACCTGGGGGCAGAAAACACCAAAAACACAAACCATTGTCATTCATACCAGTGCCGAATGCGAACAATGTGAAGAACGACTGGAAAATGGATTGAATTTCACCAAAGGTGTTTCGTTTGCCGAACTGAATTTAGAAACGCAGGACGTAACCGTGAAATACAGCACCAAAAAAATGACGCCGGAAAAACTGCGTTCAATTATCAATGAACTGGGATACGATGCCGATGCAACAAAGGCCAAACCTGAAGCACAGGAAAATTTGCCTAGTTGTTGCAAACCGGGCGGAATGGAAAAATGATTGAATTCCGGATTTAATTAAAAACAACCATAAACTTGAAAGGCGCGCATTCATTTGCACGCCTTTCCGGTTTTTAAGGAATTTGTATTTTATTGTCTGAAGACTTATTTCACTTTTAAGCTCAATCCGGTGCTGTTTGCTCTGAATTCAGGTGCATACATACATTCTGCAATGGCAGGACCTACACTCAATTCACCTTTTCCGGTAGCGAAGATCTCGTAAGAGAAAGTTGTGCTTCCTTTCTTCACGAAATCGGCGAAGAGCTCTGCTGAAGCGTCACGGTTGACTTCGTAATACCCTGTTTCACCATAGCGGTAACCCGAAAGTGGATTTACAGGTTCAAAACCATAAGCATGCGGTGCACGGATGTGTACAAACTCCAATGCCCGATTGCTGGTCACGGTTACTTTTACAGTAAGTTTGGTTCCTATTTCAACCGTTTCGCCGGCTTTTACTTCTACTTGTTTGTTGTCTACTTCGCGGTAGAAATGACGTTCCAAACGAATATCTCCCGACGATTTCTCTACGATCGCCTGTTCGCTCAAATACGTGATGTGAATGGCTCCGAAAATCGGTTGGTTATTCGACGCATCAATGATCACAGAAGCCTTGCCCGGAGTGATTTCGTTCCCCGTCCAAACACGTTCCGTACCGGAAGCATTTTTCAAAACACCCAGGTTGGTTCCGTCGGCCATACGCGCTTTGACAACCTGATTGATTTGGCGGGCAACCGTAGCACGATTGACCAATAAGGCATAACAAGCATACGTGGTTGATTTGGTTGTTTCCCAGGCATTGGAACGTTTGTTTTGCAACAACCACAACTGCATTTGGTCAATTTCCGAAGACAAACCTTTCAGTTTGTTAAAGAATTCGATGATGATACTTTGGGTTTCGATGGTTGCCTGGTTCCAATTGTAACCGTAGGTGTTTTCGTTCCAGTACATACCCATGTCCGGTTTTTTGGTAGAACGGTCAATCAACGAGTTTTTGATTTTCTCGGCAAACACCGTATTTCCAGAACGAATGGCGTCAATTCCCATCAAGGCTTGCGTTTGCAAGTTGTATGATTTCCAGTTTTTCTCCATGCACTGACGGTAATACGTCACAGCCTCCGATTTCTCATTGGTGAAATACGAACGGGCTGTAAGCCAGTGAATGGTTAAATCAGACAAACCTGCATTGACTTTTTTGTCGGTCGGAGTCAGTTTTTTGTATTGTGCTTCGTACCACGCGTCAAGGTGAGCAAGCGCTGCATTCACAATAGAAGCATCTTCATCAATTCCCAATTCTTTCAACTGACCGAAACCGCTAATAATGTGTTGGGTAATGTAAACGTTGCTGCTTTCTTTTCCGAACCAGCCCCATGCACCTTCGAACGTTTTGAGGTCTTCCAATTTGGCTAATGCCTGACGGATTGCTTCGTTCAGTTGATTTTCATCGAACAAAACAGCCAGGTGTGCACGTTGTTGCGTTTCGTTTTGAGCATCCATCACCCACGGAGTTTCCGAAAGAATGATCGCTTTTAATTCCGGATTTTGGTCCAATTGCGCCATAAACGCCTTCGGATCGTCTTGTTTCCACAATTCAATGATCTGACGGAATTCGGGGTTATCTTGAATGATTTTTCGCGCCAGCACATTTCCAAAGTAGCGTGCAAACGTTTGTTCGGCACATTCATGCGGGAATTCCATCAAATACGGAAGCGACATCAAGGTTGTCCACAACGGTTGTGTTTGAATTTCCAACTGAAGGCTTACTTTTTCTGTTCCAACGCCTAGTTTGGATACTTTGTCAAGCGTAAACGTAGATTCACCCGCGCTTGTTTTGGTAAATGGTTTCGATTCGGTAAGTAACACACGGCTACTCAATACCGGAACGGCACGTTTCTCAGCGTCACTATACGTTTCGGATGTTGTTTCGATCACGTAAGCCACCATAGTCAACGTTCCTTTCGGAACAGTCAATTTCCATGAAACATCAGCACTTGCTTTTCCTGCAATGCTAGAAACAATAGGAGCAAGGGTTCCGAATTGTGCTGTTACATCTTGTTCCGTATACGGATCTACAAAACGCAAGCGGGTAGTGGTGTTCACGGAAGCTTCGGTTTCATTGCTCACTTTTGCGGCAAATTCTATTACATCACCTTCACGGAAGAAACGCGGAACGTTTGGTGTCACCATCAATTCTTTGCGGGCCGTAAACAATTCTTCACTGTAGCCGGTTTGCAAGGTTTTGGAATGCGCCATGGCCATAAATCTCCATCGGGTCAATGCATCCGGAACTGTGAAACTGAAGCGGTACGAACCATCATTTTCGGCAACTAACTGTGGAAAGAAGAAAGCCGTTTCAGAGAAGTTGGAACGAATGCGCACCGGAGCTTTACGGTCGTTTTCGGCATCTTTGGTTGAAACTGAATTGCCATTTTGATCTAATCCTGCTGTTGTGGCACCGAGAGTTGTAGTGAAGGCATACGTTGCATTTCCTTGAGGCATTTCCATTTCATAAACTGCCGATTCAGCGAAACCAACATCTTTCCAGGTACCTCCGCGCAAAACGGATCGGTCAAAACGGCCATCGTAATTGCCGTAATAAGCACCGTAATAATTATAAGGTATCCACTGATTGTTTTCAGCTAAAATCGGCGAGCCATAACGCATGTTCCAGTTTACGTAATAATATTCCGGATAGGTCAATTGCGTATTCCAGTAATGGTTGGTGAATTCATCCAACGAAGCATCGTACATACTCACTAATAATTCGGTCGGAACGGCAGTGTTTTCTTCGTCAGTAACGGTTAAGCTCCATGTTTCCTTTGCACCTGGTTGCAGGTAATCGCGTTTGGTTTGCAATTTCACCAGCAGGTTTGCTTTCGGATCGGGTAAATTGATTTGGAACGATTGCTGAAAAAATTGGTTGTTGTAATTGGCTGTGATATTGATGGTAAAGTTGTCTTTCGCATTTGCCGGTACCGGAATGGAAAGCACTTTGCGTTGTTTTACACTTACCCATTTAGAGGAAACCACACCGTTTTTATCAATGACTTCCACATGAGCCATTAAGTTGCTGAATGAAGAACCGATTGTCACATTCACTTTATCGCCTTTTTGAGCTGATGTTTTATCTGTAATTGCCCAAAATACTGCCGCATGTTGATTCTTTTTGGATTTCGGATTAATCACCACAAATGAATTGGATGAACTGACCAATTCTCCGGTTTCATCGTTGGCATTTACCGTAATGCGGTAACTTCCCGGTTGATTATTCAATGCTTTGTTGATATCGATTTGTTCGCCTGATTTTAGTTGACCTTTTGCCAGTTCAACACGTGCAATCACTTTATCAGCTTCGTAATACATCAGGAACGGAAGGACTTTCTTTAACTCGTTTCCGGTAAATCCTTTAAATTCACTTTCTTCCGCTGATTTTTGAAGATAAGCACTGCGAATTTCTTTTTCGATGGTATAATTCACCTGAATGTCTTTCTGCTCGTACCCCATGCTGTTGTAAATGGATACGTCCGCTTTATTTTCGTCTGAAGTAAGCAGTTGAGTTGGAACATTTGTGCTGATGGTAAAGCGATTTTTACCAATATAAAGATCTGTGAAGTCTTCATGGGTTTCACCTGTTGCGTTTACAACAATGGCAGAAACCGAATAATTTACTCCGTACATTTCATCACCTTTTTCGCTTTTGAATCGGATGGTGAAATTTCCGTTGTCGTCTGTTACTGTTGTAAATTCCTGTTCGTTGTATTCACTAAGCATGCCTTTGTAATTCCATGGGAAGTAGCGTTGTTCACTTACCGAAACCGTTACTTTCGCATTGGCGATTGCATAACCTGCATACGCAATAGCTTTTCCTGAAAAGGTAATTGAATCACCAAGGGCATATTGTGTTTTGATGGTGTCGAAAACCGTCTCATAAGTCGGACGTTTGTACTCTTCGGCAGTGATATATTGGTAAGCAACGCCTTCATTAAAGGTCAAATACAACGCTCCTTGAAGAAATCCTGAAAACGGAATTTGGAAACTACCTGCTACCGAACCGTAGGAGTTGGTGCGTTTGCTTTCGCTTGCCAATTGCTGACCGTTTTGATCGGTTACTACCAAACGAACCTGAAAATCATTGACTACGCCTTTTCTGGTGTCGTTGTCGTCATAGGCAATCACTTTGTAGTTGACCGTTTGTCCCGGACGGTAAATGCTTCGGTCGGTATACACCATCAACTTTGTCTTAATCGATTCCTGACCGTAGTTGTAGCGGTATTGGCGATCGCTTACACTGTCACCTTTGTAGCTAACGGTGTAATTGTATTCGTTGATAAAATCGGCTTCAGAAATACCTTCACTGTTCGTGGTGGTTTCCTTCAACAAGATGGTGTGTTCATTGTTCATGCCGTAAACCTTGCGTGTGTAACGCACTTTGGCACCAGCAATCGGTTTTCCGGTTTGGGAATGAACTACTTGAATGCGATTCCGTGAGTTCTCATTGGATGTTTTTACCGACAATTGCGTCACCTGAACCATTTTGTAAGCAAAATCGGTTTGATTGGATAAGGTATCTGCTGCTATAATGGCATCCACTTTCGCTGCGCTCGGCGCGATGATGACTAGGTAAGTACCTGTTGCCGTAAAAGCCGGGAGCAGGAAATCTTTGCTGTGCGGTAACATGCGTGCATCGGCATCAAAGGTCAATTGCTGCGTATACGTTTTTTCAAGAACCAATTTTTTGAGGTAGTTCTGAGAATTGCCGGTGAAATCTTTTTTCACATGATACACCATCATTGTTGCGGCAGTAAGATTTCGGTAATCAACACCCATCAATTGTGCTTCGTTGAGTGATAGGTCTGTTTTAATAGTAAATTGCAATTCACTTTTTACAATGGTTGCTCTCAGATCTTTGAGCGCTTGCGCGACTTCCGAATCGGGGAATAGCTTTAACGAAGCATCAATCCGTTGCAACGCATGAATGAGTTCTTCTGTTGGTTTTGTGTTCGTTTTCCAATGATAGCTTTTTCCTTCATGCACTTCGTTGTTCGCAATTTTTAAGGTAAAAATGGCTGCACTTGAATGATTTTTAGCCAATAAACGTTGCTCGGCAGCTGTCCACGCTTTTAAAGCTAATCTTTCGCTGTTCTCATTTTTGTAATTGGATGCAACGAACTGAATGCGAGCTTCCAATGCGTGACTGTATTGTGTCAATCTGTTTTGCGTCCAATGCAGCATTTCCATGGCATGAAAAAGCGGAAATACCCAATTATCGTTACGTGTGAAATCAGTTGAAGTTGGCAATAATTCGGTAGCAGCAAAACTCACTGAGTCATTGATAGCAGTTGCTACAACAGGATTGTAATAGTAGCTTGAAAAATCTTGTTCATGTCTGTCGATGTATGAAAATGCCATAAAATCGAACAAAGTAGGGTAGTTTTTAATCACATCAGGTCGTGGGTCGGTTTCGTAAACCGGATCAAAACGCGTGTGGTAATAACTGTAATCCAAGTCCCATTCCATCAGAGATTGCGCTTTATTTAAGCTGGCTTTTTCATGAAACAGAATCAATTCTTGTCGGTTTTCACTTGTAAGGAGCATGCGTTTATCGCCAATTTTCCACGACTTACTCTCTTCATTTTCGGCGAGAGAGCCATAGCTGAACCAATTGCCCAAATACAAATGCGTGATATTGTTTAACGGGAAAGACAAGGCATCAGCGCGTTCACTGTAATCCCAAACGATTTCCTGCAATGCACTTTCTTCCAACATTCCCTGGTCAACAAGCACGCTGATTTCCTGCAATGTTCGCCAGTATTCAGACACATTAGTTTCTGTAATAGCTCGTTGCTGCAAGCGTTTGATTTCTTCCATTGCTTTGTTTGGAAGGCCATCGGCAATTAATTGGTCAACAGCAGTCCAATCGTAAGTGACCGGTTTGCCTGAATATTTGATAGCAGGATATTGTTGAATACCAAGTGGATTCTGCGCGTTGATCATCGATGAAGCAATCAATGAAAAAAGCAAAAGCAGGAATGAGAATTTCATGTGTTTTTTTTTCAAAGCTACTTGTAATTACCAAAAACAACTAGTTAATTGATCATAAATACACTGAAAAAGCTGTATTTTGATCTGATTTTAAAAATGCTGTGATGGTAACACTCGAAAAATTGCGCGAATTGGGATTATCGTTTATTGAAAGCACCGAAGAACCGCATTTTGAAAAAACATCTTTTCGGGTAAAAGGGAAGATTTTCGCGACGTATAATGCGGCTGAACACCGGCTGGTAGTGAAATTGACACCAGTTCAGCAATCGGTTTTCGGAGCGTTCGATAAAACGGTCTGTTATCCGGTTCCCAACAAATGGGGATTGCAAGGTTGGACAGTTACCGAACTCGCGAACGTAGAGTCTGAATTTGTACAAGATATTCTCAAGACTTCCTACTGCAATGTAGCTCCTAAGAAATTGGCGGAACGTTATGCTGAAAAGAATTGAGGTATTTTTTGTTAAAGTCCCCCAACTTAGAAACTCAACAACTTATAATATGAGTTTCTAAGTTATTGAGTTTCTGAGTTACATTCTTGAATAGTAAAATCTTCTAATTTACGGCTTAATAATCAACACCGATGGCGTATTCGTTAACCAAATACTTTGTGTTTCCACCGCTTTACGCCAGCTATCATGACTGATAATCATCAAATCTTGCTGCTGCATGAATTCCTTTTCCAATTTGCGTTCGGTGTGCAGGGCAATGTGATTGGGAGCCACTTGTTCGATGGAGCGAATTGATTCCTTGATTTCAGGATGTTGTTTGATGATTCCGGCTGCATCCAAAATGATAATTCGCGCGTCGCTGTGGTGAATCAGTTTCTGTGCATAAACGAGCAAAAAGCTATCGTGAATGGAGAATATCGGTAAGAAAATGTTTTCTACTTTCTCTAAATCTTTATCGATCACAATACCAACCGGAATTTTAGACCCTTTGATGATTTGCCGCGTTCTGTCGTCGAATACCGTGTTTTCAAACAAGGGTTCTTTTCCGGTAATGGTTTCATACAGGCGCTCCGGATTGATCAGTTTTGTAGTGAAGCCGAGCACACGACCCAGTAACGATCCTTCAAATACCGATCGCCCAATGCCAATCATGAGCAAATCAAAATTACCGGCGTTGGCTGTATCGGTGATTTCTTTGTCGATGTCAACCGTTGGTCTGAACAAGGTTACCACGGGCAATTGCAAACGTCTGGCCTCCGATTTCACTTGTTTGAAACTTTCACGTTCGTATTCTTCGGCGTTGAATTGATTCAAATCATTACTCAACGAAACGTGCAAGGCGGTCACTCCGGCATTGTCATGCGATTTACGAATAAAGCTGTTGGCAAGGCGCAATAATGTTCTGCCACGTTCAGGACTTCCGAATGAAACAAGAATGGTGTATTTGGTAGAATTGACACTTGCTTGTTGCTCAAGTTGCGTGTCTTTTTCGGGCAAGAACCAATTGATCAAATCCAACAACGGTCCTGTCATGAAGGTGGTGATGAGCGCCATTAACACTAACATGGTAAAGATTTCATCAGACAAAACGCCCAAATCATAACCGATGTTTAATACTACCAATTCCATCAAACCGCGCGTGTTCATCAATGCGCCGATGATCAAACTTTCACGCCAAGATTGTCCTACAAATCTTGCCGCCAAGGCAGAACCAAGGAATTTACCGATAACAGCAACCGCAATGATGATAGCCGCAATTCCCCATAGCGACCAATCGTTGAGTAAATCGATGTGCGTGCGCAATCCGGTGAAAACGAAGAACAACGGAAGTAACAAAACCAGCGCCACATCTTCTACTTTCTCAATAAAAACGGTTCTGAAATTTAGACTCGACGGCATGATAACGCCTGCTAAAAACGCGCCGAACAAGGCATGTATTCCAATGACTTCCGTCATGTAAGAAGAGATGATCAGCGTGATAAAGAACAACGCAACTACCGGTTTGCTCAAACTCTCTTTGCTGGAGTATTTTTCGCCCAATCGTTTTAAAAACGGACGAACCACTTTCAGCATTAAGAACACATAAATTACCGCGGCAAGAATGATGTACAAGGCACTGAGAACAGAACCGGCTTTCACAATGGCAATTACGGCGGCCAAAATACACCAGGCAGTGATATCATCGGCGGCGGCACATGTTATAACAATGGCGCCTAACTTGGTTTTGGTGAGTCCGCGTTCCTGTACAATACGCGCCAAAACCGGAAAGGCCGTAATACTCATGGCAATACCGATGAACAGGGCAAACGAGAGAAAGTTGACGTTGTCAGGCGCAAAAGCATCGTACACAAAGTAGGCAAGTCCCACTCCTAGCGTAAAAGGAAAGACAATACTGGCATGACTGATCACTACGGCATCGTTGGCTTTTTTGCGCAAAACATTCAGATCGAGTTCCATACCAACTACAAACATGAACAAGATCAACCCTATTTGACTTAAGAATTGAAGATTTCCCAACGATTCTTTCGGAAATAAGAAAGTGGAAAAATCAGGAAAGTACATGCCTATCACCGATGGTCCGAGCACAATACCGGCAATGATCTCACCAATTACTGATGGCTGACCTATTTTTTGGCAAAAGAATCCGAAAATGCGCGCGGCAACAATAATGGTAATGATTTGCAATAAAAGAATCGCAAGTGGATGATTAAGATTATGAAAAAACGTATCCATGAATTGATCCCAGGTAGATGCCGTGACTTCATGATGAGCATTGGTGATGCCTTTGCGATCTTCCAATACCTGACCCCAAGTTACAATTCCGAAAATCAACGTGGAAAAACCACCGATGGTGAGCACGTAAAAAAGTAGATTCTTGATGTTTTTCATGGCGATAAAGTTCTTCTTTACCGCGAAAGTAAGCCGTCATTTCACAGCTTTGTAAAGCCGATCAAAAGAATGTAACAAAAGGCTTATTTCATGTACCGAACTTGCGGCTGAGCTTTTCCAGAAACTCTTTTCGGTAATTATCGCTCAACGTAAAATTGCGCAAACTGCCGTTTTTTGATTTGTGTGAAGTGAAAACGGTTTCGCCTGTATATCCCGTAACAAAAGACAAACCGACGACTTCGCTTTTGGAAATGCGGCAAAATTGTTCGCTTGGAAGCAAGTTGAGCAGTTGTTCAAACGAGGTGTTTTTGATGATCCATTCTTCACCGGTTGAAAGCGTTGCCAATTTATCACGTCGGTCAATGGTTTCGGATGAAACCGCAACAAGCTGATCTGAAACCAAACGCATTTTCCCTTTTGAAGTGGTTACATTCAATACCACAGGTTTCGCGGCACGTTGTCGAAGGATTTGAACAACTTTCTCAATAGCTTTTTCCAGTCGCTCTTTTTGAACCGGTTTTCGCAAATAATCAACTGCATCAATGTCGAACGCATCGGCAGCATATTCGTTGTGGGCGGTGGTGAAAATGACCGGTAAATTGTTGAGTTGCGTCGCCAAATCAAGTCCCGACAACGAAGGCATAACAATGTCTGAAATGCAAAAATCTACTGATAGTTCTGGTAAATCGTTTAGCAGGTTGACCGGGTTGTCATAAGCGCGTACCACTTCAATATTCGGAATGGCTTCGCACAACGTTCGCAGGTAAGCCAACGCCAGCAATTCGTCATCGATCAATATGCAACGGTACTTTTCAGTCATGCAATTGCAGTTGTAGTTGCGTACGAAATACCGAACCTTCTGAAATTACCAGTAATTTGTAGCGATCAGGATATGCAATTTTAAGGCGTTCTTCCAGATTTTTTAATCCCAACCCACTATTTTTCTTGCGAAGAGGTGGTTTTTCACTTACACGATTGCTCACTTCCAGTTGAAACCAACCTTTTTCCAATTGAAAACTGATTGAAATAAACGATTCGGTTTTCTGAAAATCGGTGTGTTTAAAGGCGTTTTCAATGAGATCCACCGTTACCAAAGGCATTATTTTGAGATCAGACCAATCGGCACTTGATTTTTCGATAGCATTGCGAACGCGTAAATCAAACAGCGGACTTAATTTTAATCGGTTGATTTCAATGAAATTCGCAGCAAAATCCATTTCTTCCTGCAAAGAAACTAGCGGTTGATCGCTATCGTATAATATGTAATCCAACACTCCCGAGAGTTTATCCATGGAATAATACGTTTGATAAGCGTGCGATTGGATGGAATTGAGTGCGTTTTTGAATAAGTGCGGATTGAGTTTGTAGCGCAAGGCTTTCAGTTCACTTGAATGCATCATGGCATTGAGCTCCTGATTGCGTTCGGAAAGATCGGTGTGTTGTTTTGTGAGCTCGCGCAATTTCATACTAACGAGCAGAATGTAAAGCAAGGCTGCCAGAAGGACAATGGATAAAATAATTACAGCGAACAACATAGAAGTGAATCTAGGTCAAAACTACCGAAAAATATTCGGTTGGAAAATGAGCGATGTGGTGTAAGGTGGATTCGACCTGAATTCGTGAAGGTTTAATCTACCGGTTTGATAGATTTATTTAAAGGATTATTAATCGCTTTGGATTCCCGTTCTTTTTTTTTTCACTAATTTCGCGCGTCACAATTTTTTAATACAGAACTATGTCATATTTGTTTACCTCAGAATCTGTTTCTGAAGGACACCCGGATAAGGTAGCGGATCAGATTTCTGACGCGTTGATTGATAACTTCATGGCTTTCGATCCTACTTCAAAAGTAGCGTGTGAAACATTGGTAACAACGGGTCAGGTGGTTTTGGCCGGTGAGGTGAAAACAAAGACCTATTTGGATGTACAAGCCATTGCACGTGAAGTGATCCGTAAAATCGGTTACACGAAGTCGGAATACATGTTTGAAGCAAATTCTTGCGGTATTCTTTCTGCAATTCACGATCAATCAGACGATATCAACCAAGGTGTTGACCGTAAGGTGGATAACAATGATTTTGAAGCAAGAGCAAATGCTCAAGGTGCTGGTGACCAGGGAATGATGTTTGGTTACGCAACCAAAGAAACCGAAAATTACATGCCATTGGCATTGGATTTGGCGCACAAAATCTTGCAAGAACTTTCTGCTATTCGCAACAACGAATCAGGAGTAATCGGATACCTTCGTCCGGATGCAAAATCTCAGGTTACCATCGAGTATTCTGATGATAATGTTCCGCAACGTATTGATAGCATTGTAGTTTCTACACAACACGACGATTTTGCTTCTGAGCCTGAAATGTTGGCGAAAATCAAAGAAGACATCATTTCTATCGTGATTCCACGTGTGAAAGCGAAATTGAAACCAGAATTACAAGCATTGTTCAACGACCAAATCACGTATCATATCAATCCAACAGGAAAATTCGTTATCGGCGGACCTCACGGAGATACTGGTTTGACAGGTCGTAAAATCATCGTTGATACTTACGGTGGTAAAGGTGCTCACGGTGGTGGAGCGTTCTCCGGAAAAGATCCATCCAAAGTTGACCGTTCTGCTGCTTATGCTACACGTCACATTGCAAAAAACCTGGTTGCTGCCGGTTTGTGTGATGAGGTGTTAGTGCAAGTGTCTTACGCAATTGGTGTGGCAAAACCATGCGGATTGTTTGTAAACACTTACGGAACAGCAAAAGTTGATTTGACCGACGGTGAAATCGCGAAAAAAGTGGAAGCTATCTTTGACTTGCGTCCGTACGCGATTGAGCAACGTTTGAAATTGCGTAACCCGATCTACAGCGAAACTGCTGCTTATGGTCACATGGGACGTAAAAACGAAGTGGTTACCAAAACGTTCAAATCTCCTGACGGAACAGTTGTTTCAAGAGAAGTTGAATTGTTTACATGGGAAAAATTAGATTACGCGGATCAAGTGAAAGCTGCATTCGGGTTGTAATCATACACGATAATTGTTTTAGGGCTGTGATTGATCACAGCCCTTTTTTTGTCCCATTTTTAAGCCATTTATATCCGGCAAACAACAATGTATAAAACAGGAAATGAATTATCAAATCGAGCATAAGTTGATTAGGATGGAATCCATGGAGCCCGTCATCGTTGAATGTTGTTTCGTAAAAGAAGGTATATGGAAAACCATGTTCCACCCAAAATGGAATAGGTCGTTCTCTTAAATGAGCAAAGTGCTGAAACATTGCAATACCTAATACGCTCAGGAAAGAGAAAAAGCTAATAACAAATCCATAAAACAACAACAGTAGAAGCAATTTGGATCGTTTCATGTGCAGGTGAGAGTTAATAATACTCTATCACAATCGGCTGGGCAGAGCGAATCAGCTGTTTTAGCAATCGTTCAAGCGGAACTTTGGCTTTTTCTGTCAGACGCAGTTTTTCGCCCGAAGCAATCATCTTGGTGCGTGCCTTGCGCATGAGAAGCTGACGTTCGTAGTCTTTCCACGTGCCGTTTTCCACGAAAACATCGGTGTTTTTAGGCGTAAGGTTGATGGATAACAATTCCGGATTCGGGAGGCTGATGACTAGCTTTCCATCTTTCGGCATCACGGTAAAATCCTTTCGTTTGAGGTCGATACCGTACAACAACTCGCCTTTCACAACCATGGTAAGACGACGTTTGACATTGCTACTCGTTATGCCGTGTTTGGCTTGATCCGGATCCATCAATTTTTCCAGATTTCCCTGAATTTGTTCTGCTGTGGTTTTGTACAATTCCAATGAATCAACTACCACTTCATCGCGAAACTTGAGGGTATTCAACTCCACAATCTTGCGGATTTCTTCCACGTGAAGCGGCGTATCTTCAATGGCATAATCATCGCCCGAATGATCGGCGAAATAGCGCTGGTAAATGATGTATCCTACGATAACGATGACGGCAATAATAGCCAGCCTAACGATCAATATTCGTAGTTCGCTTATCTTGTTTCGTACCATGAATGATTATTTCTTCAAAACCTAAATTCTTGTAAAAATCCGTTAGGAACACAATGGCGTTGGTTTCAGCATCGTTGATAATGTTGAGTTCTTTCATGTCTTCCCGGATCGATTTTTCACCTAAGCGTAAAATCTTATTTTTTTCTTGTTGTGAAAATCCACCTCTGAAACCGCTTACATCTACCATTTCGGTTTTGATTTGATCGGGGTTCATTTCAAAGGAAATGATTTCGGCAGGTGGCAACTGAATCTCAATTTTTTTGCCGGTAACCTTGATGTCTTCGGCTTTCAGGTTGTTGAGGTTTACGCCGGCCTTTATTTTCGCTTTGCAACTAATGAGGATTTTACGATCGCCCCAATGGTACCATTCACCTTCGTCGTTGAGCTTGATGATTTTACCCACCGTATACTCACTGGTAGAAAGCGTTCCTATGCTGCGGATCTCGAAAATCTCTTTATTGCTCACAGGAGTATCGTCTGTACCGCAACTGCTTAGTAAAGCCAATACCACTATGAGGCATGTGATTGTTTGTTTCATACGCGTCATTGTTACGAAAATGGTGCCAAGGTCATGGCTTGTATTCCAACAACCAGCGCACGATCATCAATATTGAAACGTGGATGGTGAACTCCGTAAACAATTCCTTCGGCTTCGTTGCGCACTCCTAAGCGGAAAAAACACACCGGAATTTCCCGTGCATAGTACGAAAAATCTTCTGAGGTGAGACGAATTGGCAAGGTTTCTATGTTTTCTTCACCAAAATGTGTTTCGGCAATGCTTCTCACTGCGGTAGTCAGTTCCGGATCGTTTTCCAGAAACGGATATCCTTTCGAAATGGTCAAATCTGCTGTAGCACCAAACTGCGCTGTAACATGGTTTACATGTGATTCAATTAACTCCAACGCTTTCGCGCGCCAGCCTTCGTCCATGGTTCTGAAAGTACCTTTTAAGTAAGCTTTTTCGGGAATAACGTTGGTGGCTCCAAGTGCTTCAAAATGTCCGAACGAGAGCACGCATGGTATTTTAGGATCACAATTCCGACTTACAATTTGTTGCAAACCAACCAGCAATTGCGCGCCAATCATAATCGGATCGATGGTTTGGTGTGGTGTGGCTCCGTGTCCGCCTTTTCCGTTGATGGTAATGTAAATTTCGTCGCATGAAGCCATGTATAAACCGGTTTTGAACCCCAGTTTTCCGGTTTCCATTTCAGGAAACACATGCAAGGCAGCCATGGCATGAACATCAGGGTTTTTAAGCGCTCCGTCGGCAATCATGAGTGAGGCACCGCCCGGATTTTTCTCTTCGCCTGGTTGAAAGAACAACTTTACCGGATGTGGTAATTCATTGCGCAATTCAAGTAATAATTCTGCAGCGCCAAGTAGAATTGCGGTATGAACATCGTGTCCGCAAGCGTGCATGATTCCTTCTTTTGTAGAACAATACGGAACGTCGTTGAGTTCTTGAATAGGCAATGCATCGAGTTCTGAGCGCAGTCCGAAACAACTATCCGTTTCCGAATGATGATCGCCACGAATAACAGCAATTATACCAGTCTCAGCCACGTTTGCCGTGAACGGAATGTTCAATGAAGTGAGTTGTTGCGCCACATAATTCATGGTTTCGTGCTCGGCATACGACAATTCAGGAAAACGGTGCATGTGTTCGCGGTAGGTTTTCACTTTCGCAAACAATTCTTCCGAGCGTTGTTGAATAAGGGTATGCAAACTATTCTTCATTTTTATAGAGATTGAATCCGGAACGAATCATGGTAAATGCAACATATGCCATGAGAAATCCGAAGATAATTTTGACGATTGCCGG